>CACZWF010000044.1 GCA_902784785.1 uncultured Bacteroidia bacterium
CGCAGTGCTCGAACTGTAGCCGCCGGAATCCGTATCCTCCGGCGGCGGTGCCTTATAAAAAAGTGAAGAAAAATTTGGAAATGTCTTAGAATACCCGCTCACGATGTCGCGGGCGACACGCCTTCTTCACCCGCATCACGCCATCCCGAGTTGCCTCGACGCCACGCGCACGAACGCTGTAACACCCTCATCCAGACCACTATGCCCTGTAGGCCCGTAGAAGGCTGGTTACCCTGGATACCCCTACCCATTAAACCCACCCCTATCCAGGGCAATGTGGCTTACAGACCCCTAGAACGATGGTTGGCCTGGACACCCAGGATGGAAGTTATCCTTGGCCGGGCGAGTACGGTTTTTATTCATAGATTAATTCCATCTTATCAATCCACAACTTGCTGCTGTCGCAACCGGTCAAGTAGTCGCCCAGCATACTGGAAGTGCAGGATATGATGATATGCCTAGGGATGACATCCGTCTTGCTATAGTCCAGATCGATGGTATATTCCTGCCAACCGCCGTTTGATCCCTTCAGGATTACGTCTCCGTATGCGATGGAGCCTTCCATCGTCCGGTAGTTGTAGAAAGTGGACCGGTCCGCTGTATTGACCTTGATAGGACAATCTTTCGTGCCACCATATTTCTTGAAGTCCCAGTTGCCGAGGGCCACATAGACCTGCGCCCAGTCAGGATTGCCCTTCGTAGGATAGTCCCCGGTCGAGGGATAGCCATCCTCGCGGTTGATATTGTCCGTGGAATACTTGAGCCAGAGTTTCAATTTGGAAGGACGGGCCGTGAAGGGCCGGCCATAATAGACGATGCCGTACTTGGTACCTACCAGACCGCCGAAATAGCCGGTGAAGAGGTTGCCCGCCGCAAATTTGACGACCGCCCACTGGGACACCAGGCAAGCGGACTGGCTGCCGTCCACATGGTCGCTGGACGGCTCGCAAATCACGAAGTTCATATCGGCGTAACCGTCAATGCCGTTCACCTTGCTGCCGTTGCCCGAGCCCCACCAGGCCGTACGATCCGCCGTATTGGGAGCAGAAGCGTTGTACCACTCCTTGTATTCGCCCGCATCCGTCGTATATTCAAAACTCGCGTTCGGTACATTCGTGGCGTGATCTGTCGTAAAATGAGCCGGATCACCACCAACCACTTGTCCTTTGACCAGCAGGCGATAAGAATATGTCGTTTCGGGAGTGAGCCCCGTGAACTTGGCATCAAAGAAAGCATTTTGTCCAAGTGAAGCCGGCACTCTTACCCAGGAATCACTTCCTTGAACGGCATATTCAAAACTAACGTCTGATACATCACAATTTCGCGGATAGGCGTGTGCTGTGAAATGGGTGGCCCAGATTTCATGATATTCGGAAGGTTGAATTGTGTTGTCATTCACGACCCAGACGCCGCAGGTGGCGGAAAAACCACCCTCCTCGGTCGTGACCGTAATAGTCGCCGTGCCCTTTTTGATAGCCGTCACTTTGCCACTCTGATCAACTGTCGCTACAGACGGGTCCGAAGAAGACCAGGTGACATTTTGGTTGCTGGCAGATGCGGGGGTAAATACCGGAGTAAGCGTCACTTCTTCACCATACTCCACGTCGTCAAACTTTAGTAAAGCCAAAGACTCTTTCGACAAGCTGACACCAGTCACGGGCACTATCTTGAGGCAACGGACGGAGTAGCCGAATGCGCGGCTGTCGCTGCCCGACGGGCCGACACTGCGATCGAGGTTGAGGAAGAAGCAGTACGCGTGGTAGTCATTAGGCGTACAAGACCACCAGTAGCCGTAGTTAGCAAAGAGGAGGCTGCCACCGCCGGTGTATAGACAACCCGCAGCAGGATACCAAATCGTGTCGGCGCTGCCTAACTTGCCGGAGAAGTTCATTCCTCTGTTCGTGGAGTCCCAAGTATAGGAGAAGTAACTGCTGGTATTTGCGGCTTTGGACCATACGCCGCTGTCACCGCCGGTCGGGACTTTCCAGCCGGGAGGGCAGGGATCGTAAATCGTCTTGGCTGACTGCCACAGCGTGTTGTCTCTGGAGGAATACACCCAGTCGTAGTATGAACTGCTTACACCTTTTATGAAAATAGTCGGATGGGCGACGGCGTAATCAACCGTCCCGTTGCTGCTGGTGGAACTGACGGGAGAAGGCCAAGTGCTGAGCGTGGATTTCGCCTGGGTGCTGGACGAAATACTGCTACTGCCCAAGAACGGGTCCTTCCTGCCCCATTGGTAGAGGAGGCCGAGGGCGCCGACATCGCCGAGCGTGGCGGAAGTGGCGCCAAGGTTGCGGTCCATCATCGTGCCGGCATTGTTGCCAGATATGCCACGACCAGAGGATGTTGTCATCTGCATCCTTGACCGCGATAACAGCATTACCATTCTTTAAAGTTGCAGGCGTCTCGAACTCGACATATCCATCCTTGTAGGAAACTGATGCTATCACATCGTTTACATTCGGAGTAACATCCGTTCCAAAAGTCTCCCAAAGCAATTCCGCCTGGACTGGAGTTCCATCCAACGGCATGCTACTGTTTCCCTTGACATTCCCCTTGAACTTGTATGCTCCTGCAGAAGATACCACATAACTATTGGCGGATTCAGTAGCAGACAGATCTATAGTCACTGGCTCAAGCGATGAGTCATAGCAAAGCGGGAAATACGTCGTAGAATAACTGCTGACGCCCGAATTGATAGTCAAAGATGCATTCGCAGACTGCGTTCCGCTAAAGAACTCACTTTTCAAGTCAGTTACATTTGCAGTAACTTTGAGAATATCACCAATGGAAGAGACACTGGTGACTGGAATATTCACAAAGGTCGGAAGAGCCTTGGTCTTGGTGTAGACAGCATCCATCTTGAAGGCGCTGAGCGGAGCCTGGGCCAGTTGGGCCGCAGTTCCCGTAGGAAGGACTTTGAAATGGAAGGCCGTATTCCCGCTTGAGCAACCCACGCTTCCATCCGAGTAGTCGGGAATGACAACCACCGACTGGATCTGGCCCAGCAATTTTTCCAATTCGGCCAGACGGGCTTCGACATCCGTCAGGCGGGCGTTGAGGGTGCTGACGGCTGTCTCGAGGGAGGTTACCCTGGTTTTGAGGTTTGTGATTTCCGTATTGACGGCTGCTATCTTCGTTTCGATGCTGGTGTTCACGGCCGCTATCTGCGTGGCAAGTTCACCCTCCAACTTGCCTTCAGAGGTGGCGATAGCGGTGGCTATCGCCGTGGTGTAGGCCGAAGTAAGTTCCGTCTTCGCATCCTGGAGGCCCTGGATGAGCGCCGCGATGGCGGTCTTGTTGTCGGCGATGGCCTGAGTGCTCTGCGCGGAGACCTTGTTCAGTGAATCGAGCACGGCGGCACTGGCGGTAATCTTTCCGTTCAGGTCGCTCTCTTTGGCAGCGATCAATTCGTCAAAGTAAGTCTTCTGCGCATTGAGTTGCGAAGTGAGCGTGTTTTGAAGGGCTGTCAACTTCGCCTCTGTTTGGGCTATCGTATAGTATCCGGTGAGTTGCTCGTTCACCCAGCCTTTCATTGAGGCTTCGCTGGCGCTGATGGCGTTGGCGATGGCCGTCGTATAGGCGGCGGTGATTTCGCCCTTGGCGGTGGAGATAGCATTCGTGTAAGCCGTGGTGATTTCCGTCACCTTCGTGGCGAGTTCGCCTTCCAGCGTGCTGACCGCAGCGGCGATGTCCGTGCCTATCTTGGCGTTCAGCCTTGTTTCTAGTTCTATCATTGAGGTGTTGAGCGAAGCAATACTGGTCTTGATGGCGCTGATTTCCTCCGTCGTTGCCTGATACTGTTCCAGCGTGGAGAAGGTGGCGCTCGCCCAATCCTTCGTCCCTTGGTTGAGTGTGCTCACATACGTGCTCAGCGTGTCTATCCGCTTGTCCAATGCCACGTCCTTGGCTTGGAGCGCTTCTATCGCGGTGTTAATCTGCGTTATCTGCCCCTCGATGGCGGTCTTGGCTGAAGCAAGTTCCGCCAGCACGGCGGCTTTCTCGTTGGAAATCTCCGTTCTCAGGTCTTCCTTGGCCTGGTTGAGCGCCTCGTTAGTGGCATCAAGCGCGGTCTGCAGATTCGCGGCCGTGGTCTGGAGCGTCTTGATATAGCCGTCCAGTTGAGCGTCAGTTGTCTGCAACTCGCTGATGGAGCCTTGAATGGCCGCTATCTGCTGGTTGATGGTTGCAATATCGCCCCGCATCGTCTGGATAGCAGTTTGGATGGCTGTTATGGCATCTTCGCAGGCAGCGACTCGGGAGGTCAAGGTCGTTATCTTCGCATCAAGAGCGGCCACCTCCTGGTCAATGCGCGTATTGATGGTCGTCACGGCGGTGGCGATGTCGCCGGTGAGTTTGCCATCCAATGTGGTGATGGCGGTATTGATGGCCGATGTGTAGGCCTCGGTGAGTTCTGCCTTAGCCTTCACAAGGTTTGTGCGCAGGCTGTCTATGGACTTTGTATTGGCCGCTACCGCCTCATTGGTCGTAGCCAACGCCGACTCCAGTTGGGCTTTCGCCGTTTTCAGCGTGTCCAACTTCTTCTCATCCTCCCCGATACGGGCGGTAAGTTGCTCTTCGAGGCTGCCTATCATCGCAGTCAGGTATTCCTGCTGGGATGTCAACTGGCCGTTCAGTACGGTGTGGAGGGAATCGAGTTTAGTCTCCGCCTTAGCTATCGTATAGTACCCGGTCAACTGGGTATTCACCCAATTCTTCATTGAGGTCTCGCTATTGGATATCGCAGTAGCGATTGCTCCCGTATAAGCCGTCGTTAGTTCTGTCTTGGCAGTGCTGATGGCACTCGTGTAAGCCGTGGTGATTTCCGTCACCGTCGTGGCGAGCTCGCCTTCCAATGTGCTGACTGCGCTGGCAATATCGGTGGCTATCTTGGTATTGAGACGTGTCTCCAAGTCGGTCAATGAAGCGTTCAGCGTCGTGATGCTGCTCTTGATGGCTGCTATCTCGGCGGTCGTCGCCTGATACTGGGCTAAGGTCGAGAAAGTGGAGTTTGCCCATTCTTTCGTATTTGCCGTCTGAAGCGCCATCTGGGTATCCACATAGTTCCGCAGATTCGCTATCTGTGTTTCCAAGGCTGTATCCTTGGCCTTCAGTTCGCTTATCGTCGCATTGACCGCATCCAGTTTGCCCTGCATCTCCGTGCGGAGAGTCGTCAACTGCCCCACTACTTCCGTCTTTGCCAAGGCGATGTTTCCCTCCAGGCTCGTTTGTGCGACGGTCAACTCATGGCGAATGGCTGTCGCCGTCTGTTCTATCTTCGTATCATTCGCGGTGATGTCGGCCTGGAGTTGACGGGCCGTACCCTCCAGCGTCTCAATATAACCCTTGAGTTCCTTGTCCGTCTGCTCCAAATCCTCAATAGAACCATTAATTTCTTCTATCTGCTTCTTAATCGGATTGATTTCCGTGGACATGACATCGTCTATCTGGACCTGCAATTTCTCAAACTCCTTCTTGCAGGAAATCAGCATACTCGCGAACACGAGTAATAAAAACAAGATTACAGGGTTCTTTTTCATCTTCCCTTAAATGCATTTGCATTCCGCTCCCCGAATAGTGTTTATCCTAAAAGAAAGTGTGGAGCCGTTTTCGTATATTCTGCTGAACGCTCTCGACTGCGTAAACCCAAATATACGGACCGTACTCCACACCCGTTTGATATGGAGCACAATGGGAAGAGCCCCACCGACTACAATCAAGACAGGCGCAGTGCCAACGACCATATCCTTGGGCTTTTATGAAAATTGTCGAGATTTTCAGCAAGGACTGGCGAAAAACACTTTCGCAATATCCAAGCGTACCTACCCCCATCCAGGCCATTTCGTTCTGTAGGCCCGTAGAAGGCAGGTTGGCCTGGACACCCAGGATTGAAGTTATCCTTGGCCGGGCGAGTACGGGCCCGCAAGGGTTGTTGCCCGGCGCAGCCCGGACAGGAGATAACTTCCCTTTCTGCGATTACACTTGACCAAAATATAATATCCATTCCCGACTTCTACTTTTCGGATCTATCATTGCATTGTTGATTTTATCAGTTGCTCAATCTCTTCTTTCTTGCCTCTGCGCGCGGCGTAACGAAGCATCGTCTTCGTCCCTATCCTGTACATCTGGTCAGCATTTTCAAAGATGGTATAAAGTTCCACCCCCCGGGCGAATTCAAATTCCGGAGCGATAGTAATATCTACGAGTATCTTCTCCAACGAAGCGGAAGTCACACCGTCAACGCTTATAACAGGAGATTCGGAGATATAGTTCTTAACCAAAACGGAAGGTGTTCCGGAGGCATAAAGGCGAATTTCTTGGGCAGTAGGGCGAAGAAGAACCATCCTGTCTTTTGCCAAATTCCTCACATCTTCATAGACAGCCTCAGAGGCTATGCGGTCTGTTTCCAAAATCAGCATATCGATGCTGGGAATATGCTGCATAAATGAAGATAATGTCCGGGCTTGCCAAACACAAAACTTAGCGTAGGGATACCTCTCTTTGATTCCCCGAAACAAGTCTTTCATTTCTGTGTTGATAGACGGGGCATACAACGGCTTGGTATCCAGATTCATTCGGAAGTGTCCATATGCAATCCGCTCCAATAGCCCGGAAGCAACCATCTGACACAGTACGGTGTCCATACTCCGAACCGATCCATTCGGATAGGCAGACTCGTACCAGGGTATGAATTCCTTCCTCGCGATGGTTCCACCGTGAGCAGTCGCATAATCCAATATAATTTCAACATTTGTCATATGGGCCAAAAATACAATAATTTTGGCAAAAATCAAAATTATTGCCAAATATATCGTAATTTTGCTGACCAGTACAACCTTCGGGACCATAAGAAGGAGAGGACGCGTTGTGCTCATACAAAAACTTTTAAGCGTTAAACATAATTTCAACGCCGGAAAGGTAGAGCACATTTATGACAAATGCCGGAAAGTCAAGAAAAATGCATAAAAGTTTTTCTTTTTCTTGACTTTTTTGTGAAAATGAGAATTTTTAGGCTTGCGAACGAACTCAGCACCTTATGCGATGACGCCGGAGCCGGTGAGTTCGTCGGCGGAGGAAAGGGGTGCATCGGGAGCGACGGGCTCGTACCAGACGGCGAATTGGCCGGGGGTGATGCCGCGCTGGGGCTCGTCGAACAAGATGAAAAGGCCGCCAGTGCGACGGATGAGCGTGGCGTCCTGCAGGGGCTGGCGGTAGCGGATGCGGGCGCGGACGCGACGGGTTTGTCCGACAGCCAGCGCGAGATCGGGACGGACCCAGTGGATTTCATCGGGAGCGATGCGCAGGCAGCGGCGCGAAAGCCCTTTGTGCTCCTGGCCTTCTCCTACATAAATCGTATTGGAGGGAATGTCCGTGGCCAGAATAAAGAGCGAGTCCTTGTGTCCGCCGACACCCAGGCCTTTGCGTTGGCCAATGGTATAGAACTGAGCCCCTTCGTGCTCGCCGACGATTTTGCCGAAAGGATTGTCTTTGTAGCGTGTCTTTTTGATATGCTTTTTCCCGCTGCGATAGGTCTCGGTTTCAAAACGAATATCGCCATAGTCGATAGGGGTGGACAGGTCAGCCAATTCCTCGTCCGTCAGTTGCTCCGGGGTTTTGCCGTCCAGTTCCTGGTAGCGTAGGTAGCGGGCATTCTGCGCGTAGTACGCGTCATACACCTCGACAATATTCCCCTTCACGCTCTTGAGCTGCTGCTGCAGGAAAGTGGGCAAATCCACCTTACCGACGAAACAGATGCCTTGGGAATCTTTTTTATCGGCAGAAGGAAGGTCCGCCTCGCGGGCGATACGCCGAACCTCCGGTTTTTCCAGTTCCCCGATAGGGAACAAGGCGGAGGAAAGTTGCTCCTGGGAAAGTTGGCAGAGAAAATAACTCTGGTCTTTATTGCCGTCGCTGCCGGCCAGCAGACGATACAAAGGCTTGCCGTCGGCCCCTATAACAGGCTTTCCGGACGCATCCAACACAGGCTCTTTGCGGCAGTAATGACCGGTCGCCACCATTTCGGCCCCCAGTTTGCGGGCGCATTCCCAGAATGCATCGAACTTGATTTCACGGTTGCAGAGCACATCAGGATTGGGCGTACGGCCTTTCGCATACTCGGCGAACATATAATCTACCACACGCGCGCGATAGGGTTTGCTCAGATCCACGAAATAGAAAGGAATGCCGATTTTGCGGGCGACCATTTCCGCCACGAAACGGTCCTCCTCCCACTCGCAGTCTCCGTGCAGGGTGCCGGCCGTATCGTGCCAGTTCTGCATAAAAAGCGCGAACACGTCGTAACCCGCCTGCTTCAGCAACAATGCGGCCACACTGGAATCCACACCTCCGGACAATCCGATACAAACTTTCATATTTTCGGCAAAATGATTAATTTTGTGCCCGCAAGGATATCCCTCGCGCTAACAAGATGCAAAGATAGAAAATTATGGCCAAGAAAACACTGGAAATCGCCTATGAAATTTTCAATTCGCCGGAAGAACTGAGCCCGAGCGACCGAGCGCTGTATGATGAAGCCATTGCCGCGATGACCCGTTCCTATGCTCCCTACTCACAATTTAACGTGGGATCTGCGGTCCGGCTGTCGGACGGACGCGTCTTCCAAGCCGGGAATCAAGAGAATTCCGCCTACCCTTCCGGTCTTTGCGCAGAACGCGTGGCGCTCTTTGCTGCGCACAACGACCTTCGCGGGGCTCAGATCAGCGATCTTGCCGTAGCGGGAGGACGAGTACACCAAACGGCCTTGGGCGAAGATGCGGGTAAAGCCGCTCCGGGAACCTTGCTGCTTGCCGACGAGGCGGTCTGCTCTTGCGGAGCCTGCGCACAGGTACTGCTGGAATTTGAAGAACCGCAGCATCCCGTGAACATTCTTTTTATCGGGAAAAACAGCATCCTCAAACTACAAGGCGCTGCGTCCCTGCTCCCTTTCGCCTTTCAGAAATAAGGAAATCCGCCTGCGGACGCTAAAAAAGATTGCAGTTTCGCAAAAAATCATTACCTTTGCGCTGGGTAAGTCTTGCACGACCAGCTCCCTTTGAATTCCCCCAGGGTCGGAAGGCAGCAAGGGTAAAAGGTTGTAGCGGTGCGATGCAATCCGCTTACCCTTTTGCGGAAATAGCTCAGTTGGTAGAGCGCCAGCTTCCCAAGCTAGAGGTCGCGGGTTCGAACCCCGTTTTCCGCTCTCCAAGGCAGACCACTCGGTCTGCTTTTTTGATTCCCCTGAAAGGGGTAGGGGGTTAAAACAGCCTGGGCGCCTTTAAATTTTGGAAAAATTTAAAGGCGCCCTGCGATATCACATCGGTGGCGCCTTCTATAACCTAAACTTAAACTATGAAAAACTTCGATGCAAAGATAGAAAGGATTTTCATTTTCACAAAAAAATCTTGTAAAAAAATTGCATTTTCACAAAAATCTGACGCAATTTCACAAAATTCGAGAGCATTTTCACAATTTTGTGCGCAAAAACACAAAAAAATCAGAACCAGAACCCAAGTCCCCTATTCTTCGACAATCCGCAACTTGGCATACTGCAACAACAGCAGTTTTTCGCCATAATCATCAAACAAGACTTTCGCTTTGATCGAGGGCCCTTCGCGCTCCAAAGTCACGATGCGCCCGTAACCGAATTTGCTGTGCTCCACACGCTGCCCTGCCTTCATATCCAGCACGCTGCTGGGAACAAAATCCTCGCGGGGAGCCGCCTGCGGCTGCGATATGCGGGAAACCGGACGTGTAATCGGCGAAGGGCCCGAAGCAGAAGCCCCGGACGCCGGACGCGAACCACCCCAAGCGGGACGGGAGGTCAAGCCGACCGGTGCGCCCACGCCGCCCATAGGAGTACGTACGGAGGGCAACGGATGATCCAGATAGCGGGCATCGATTTCCCGCAGGAATCGGGAAGGCGGATTGGACTCATGCTGACCGTTACGCATACGGGAGGCGCAGTAAGACAACGTCACGACCTTTCCGGCCCGCGTCATCGCCACATAGAAGAGGCGCCGTTCCTCTTCGATTTCCGCTCTGCCGCCCGACAGGCCGAAACTGCCCGAAGGGAAAAGGTTTTCTTCCAAGCCCGTCACATACACATAGGGAAATTCCAGTCCCTTGGAGGCGTGAACGGTCATCAACGCCACTTTGTTGTTGATTCCATCTGCATCCTCATCGATATCCACGGCGCTCAACAAGGAAATATTCTCCAGAAATTCGTCCAAGGTGACTAAAGGAAGCGAGTTTTCGTCATATTCAGCGACAGAGTCTTCGTATTGCAATTCCGCCAGATATTCGCTTTGACGCTCTTCCACGAAGGACTTTGCACTGTCCAGCAACTCCTGCACATTGGCCATGCGAGACTGTCCCTCCACAGAGGTATCGCTCTTGAAATGCATCCACAACCCGCTATCCGTACATAGTTTCACCGCCAGGTCGTGGGCATCCGTTTGCGGATAGGCCTGATGCGCCGTTGCAATCAGTTGACAAAAGGATGCCAGACGCTCCAGCGCGGCGTTTTTCAAGCCAAAGGCGGCCAATTCCGCCACATTTTGGGAGGCTTGGAAATAGGAACAGTTCAACTTGGAAGCCACCGCTTGTACGGCCGCAAGGGAGGTATCCCCTATTCCCCGAGCCGGCTTATTGACAATGCGTTTAAAAGACTCGTTATCCTCCGGATTGACGACCAGTTTAAAATAGGCCATCGTATCCTTGACCTCTGCCCGGTCGAAGAAGGAATTGCCCGAATAAATCACATAGGGAATATTGCGACGGCGAAGCTGCTCTTCCAGCACGCGGGACTGGGCGTTGGTCCGGTAGAGAATGGCGAAATCCTTGTACTCGGCATGGTCGCGCTGCATAAAACCGGTAATGGAAGCCGTGATGAGCATCGCCTCCTCCTGGTCGGTAAAGGCTTTCACCAGGTGAATCGGATCGCCCGTTTCCTCTTCGGAAAAACAGTTTTTCTTGATACGGCCCTGGTTCTTCTCAATCACGGAATTGGCCGCATTGACGATGGTCTGCGTCGAACGGTAGTTGCGCTCCAGCCGAAATACTTTCGTCCCTTTGAAGTCCTTTTCAAAGCGCAGGATGTTCTCCACTTTCGCCCCACGGAAAGCATAGATCGACTGTGAGTCATCTCCTACAACACAAATGTTACTATGATTGACGCACAGATATTTAAGTATTAAATACTGGGCAAAATTGGTATCTTGATACTCATCCACCATCAAATAATCGAAGCGCGAAGCAATCTCTTTGCGGGCTTGCTCGTTCTTCGACAAGAGGATGTTCATATTGAAGAGGATGTCGTCGAAATCCATCACGCCGCTCTGCCGGCATTTCTTCCAATAAAGTGCATAAATATCCCCCAGCCGAGGACGACGATTGTGCGCGTCGGCCTGCTGGACTTGCGCGTTGTTGATATAACTGCCCGGACTGACCAATGAGTTCTTGGCCTCCGAAATACGGGAGAGCACATCTTTGGGCTTATAGGTCTTGTCGTCGAGCCCCAGTTCCTTGATGCAGGCCTTGATCAAGGACTGGCTGTCGGAGGTGTCATAAATGGTGAAGGCCTGCGGATAGCCCAGATATTCGGCATAATCCCGTAGGAAACGGATGAACACCGAGTGGAAGGTCCCCATATAGAGTTTGCGGGCCAGCCGCCACCCCACCATCATGGCGACGCGTTCCTTCATCTCGCCGGCGGCCTTTTTGGTGAAAGTCAGGGCCATGATTCTTTCCGGTTCGCACCCTTCGGCAATCGCATAGGCGATACGGCTCGTCAGGACACGGGTCTTCCCCGAACCGGCTCCCGCCACAATCAAAACAGGTCCGTTCAACTGTTCCACCGCCGCTTTTTGCTGAGGGTTGAGCCCAAAAAGTATTTCCTGACTATCCATCACAAACTATTATTTCATAAGGACTGCGAAATTACAAAAAAAATGCGTAACTTCGCGGCGCTTTTTAGAAAGTTTTTTACAAGATTTAAATTTATTTAACAGCCATTCATAATGTCAAACAACATCCGTTTAAAGAAAGGTCTGGACATCCCCGTAGCGGGACAGGCAGCCTTGCAGTGCGAGCGGACGGTGATCGGCGATGTAGTCGCGATAAGCGGCTGTGAGTTCAGGGCAATGGTTCCCCGCCTGCTCGTCAAAGAAGGCGACAGCGTGCTGTGCGGAACGCCCGTTCTTGCAGACAAGAAACGTCCCGAAATCCTCTTCACATCCCCCGTCAGCGGTACGGTCAAAGCCGTCGTCCGGGGTGAAAAACGCAAACTGCTCGAGGTGCAGATCCAGACAGACGGCCAGCAAGCCGCCATCGATTTTGGTAAAAAGGACGTCAACGCCCTTTCCGCCGAGGAGGTCAAGGATGCTTTATTGAAAAGCGGTCTTTGGCCTTCTTTCGTACAACGTCCCTACGGCATCATCGCCAATCCCGACGACACGCCTGACGCCATCTTCGTTTCCGCGTTCTCGACCGCTCCGCTCGCCGCGGACATCGACTTCTGCTGCAAAGACGAGGTCAAGTTCATCCAGGCCGGTATCGACGCCGTGCGCAAACTGTCCGCCAAAGGTGTGGTCGTGTCCTATCGCAAGGACGGCAAATCCCCGCTCGAGAAACTGGAGAATGTCCAGAAATTCTTCTTCGAGGGCAAACACCCTGCCGGAAACGTAGGAGTGCAGATTCATCACCTGCGTCCCATCCGCAAGGGAGACGTCGTGTGGACCATCACCCCGATGATGCTCGCAGCCATCGGCAAACTCTTCCTCACCGGAAAAGTCGATATGATGCGTAAAGTAGCCGTCAGCGGTCCCGCCGCCCTCTACCCTGCGTACATCAACACCGTTCCCGGCGTGAAGATGAAAGAACTGCAGGACTTCTTCGGCACTCAGACGCAGAGCGTACGCATCATCAGCGGCGACCTGCTCAGCGGCAAGACCGTCGGTTTCGAAGGCAGTCTGGGATTCAAGGACAATCAGGTCAGCCTCATCCTCGAGGGCAATGAATACGAAATGTTCGGCTGGGCCAAGCCCATCCGCATGAGTCAGTTCAGCACCTCCAAGACCTATTTCTCCTGGCTCACGCCTTGGAAGAAATACAATATGGACACCAACCTGCACGGCGGCGAACGCGCTTTCGTGGTCAGCAACGTGTATGGCAAGGTGCTGCCGATGAACCTCTTCCCCGTGTATCTGGCCAAGGCTTGCCTGGCCGGCGACATCGAGAAGATGGAGAAATACGGCATCCTCGAAGTGTTGGAGGAAGACCTCGCGCTCTGCGAATTTGTCTGCCCGTCCAAGATTGACATCCAAGCCATCATTTCCGACGGCATCGACCTTATGTTGAAAGAAATGGCCTAATCAGGAGGACAAGTTATGAACCCTTTGAGACAATTGGTAGACAAAATCAAGCCCACCTTCGAGAAAGGAGGCAAACTGGGCTTCCTGCACTCCACGTTCGATGCGTTCGAGACCTTTATGTTCGTCCCCAACACGGTGACGCGCAAAGGTTCCCACATCCGCGACTGCGTGGACATCAAACGCGTGATGATCATCATGGTCCTCGCGCTCATTCCCGCTTTCCTCTTCTCCATCTGGAACATCGGTTACCAGCACACCCTCGCTTTCGGACTGAAAGACTGGGGCTTCTGGAACATCGTCGGTTACGGTCTGGTGAAGATCATCCCCCTGTATCTGGTGACTTACATCGTAGGTCTCGCCATTGAATTCGCTTCCGCCCAAATCAAGGGACACGAAGTCAACGAGGGTTACCTCGTCACCGGCTTCATCCTCCCCTTGATCGTCCCGGTGGACGTTCCCCTCTGGATGCTGGCCGTCGCCACCGCCTTCGCCGTCATCATCGGCAAGGAAGTATTCGGCGGAACGGGTATGAACATCTGGAACCCGGCGCTCCTCGCCCGTGCGTTCCTGTTCTTCTCCTATCCTAGCAGCATGTCCGGCGACTATGCCTGGATAGGCGGTTTGCAGAAAGCCTCCGAAGGCGGCATCCCTTGGGCCAGCGGCAGCGGCGTCATCGTGGACGGATTCTCCGGAGCCACCCCGCTGGCGAACGCTTCGATGCAAGGACTCGCCGACCACGGCTACAACTTCTGGAACCTCTTTGTAGGCAATATCCCGGGCGCGGTGGGTGAAACTTCCGCCATTGCCATCTTGCTGGGCGCCATCCTGATTGTCTGGACCGGCGTCGCCAGCTGGAAGATTATGGTGTCCGGTATCGCGGGCGGTCTGCTCATCGGCTGGCTCGGCTACATCGGCGGCGCCACCGACATCCCCTGCTGGTATCAGATTGTGATGGGCGGTTTCCTCTTCGGTATCGTCTTCATGGCCACCGACCCTGTCACCTCCGCCCAGACCGAATGCGGCAAATGGGTGTATGGCTTCCTGGTCGGCGCCGTGTGCGTGCTGGTGCGTCTGTTCAACCCCGGCTATGCCGAAGGCATGATGCTCGCCATCCTGCTGATGAACACCTTCGCTCCCCTCATCGACCACTATGTCATCGAGGCTTCCATCAAACGTCAGGCTCGCAAGAAAGTAAAAATCGCTTAATACCTTATAAGATATGAACACAAACAGCAATCTCTATACGGTGATCTATACGAGCGTAGTCTGCGTGTTGGTCGCGGCGATTCTCGCTTTCGTCTCCCAGGCGCTGGCTCCCCGTCAGGAAGCCAACGAAAAAGCGGAGACCATCAGCCAGATTCTCACGGCCGCCCGCTTTGCGGACAAGGCCGAGTGGGACAGCAAAGGCAACGACGCCATCCTTTCTTTCTATAAAGAAAATGTCGACAAAGCGTGGCTTGTCAACGCCCAAGGCGAAGAATGCGGCACGCTGGACATCTCCAAGGCCGAAATCGTGACGGTCTCGGGCCTCAAGAAACAGAACTACGCCATCAAGGACGGCTCTGAACTGAGCCTGCCGGTCTATCGTTTCAAAAATGGCATCACCGTCGTTCCCATCTACGGAGCGGGCCTTTGGGGTCCCGTCTGGGGCTATATTGCCTTCCAGCAAGACCTCAAGACCATCGCGGGTGCCTACTTCGACCACGAAAGCGAGACCCCCGGTCTGGGCGGCAAAATCAAGGACGATCCTTCCTTCCGCGCCCAATTCGCGGGCAACCGTCCGGATTTCAACGGTTCGACGGACGAAGTGTTTGAGATCGTCAAGGGCGGCGCTCCCAAAGACAAAGAGGGAAAAGATGTCGAAGACAACAAGATTGACGCCATCACCGGTGCCACGATGACCTCCAAAGGCTTGGACGAAGCCATCGACACCTGGCTGGAGGCCTACAAACCCATTCTTAACCGATAGGAGGAATGACTATGGATGCTAAATTGAAAGAAACCATTCTCAACCCCATCTTCAAAGGCAACCCCATCACCGTCTTGGTGCTGGGTATCTGCTCCTCGCTCGCCGTCACGGTCGAGATGAAGGGCGCCTGCGTGATGGCCCTGTCCGTCATCCTCGTGACGGGACTCTCCAGCCTTGTGTGCTCCTTGCTCCGCAAGACCATTCCCAACCGCGTGCGTATCATCATCCAATTGGTGGTCGTCGCCTTGATGGTGATTTTGGTGGACCAGTTCCTCAAAGCCTACGCCTACGGCATCGACAAGCAATTGAGCGTGTACATCGGTCTGATCATCACCAACTGTATCGTGATGGGCCGTATCGAGGCTTTCGCCTTGAGCAACAAGCCCCTCCCCTCTCTGTTGGATGGTCTGGCCAACGGCGCGGGATACGGACTGATTCTCATCGTCGTGGCCTTCTTCCGTGAGTTGCTCGGCAGCGGCACCCTTTTCGGTTTCCCTGTGCTCTCCGCCCTCGGCTACACCAACAACGGTCTGGTCATCCTCCCTCCGATGGCTCTGATTATTCTGGGCTGCATCGTCTGGATTCAGCGGGCCATTCAGAAAGACCTTCAGGAAAAATAACCCACTAGCCGGAAAAGAATATGGAATACGTAAGTTTATTTGTAAAATCGATTTTCGTTGACAATATGATTTTCGCATACTTCCTGGGTATGTGCTCATACCTGGCAGTATCGAAAAATGTCAAAACGGCGAATGGGCTCGGAGCGGCCGTCATCTTCGTGCTGGCGGTCACCCTCCCCATCAACTACCTGCTCTACACCTACGTCCTCAAGCCCGGTGCCCTGCTTTGGCTGGGTGAAGGCTTCGCCGACGTCAACTTGAGCTTCCTGAGTTTCATCGTTTTCATCGCCACCATCGCCGCTATCGTACAGATTGTGGAAATGGTCGTCGAGAAATTCGCTCCCTCGCTTTATTCCTCCCTCGGTATCTTCCTTCCGCTGATTGCCGTGAACTGCTCCATCCTCGGCGGCTCCCTGTTCATGCAGAACAAGGACTTCGCAGGCATCGGAGAATCCTTCACCTACGCGCTCGGCAGCGGTATCGGCTGGTGGCTGGCTATCGTAGCCCTCGCCGCCATCCGCGAGAAGATGGCCTACGCCCACGTTCCCGCCCCGCTCAAAGGCTTGGGTATCACGTTTATCACGGTCGGTCTGATGGGTATGGCCTTTATGACCTTTATGGGTATTTCCTTATAATATAAAGGAGAGAAGATTATGAAAATGACGATTATTGCTTCCGTTGTCTTGATGGTGCTGGTCATCCTGGCGCTGGTGGCGTTGCTGCTGGTGATCAAGGGTGCCCTCACCCCCAAAGGCAAAGTGAAAATATCCATCAACGATGGCAAGAAAGAGGTCGAGGTGACGCCCGGCGGCAATCTACTGGGAACCTTGGCCGAGCAACAGATTTACCTGCCCTCCGCCTGTGGCGGAAAAGGCAACTGCGGCCAATGCAAATGCCGCGTAGTCGAAGGCGGCGGTGAGATTCTGCCCACCGAGGTCGGATTCTTCAACCGCAAGCAGATTCAGGACCACTGGCGTCTGGGCTGCCAGGTGAAGGTGAAAGAGAATCTCAAGATCGTGGTTCCCGACTCAGCCCTGTCCGTGAAGAAACTCGAATGCGAGGTCATCAGCAACGACAACGTCGCGACCTTCATCAAGGAATTCACCGTCAAGCTCCCCGAAGGCGAGAACCTCGAATTCAAGAGCGGTGAATACATCCAGATCGACATCCCCAAATACGAACTGGACTTCAAGGACATCGCCGTCGGCGAAGAATACCGCGGCGACTGGGACCGCTTCCATTTCTTCGACCTTCACGCCTCCAATCCCGAGAATACCATCCGCGCCTATTCCATGGCCTCGTATCCGGGCGAAAAAGGTATCATCAAGCTCAACGTGCGTATCGCTACGCCTCCTTTCGACCGCAGCGTGCCGCGTGAACTCGGTCCGAAGCTCCTCCCCGTCAACCCGGGCATCGCCTCCACCTATGTCTTCACCCGCAAACCGGGCGACAAGGTCATCATCAGCGGCCCTTACGGAGAATTCCTTCTCCCGGAGAACGACCCGGACGATCAAGAATACATCTTTGTGGGCGGCGGTGCCGGTATGGCTCCCCTGCGTTCCCACATTATGGAACTCTTCAAGACCCGCCACACCAAAAAGCAGGTGCGCTTCTTCTATGGTGCCCGAGCCTTGGTGGAAGCCTTCTACCTGGAAGACTTCGCGGAAATCGAAAGGGAGAACCCCAACTTCCATTTCCACCTTGCCCTCGACCGTCCCGACCCTGCGGCGGACGCGGCCGGCGTGAAGTACACCGCCGGATTCGTCCACAACGTGATGTTCGAGACCTATCTGAAGGATCACGAGGCGCCCGAAGACATCAAATATTTCATGTGCGGACCTCCGATGATGGTCGGT
>CACZWF010000045.1 GCA_902784785.1 uncultured Bacteroidia bacterium
CGTGCGGAAACTCGTAGTCCAGAAAGCAGATGACATAGACCTGCTTGAGTTCGTCGTACTGCTCCCCCTTCTGTATCTGCGTGTACAGCATTCCTGCCGCATAATAGAGGATGCGGTTGGAGAAGTCGTCCAGTTTCTTCTGCTGAATCTCGATAATAATACGCCGCTTGTCCCGCGTCACCGCCACTACGTCCATCGTCGCGTTCTTGTCCCCTGCGAAGAAGCGGTCAATCTCATTGGGCAGGCGGCTCGTGTCGTCCAAATCCACGACATCCTCACCCAGCAGGTCGCGTATCAGCATAATCAGCACATCCTTGTTATATAGGATATGCTTGAGGGCGAAATCGCAGCGCAAATCCATAAAGACTGCCTTTGTGACGAGGCTTTCCAGCCATCCAAGGTCGTGCTTGGTGAGGGTGCGCACCTTGCTGAGTTCTCCTACGAGAAAGTCATAACGTTTCTTTTCTTGCGTAGTCATAATGTAACATTTTAAAGGTTAAACTATGACTACAAAAGTATCGCAACAAAAAATTATAAACCATCGGATTCGGAAAAATTTTCTTTGACTTTTTGCGTTTGCGGAAAAATTTTTCCATTCAAAAAAAATGCAAACGGAAAAAAGGTCAAGAAAAAGAAAAATTTTTTCCGAATTGTGAATTTGCAATCAATTTTTGGGGATGAAAGCAGGGCCTAACGCGCGAAGGCAAAAAGTTTGCGGAACCCGAAAAAAGGGATTCCGCAACTCTTTTTACCTCCGCTCCCTCAACGCCCTCGCACTTTATTTTATCCTGCGCATTCGGCACCTTTTTTCCGAACCCATGGAAAAGATGGCCGTCCCATCGCCCTGAAGTTCAAAACTAGCCCAATCGGATTCTTCGGAGAAAATGTTGCTAAATTTCGAAATGCGAGCGTTATTCGCATCTACAGACGTCCATTGAAGAGTGTAAATAGTCTCAAGATATTCATAGAGGACTTCCTTGTTGCTCGTAAAAGTGAGGGTAAAAGGTGCTCCTTGGTAATAATAGGGTTTCTCATCGCTCTGTATGACTTCCCATACGGTGCCGACCAGTTGGTTCGTCTTGGAGCAGAATGACAGGGCAGATAGGCCCAGTACGCAAATGAGAATATATAATATTTTTTTCATAGGAATTAACAACAACTTTCAAGATTTACTTTTTTTTCAATTTTAACAGTTCGATAGACAGTTCACGATACAACATTGAGAAACGAATGGTGTCGGTATAACCTCCGAATCCTTTTAGATTATTAATGGTTATCGTTGTAACGACACTTCCATCCTCTACTTTTCTAACAATAAGTTTACCCCAAATCACATAGCCACCAGCTTTAGGACCGGCAAAAGGCACCATATCCAAACCACATGCGCCCCAGTCCATCGTCTCAATTTTCAGTTCCACACGATAAGTTGCGTCACCTCCCTCTTCTTCCTCTACAAATTGAAGACCGCGTTTGTTTTTCTTATTGAATTCATGAATGAAAAATGTAGTGGCAGACTTGACATCTTTGGGCCAGTCATTGACATAATCTTCTCCGCGCTCTTTTAAGAAATCAGACATACTGGCAGTCCGCGCACCTTCTTCACCGACATATGTTTCTGAGTAATCAGTAATCAACACCGCTGTGGCAGCAGCTTCTTTGAATACTGCAACGCTCCCCTCACTGACTGTTAGCGGTTGCTGTTTTTTTGCGGAAAGGTTGGCCGTAAAAAGAAGGCCGACGGCGACAGCCAGAAAAATACGTTTCATAATAAATGGTTTAATGGTTAATATTGACATCTCACTGTAAGAGTCGCGCCTTTCACATCCATATCCATCGTTCCTCCATAACTTGCGTAAGCAGTCACTTCATAAGTCGACGAGGAATTGGCAGAATAAATCACAATCGTCGAACTTGCGTTGGGCATATCAGAATATGCCCGCTCATAAAAATAAGTTGATTTTCCGACTTTTGTCCCCCAATAGTTTACTTTAGTATAACCGACATAAGATTTACTTGTGCGAATTGAATACTTATAAGTGTATGTATTGCCCTGCTGATAGAAAGATCCTTTTTCGACCGTGCAAAAGGCAGATTTTGTTTTCACTTCAACCACTTTCGACGTTACAGTAATATTCTCCTTTTTTACCGTCTCAGAGAAATCATTCCGGGCCTTCAGCACAACGGAATACTCACCATAGGAAGAAAAGACATGTTTAGGAGAAGCCTCCTCCGAATACTCTCCATCCCCAAAGTCCCAATAATAGGAATTTGCATTAACTGATTGATTTACAAATTCCACTTCATCATCCTTATAGACGACAGTTGAAGGACTAACTGTAAACTCAGCCACTGGCGCCCTATCCTCTTCATCACCTACGCCTTTTAAACAAGAAGAGCAGACAATAACAAGAGGCAACAAATATTCTGGCTTCATTATTCTGTGAATTTAGATAGTTTCTAAAACGTCAGCCGGAGGCCCAAAGAGGGACAAATCTTATAACCGGACGAAGTATATGCATAATCAAGATAGGGGGCAAACTTAACACTTACCGGCGCGTTTACTTTTTTATAGTCTTCCAAATCATCGTAGTACAGACTCTTCACTTTCGCTACGTTCACAGCATTGCAAATAGAAGCGATATCAAAGGCCAAAAACAAGGCAGCACCCGTGCACGATAAGACGATACCTGCTATCTGTTTCCCACTATCAACTCTGGTTTGATAATAACCTGGAGAATATCGAGAAGTACTAGGAACATAAACAGAGTAAATACTAGTGGCAGCCAATCCAGCTCCTGTAGCCATAAGTCCGCCGCCCACCACATAAGACATCAACAGATGCAACGTCCCCAGACCGGGTTCTTTCATCGTATATTGAGCCAAGCCGGGAATCAAAAAAGACAACCAGGCTCTTGCAGGAGAATAACGCGGATTTTTCAAATCGCTATAATATTTCTTGTCATAGAATTTTTTTAAATCATTATAACGGAGTTCTTTCTCGGATTCAAGGATAGAAATATCACTCGTCCAGAAATACTCATCCGATAACATAATCTTTGACTCTTTCGAACTTTTGGATGAGCGTTCCACACCCTTCCGGGATGTATTTGCAGAATTGGACTCCTTGTAGATAACCTCATTCGTGCCGTTTTCATACCGAATCATCAGAATCTCTGCAGCATTGATGACATAAACCGGACCTTCCAGATTGTCCCACTTGCGATATTTAATGGAATCGTCACCGATTTCCAACACTTTCGCTTTAATATCCGTTCCATCTTTTTTAATCAAATAGTCTTGGGAGTAAGACAATGATGCCCAACTCATCGCCATAAGGAGAAGTAATAGTTTTTTCATATTCAACAAAAATTTAATAATGTTACTAATGCGTTAATTTTTCAAAATAAAGTTATTTCATTGACATCAAGAATTTGAATGAATAGTTGTGACTCTGTCACCAATGGCTTTAGGTCCATCCAGACCATATTCCCTTATCTGGGTCTCAAAATAAGAAAAGCCATAGAAGCCGCTTTCTTGAAGAAAGCTCTTGACAAAAGTTCATCCTTTTTCATAACGAAGACAAACTATGTTTCCGCTGGCTCAGACGGAAGGTTCTCAATACAAGAAAGTGCGAGCCACCTAATCTTACGGTCTGGTTGGGCTCTGGACTGCCGTGAAACGAATAAGAAAAAGGATGCCCACACTTCCGCTATAGAACAGGCAGAATGCCTGGATTATAGCCAGTGAGAACGTCTCAGTTTCTCCCGTTTCATCTTGAATTGTCCAGATTCAACCAGACGGAATAAAACTAAACGCTTTCTATTTTGTACGTCGCCAAAAGACAACACGCAAATATAGAAACATTTTTCCGAAAAAACAAGTTAATAATATTATCAGAGCCCAATAAGGCAAGCTCAAGCCCTTCAGTACACCTTGATGATTTCGTCGAGGGAGGTGGTGTAGAGGGGCGAGCAGTGCTCGCGGCGGATGCCTTCGGCGTAGTGGCCTTTGCGCTGGACGGCCAGGCGGAGGTCGCCCAGACGAGGGTCTCCGTGGGCGCGGTCCATCAGGGCGGAAAGCACGGCTTCCTTTTCGCGCAGAACAGGGTCTCCTTCATCGAAGAGCACTTGCGAGGCTTCCTCCTGCGGAAGGATGTCGTGAACGATGACGCCGGCCTTTTTATAGAGCACATCGGGACGGTAGATGCTTTTCAGGGCCTGCAGAGCGGCGCCGACGACTTCCTGGTTGCTGTTTTCGGCCCTGGGCAGACAGATGGTCGCCGATGGATAGTACTGTTGCAAGTCTTCACGGAAGCGGTTCGTCCAGATAAAGGTGGTGACTTTGCGAGCGGCGGTACCCTCGGAACGAAGTTTGCGGGCGCAGGAGGCGGCGAAATCAGATACGCGTTCACGAAGCTCCTCGTAACGGGAGAGCATCGTAGCGAAACTACGCGACGTACAGATGCTTTTCCGAGCCTCATGCTCCTCCTCTTCCACGGCCACTTCCCCGTTGAGTTCCAACCAAGTGCAAAGCCCCGGCTTATGCAGTTCTTCATCTATCCAATCGCGTTTTTTATCGGCCAGGTCCAGGGCGGTCTTGATACCTTTGGACTGGAGTTTGGGCCCGAGCCGGCGACCGATGCCCCATACTTCGGTGACAGGAACCATGCCGAGGGCCTTGCGACGCTTCTGTTCAGTCTCCATCAAGCACACGCCCCGATAGCCCTTGTATTTCTTGGCAAAATGGCTGGCGAGTTTGGCCAGGGTCTTGGTAGGCGCAATGCCGATGCTGACGGGAATGCCGACCCACTGACGGATGCGGGCGACCAGGGCGCGACAGTGGGCCTCCAGATCTTCCAGAGTCAGGCCTTCAAGAGTAAAGAAAGCCTCGTCGATGGAATAAATCTCCAGATGGTCGCTCTCCTCGGCCAGGATGGACATCACACGGGCGGAAAGGTCCCCGTAGAGCGTATAATTGGACGAAAACGGAATGAGCAAGCCGTTGCGCGTGTACTTATCCAGTTGAAAGAAAGGCGTTCCCATCTTGATGCCCATCGCCTTGGCCTCGTTGCTGCGCGAGACCACGCAACCATCGTTGTTGCTGAGCACGACGACGGCTTTGCCTTCCAGATCGGGACGGAACGCCCGCTCGCAGGAGACAAAAAAATTGTTACAATCGACCAGGGCGTACATTCTTGACGATATAGGTCACGACCCCCCAGGCGCGAAAGTCGGAGCCTTCCTCGATGGGAATGGGTTTGTATTTGGGATTGGCGGCGTACAGCACGGGCCTCCCCTCTTCGAAACGGAGGGTCTTGAGCGCGAACTCCCCGTCCAGATAGCAGACGACCATATCGCCGTCCGAGGGTTGCAGAGAGCGGTCGATGACGAGCAAGTCCCCTTCGCTCACGCCCGCATCGACCATCGAATCCCCGGCCACCCTGCCGAAAAAAGTGGCCGCCGGATGACGAATGAGTTCCTTGTTCAAATCGATTGCCTGATCGGAATAATCCTGCGCAGGAGAGGGAAAGCCGGCATGAATTCCCTCGGCCAGGACAAGTTCTTGCTTTCCCATTGGAATAAAAGGCACGCGAGCGCTCTATTTTACCCAGAAGTCGGCGTAGAAAGGAGCGTGGGCAGAGAGAGGAAATACGAATTCGGGCATGATGCGACCGAAAGCCTGGACCTTGAGCGTACGGTCCGCCTCTTTGATATTGCCCACCATAATATGGTCGATGGCATTCATTCCCCGAGGCGCATCTTTGAAACGCTGATGACGGGAATATCCATTCAACAGACTGCAATCATGATATCCGCTGCGGAAGTCCTTGGAAGTCGCTTTCCACACAGCCGGAACATATTCCGCCTTCATCAGTTCCTTCATCGGATACATAGATAAAGTGGAAGACATATCACCCACCACCAGATAAGGCACGTCAAATCCGCGTCTGAGGCTATCGGCGATTGTAATGATCTGCTTGGCCTGATCGACCTTCGCGAAGTTGCTCCCCTTCTTTTCTTTATCGAAACGGCTCCACAACTGCGTATTCATAATCACCACCATCCGTTTGTTCTTCTTGAAACGAAGGACAGCGGTCGTCACCGTATTCATCCCCGTATTGAACTCGGGCGGCAGCAAAGTCTCCACATCCGCACGAACCACATCAAATTTATCCGCCAGATAATAAATCGGCGTAAAATTATGCTGCAAACTGTCATTGAACGCCTTGACATACCCTTGGGCCGTCAATTTCGGCTCCAGCAAAGCCTTCATCTTCGGAGAATACTCCTGCAAAGCAATCACATCCGGACGATAGGCCGTCACCACATCGACATAGGCCGCAGCCCGGACCGGATTACGGCAATCCTTGCGCCGGATCCGCCACCACTTCGGAATGGTATCCCCATCATAACGCCACACGCTTTGGCTCAACAGTCGCAGATTGCAACTATCCGCACGCGGGAAAAGATACTCCCCTTTGATGCTGCCGGACGGAGCGAAATCACGATTCACCCCCGCCGGAGATTCCAATGCGGCGATAAACAAACGGAAACTCTTTTCCAACGCCCAGATGCCGCCACCGCACAACGCGATATTGCGACCATCCGTATGAACGGCATAATCATACATCGTATGGGACGCTTCATAAAACTTCTGCGACAACCCACGATCCGTTGCACCAATCATGATTTCGGGCTTGGAATGACGAAGACTGTCCGAAACAACCTCCAATGTCACCCCAAACTTTTTCTCGATGGTTCGGGCGAAAGACTCCGCCATCATCTTGCCCTCCTCCGGCTCGGAAGCCGTCGGATACATCAGCAGAAAATCGGAAAGAGAACGATTCAAAAGCGTTCTTCCTTTGGGAGCAGCAGCTACCGAAAGGGAAATCATCACCGTCAGCATAAGGACGGAAATGCGATAGAAAAGCTGTTTCGTTTTCATAGGCAAAAGGTTTTATCCGGACAAATATAATCAAAAATCATTATTGGCCAACGCCCGCTGCAAATCTTTCTTCTTCAGCGCCTCGCGCTTGTCATACTCTTTCTTGCCCCGCGCCAGCGCAATCAGCAGTTTGGCATACCCGTTTTCTGCGATAAAAAGCCGCACCGCCACGATAGTAATGCCCTTATCCTTGACCGCCCGCTGCCACTTCCGCAGTTCCTTGCGACGCAACAGCAATTTGCGATCCCGCTTGGGGTCGTGCCGGCTCCAGGCCCCCGCCCAATGATAGGCGGCCACATCCATATTCTTGACATAGAGCTCACCATCCTGAAAATAGCAGAAAGCATCCACCAGCGAAGCCTTGCCTGCCCGGATGGACTTGATCTCCCCGCCACACAGGACAATGCCTGCCGTACAGGTCTCCAGAAACTCATAGTCGAAGGAGGCCCGACGGTTCTTGATCTCTATGCTGCTCTTTTTTCTCACTTCTTATTCTCCAAAATACCACTGGCGAGCCCGTCCGCACACTGCAGCAGCGTACACAGCGGCGCCTTGTCCTTGGCGGCGCTGATATTGCCCTTCATCTCCGCGCTTTGGAACGCCAGGTCCCAGGCACCCATGTGCCAGCGGATAGCCAGAATCTCATCCATTGTGAGTTTCAGTCCCCACTGCATCAGCCGGATTACCGATTTCTCACCATGACCGAGCGGGCAGGCGCTGTAATCCACCTCATAGGTCTCCACTTCGTGCCAAACACCATCGATCTTTTTGTTGCGCGTGCCTTTCTTGTACACTTCGGACTTACAGACATCGTGCAACAAAGACACGAGAATCACGCTGTCCAGAGGCAGTTTCGCCGCCAATGAAGCGTCTTTGGCAATCATCATTTCACGTAGCTCCATCGCCATTTCACACACATTCAGCGAGTGTTCGAGCAAACCGCCCGCCACGTTGAGATGAAATACGGTTGAAGCCGGCGCCTCGAAGAAGCCCAGCTTATCCAGGTTCCGCAACACGATTTCCACGCCCTCGCGGCCCGTGGAACGCAACAATTCTGCAAATTTCTCTTTCATATCTTTATTTCTTTCTTCCGGTCAATGACGCCGCATAGCGTTGCAGCATCTTTTTCTGTACGGTGCTCAAAGAGAGCGTTTCCAACTCAGCCAGCGCCATTTCGTGGTATTTCTTTATTTCATTCTGCGCCGCTTCGCTTACATTCAGTTCCTGATAAATCGCCTTCACCGCCGCAATCTTCGCAGATTTTTCCTCCGCAGTCTCAGCCGGCATTGCCAAGGCTTGGCGCAAGCGCTCCCGGCCCGTCTCACCCGACTGGGCCATCGCCTGTGTCAACAGCCAGGTTTTCTTGCCATTGAGGATATCCCCGCCCACCGACTTGCCAAAAACCACGGTATCTCCGTAGGTATCCAGCCAATCATCGGCAATCTGGAAAGCCATGCCAAGGTTGTAACCAAAGCGATAAAACGCCTGTGAATCCTTTTCGGGCACACGGGCCAGCAAGGCGCCCATACGGGCGGAACAAGCAATCAGGACCGCCGTTTTCAAGCCGATCATCTGCTGGTATTCCTCCATCAAGACCGCATTCCGGCTTTCAAACTCCATATCATACTGCTGTCCCTCGCACACTTGTGCCGCGGTCCGGCTGAAGAGCTCCAACACCTGCGGAAGCACCGCCGCAGGCACCTGGGCCAAACGACGATAACTGTCTATGCTCATCACATCTCCCGAAAGGATGGCCGTATTGGCATCCCACTTCCGATAGACGGTAGGCTGTCCGCGACGGATATCCGCTTTATCCATGATATCGTCGTGAATGAGCGTGAAAGAGTGAAAGACCTCCAACGCTTCGGCAGCGCTCAAAACACCCGGTTCAAAACGATTATGGAACAAAGCATAGACGGTCAGGCAGAGACGGGGCCGGATGCGTTTTCCTCCCAAAGCGATCATATACCGCAACGGGTCATACAGTCCCGAGGGCTCCGCTTCGAACTCCATTTCCTTAAAAAGACGCGTCAAAGTCTCTTCTATGATATTTTCTTGAATCATATCCGCACATTTTTATCAAAGATAGACAAGATTTCGTATTTTTGCAAAGAATTTAAGAAAAATGGCTTCAACAGCAACGGTCGTCAAGCATACGGGCAGTCACTACCTGCTCTCCGAGCTCCCCCGATGGGAGCCCTTTGAAGCCGTGCTGCGCGGTCAGCTCCGCCTGCAATCCGGCAGCAGCACCAACCCTATTGCGGTCGGTGACCGCGTAGAATACGAGCCCTGCGGGCAAGGTCCTTGCGCAATTACCAAGGTATTGGAACGGAAGAACCACCTGATTCGCAAGTCCGTCAACCTGTCCCGCCAGAACCACATCATCGCGGCCAATATCGACCGGGCATTCGTCGTCACCTCCCTCTATTTTCCGGAAGTGAAACTCCCCTTCCTTGACCGGATTCTGGTCACCTGCGAGATGTTCGGCATTCCCGCCACCATCCTTCT
The DNA here is from genome assembly GCA_902784785.1 of uncultured Bacteroidia bacterium. Classification (GTDB taxonomy): domain Bacteria; phylum Bacteroidota; class Bacteroidia; order Bacteroidales; family UBA932; genus Cryptobacteroides. Next base: position 9,454 of record CACZWF010000045.1, read on the forward strand.
GAACAAGACCGACCTGTACCGCGAAGAAATGCCCGAGGCCATCGAGGACTTCCTGCGCATCTATCATTCGGCCGGATACGAAGTCATCCCCTGTTCCGTACGCACAGGAGAAGGCATCGAGGAGGTCCGGGCACGATGCCGCGAGAACATCTGCCTTTTCTGCGGAGATTCCGGCGTCGGCAAATCCAGCCTCATCCAGGCGCTGGACCCCACCGTCGAATTAAAGACCGGAGCCATCTCCACCGCCCATTTGCAAGGCCGACACACCACGACGTTCTATGAAATGTTTCCCCTGAACGGCGGTCGCGACGGATTCGTCATCGACAGTCCGGGACTGCGGGCGTTCGGACTGAGCGGGGTGGAAAAAGAAGAAATCGCCTTGTATTTTCCGGAAATGCTGCGCATCGGCGCGGAATGCCGCTACCAGCCTTGCACCCATACCCACGAACCGGGTTGTGCCGTTAAAGAAGCCCTGGAAAAGGGAGAAATTGCGCCGGAGCGCTATCAATCCTATCTGGGTATGCTGGAAGAAGAAAGCAAATACCGGACGTAGAAAGGCCGCAAGATTTATTTCCGGTCGAAAGCCTCGAAATCAGAATTATTGCTGATATACTCGGGCACGATTTCCTTCATCATCTTGACCAAAGAAGGAGCATCCACCGCTTTGACAAACAACTTCAGCTGCGTCAAATCCTGCACCGCCTGTTCATAGGAATATTCCCGCACGCGGGCGATGCGGATGCGTTCGTGACAGGTCGGAAGCGTATTCTCTTCGTCGCTCAGAACCTCCTCATACAATTTCTCGCCCGGACGCAAACCGGTGTAAACGATACGGATATCCTCATCCGGAATAAAACCGGCCAATTCAATCATACGACGGGCCAGGTGGTCGATCAAGACCGGTTTGCCCATATCAAAGACAAAGATTTCATTGCCTTCCGACATCACGGATGCTTCCAACACCAGGGAACAGGCCTCCGGAATCGTCATAAAGAAACGGTTGATGCGAGGGTCGGTCACCGTCACAGGCCCGCCCGCGGCAATCTGCTCGCGGAAGCGAGGAATCACAGAACCATTGGAACCCAACACATTGCCAAAACGGGTCGTCACGAATTTTGTGGTCGTCTTGCCCTCTTCCTTCAAATGAAGCCCCAGGCTCTGTACATAGATTTCAGCCAAGCGCTTGGAACAGCCCATCACATTGGTCGGATTGACAGCCTTGTCGGTTGAAATCATCACCATCATTTCCACCCCATATTCCACGCATTTGTCTGCCAAAACGCGGGTGCCGCAGGTATTGACCCCGACCGCCTCGCAAGGATTCTCCTCCATCAGGGGTACGTGCTTATAGGCCGCCGCATGGAAAACAATCTGGGGAGCATACTTGCGCATCACAAAGCCCACCCGGCTGGCAAAACGGACATCTCCGATGACCGGGGCGAAACTGAGATTCGGGAAATGGTCTTCCAATTCGAGCCGCAATTGATGCATCGGCGTTTCCGCATTGTCAAAAAGTATCAGTTTCTTCACCCCGAAGCCCGCCAGTTGACGACACAACTGCGAACCGATGGAACCGGCCGCACCCGTCACCATCACCACCTTGTCTTTGAGGGCCTCCTGAATCTTATCGGTAGACAGACGAATCGGTTCCCGCTCCAGCAAGTCTTCGATTTTCACCTGACGGACCTTCAAGCCTGTGCTGTATTCCTGGGCTTCAGAAGTAATCAGAACCTTGACTCCCAATTCGGAAGCAAGGCCCAACAATTTGTCGTTCGCGGCCGCATCTTTATCTGTTGCAAACAGAATCGCCCCCACGCCCAAAGACTCCACGATAGCCGTCAGGGATTCTTTCCCATCATACGAATAGAGCTGTATGCTCTTAATCTGGACAGGACGGGCATTTTCCGGAATCAGGAAACCAACAATGTCATATTGGGGTGACTCCCGAAAGCGGGTAACCAAGGAAAGCGAGGGCTCGGACACCCCGTACACCAACACGCGGGTACGTATGCTGCGCTCGCGAACCTTTCTCAGATACACGTCGTAGATGACCAGCAAAACATACCGGGAAAAAAGGAGCGCCATCAGCGTCAGGATGAAATCCGGAATGATAGTCATCAGGGAAGCCATCCGGAACTGACCGATAAGAGCCCAGGTTAAAGCCAGGAGTAGCGCCTTGATAGCCACCGCATAGACAAACAGCAAAACATCCTTGAGGTCTGTCCTCCGGATGATAATTTTATAAGTGGACAACAAGACAAAGCCGACCAATGAATAGACCGCCGAGAAAGCCAGATACTCCCAGGCGAAAACGTAGTTTACCGTAACGTGTACAAAAAAGTAAACCAACAAAAGAACAATGCCGGATGCGACTAAAGAGAGAAGCACGTCAAAAAACAAAACGAGCTTCGGAGGAATATTTCTACTCAAATATTTGGATACTGAAAGTCCCATTAGTCGTAAAATTTATCGACCACTTTCTGTATGATGTACCAAATGCCCTTGCGCTCGATATGCGAGCCATAGGCCACCCGGCGCACCTGTCTGATAAAATGATTGTCTTTCCGCACCTGCGCAGCCATAACCCGGTAAAACACCCAGGTAATCAGCAGGCTGACGGCAATGACGACATAACATTGCACATCCACGCTGGCTCCCGACATAAAAGAAATCCACCAGCACAACACCACGAAGGCATTCAGCGCCAGTTCGCGGACCGTCGTACCGATATGCGAGTAGCCCATACTGATGAAAAGATGATGCAAGTGTGTCTTGTCAGGTTTGAAGGGAGAATGCCCCCGGACAATCCGGGCTCCCATCACACGGACCGTGTCGAACACCGGGATGGAAAGGGCGGCCAAAGAGAAAGCCACCAGAGAGATACGATCCTGGTTGAAATAACGTTCCACTAACGAATCGGACTGGAGGGTACGGATGACGAAAGAAGAGATGACCAAGCCCATCACCAGCGTTCCGCCATCTCCGATAAACATTTTTGATTTCTTTCCAAAAACGTTATGAAGGAAGAAAGGCAATAACGCGCCCACGCATACCGAAGCCAGAGAGGCCCAGGCATAATCCCCCGCCCGGAAGAAGAGCACGCCGAAGAGCAGGCTCGACATAATACAGAATCCCGAAGAGAGCCCGTCCACCCCGTCAATCAAATTGATAGAATTGATGATGCCGACGGCCGCGAAAATGGTAAAGAGCCAGGCGACCCAGTCGGGAATGCGCTCAATGCCCCAGAGTCCGTGAAAATCATTGATGGCGAAATTATGGATGGACATCATCGCGATGACCACAAAAATCTCTGCCCCGAATCGCACATAAGGAGACAGGCCCATGATATCGTCCGCCGTTCCGAAATACAGCATAATGACCATCCCAACAATAATAGGATACAAAATACTGCTGTTAAACAACATACGGGCCACGCACAGGCCGATGAGGATGCCGAAGAACACGGAGATTCCGCCCAACAAGGGAACAGGGGTTCGTTGCAATTTGCGGGCGTCCGGATTGTCCACGATATTGCGGCTGACAGCAATACGGCGGACCTTCGGATTGATGACCTCTACCGAAATCCAGGCGACCAGCAAAATGATCAGCATATTTGCCCAAGTAAATTCCATACTGCAAAATTAGGCATCATTTTCCAATTTTTCAAGATATGTGCTCGGAATATAGGATGTAGCCACCGCGACAACCCCCTCGATATATACGACCAGGCGCTTGTCTCCATCGATGCGTTTGATATATCCCTCCGCCCCCTCGAAGAGGCCGCCCGTGACGCGAACGTGCTCTCCGGACTTATAGTTAATGGCGTTCGGGTCAACGAGTTTCATATTCTTGTCCTCCACGCCGGTAACGAACTTGAAGACCTCCATTTGCCGCTGGGGAATCTGGAATGGAATGCGTTCCCCGGGCTGGGTATAAACTTTCAGCCATTCATAGCGGTCTTTGCGGATATATTCCAAATTGGAAGGCGTCGTATATACGAACATCAAAGAGGAAATAATGTTGCGCGGGACATAAATCTCCTTCGCCAGGCCCTTGATTTGCTCACTGACCTGCTCGGTGCGGTTATAGAAAACTTTCAGGGCATACCAGCCCTCGCACTCATTCTCCGGCTTCTTTGAGTCGTTCTGCATTCTCCGCGATAATCAGTTGGTCGATGACTTCCTGGATGGCTCCGTCCATAAAGACGGGAAGGTTGTACATCGTATATCCAATCCGATGGTCGGTCACACGGGACTGAGGATAATTGTAAGTCCGGATCTTGGCGGAACGGTCCCCTGTGGAAACCATCGTCTTGCGTTTGGCGGAAATGGAATCCAGATACTTCTGATACTCCATATTATAAATACGGGTACGCAATTCCGCGAGGGCCTTGTCGAAGTTCTTGAGCTGGGATTTCTCATCCTGGCACTGGACGACGATGCCCGTGGGGATGTGCGTGAGTCGAATGGCGGAATAGGTCGTGTTGACCGACTGACCGCCCGGGCCGGAAGAACAGAAAGTATCCTTACGGATATCGTTCATATTCAATTCAATGTCAAACTCTCCCGCCTCGGGAAGCACGGCCACGGAAGCGGCGGAAGTCTGCACGCGGCCCTGCGTCTCCGTCTGCGGGACACGCTGGACGCGATGTACACCGCTCTCATACTTGAGCGTGCCATAGACGTGGTCGCCGGACACTTTGAAAACGATTTCCTTGAAACCGCCGGCCGTACCTTCGGAAGAACTAGTCACTTCCAGTTTCCAGCCCTTGCTCTCGATGTATTTGGCATACATACGGAAAAGGTCGCCCGCAAAAATCGCCGCCTCGTCACCACCGGCACCGCCGCGAATCTCGACGATTGCGTTCTTTTCATCTTCAGGGTCGGCCGGGATGAGCAGGAGCTTGATTTCCTGTTCCATATCGGGAAGGCGCGGTTCGAGTTCAGCCAGTTCCATTTTGGCCATCTCGCGCAATTCTTCGTCTTTCTCGTTGGCGATAATATCTTTGGCCGCATCGACATCTTCGACGACCTTCTTATACGCCAGTCCCGCCTTGATGACCGGAGACAACTCCTTGAAGTCCTTGGACAGCTGGACATAGCGTTTCATATCGCTTATCACCTGGGGATCCGACAGCTGCTCCTGCAACTCGTCGTGCTTCTTTTTCAGCCCCATAATCTTTTCTACCAGCGGATTGTTCGCCATAGTATCGTGTATCTTAAATTATTTCTTCAAAAGGACGGTAAAGGACGGTCGCCCAAACCTCGCAGCCCTCTTCGCGGCCCACAAAGCCCAGACGCTCCGTCGTAGTGGCCTTCACGCTCACTTGCGCCGGTTCAACCCCCAGGATAGCCGCCAGGGTCTGGCGCATCGCAGGGATGTGAGGTGCAAGTTTCGGGGCCTGCAACGCAATGGTAATATCCACATTGCCCACCGTCCAGCCCTCCGCACGAACCAGGTTCATCACCTGTTCCAGCAAACGCTTGGAATCGATGCCTTTGTAACGCGGATCGCTGTCCGGAAAATGCTTTCCGATATCCCCCAGCGCCAAAGCGCCGAGCAGACCGTCACACAAGGCATGGATAGCGACATCTCCGTCCGAATGAGCGACAAAACCCCTTCCGGAGGGAATCTGCACTCCTCCGAGAAACATCGGAAGTCCGTCTGCCAACGCGTGGACATCGTAACCGTTACCTATGCGTAAATCTTTCATATTTCTATCAAACCGTCCGGAAGGTCCATATCCAGACATTGTTTATCTCCGTCCACCGAAAGGACAAAATCTTCGTGCAGCGGAATCAGCGCGCCTCCCTCCAACTCCAGGCAGGGATTGCCGGGAATATCCTCGTAGGATCGGATGATTCCCACAGGGACTCCCCTGTTGCACAAGGTCCAACCCACCAGCTGGGACAAATCCTCTCCGTCCGCTTCCTCTTCGAACTGCGCCGGATCCATATAGACCAAGGCGCCCGTCACTTCGTCCGCATCCCGTCCGCTACGGATACCGGTCATCCGGACCAAGAGCTTGGAATTTCCCCGCTGCACCGCTTCTTCGATAAAAAAAGGCACCGGCAAACCTTCAAAATAAAGGAATACCGGTACTTTTTCTTGCAGTGTCAGGGATAGGAAATCCTGTACCTCCAGAGAGTGGATGCCGAGCACAAGCGTGCCGTCGGAGCCATTGGATTTGAGCACCTTCGCGACAGGCTGGAGTGAGCCGGCAAGCATCATCGCTACCCCGGACAGTCCAGTTAAGCCTCAGCGCTGGTCTCTTCGCTAGCCTCTTGCTCCTGCGCGGCCTCAGCTTCTGCTTCAGCCTCAGCAGCCGCAGCCTGAGCGGCGGCCTCAGCCTCTGCCTTCTTCTTGGCAAGAGCCTGACTGCGCTCTTCGTTGACTTTGGCTTCCGCCTCGTTGGCGGCTTTCACCTTGGCGGCGGCATCTTTGGCGATACCGGCAACCTTGGCACTGACTTTCGCGTCTTTCTGAGCTTTCCAAGCCTCAAACTTGGCATCGGCCTGCTCCTGCGTGAGGGCGCCTTTGGCGACACCACCCTGCAGGTGTTTGCGAAGCAGCACGCCCTCGTAAGAGAGGATGCGGCGAGTGACAAGCGTCAGCTGGGCTCCTACATTGAGCCAAGCGAGGGCTTTGTCGAAATCAAGGACGATGGTGGCAGGATTCGTGTTCGGGTTGTAGGAACCGATCTGCTCGATGTAGCGACCATCACGTGGTGCGCGGGTGTCTGCGACGACGATGTGGAAGAACGCATAATTCTTCTTACCGTGACGCTGGAGACGAATTTTAACAGCCATTTTCTTCTGTTTTTAAAGGGTTAAACTTGTTTTCCTTCTCGAGGAAAGTGTGCAAAGATAGAGACTTTTTTGTATTTTTGCAAAAGATATTGGTTTTAAATGGATATGAAAAAGAGCTTTTTGACACTTTTACTCATCTGTACAAGCATTTTGGGCCTGCTTGCCCAAGGACTGAACGACAATGCGGACAACATTCTGGGCAACTGGCGCGCCACCCGAAGCGGCGAAGTCAGCAAGGTCAAAGTCTCGCGCAGCGCAGACGGCACTTACACCGCGCAGGTCTATTGGGTGGAGGTAGATAAAGACAAAGACGGCAACAAGAAGTTGGACCGCAAGAATCCGGACAAAAGCCTGCGCAACACGCCCTGCGACCAAATCGTCCTCATCAAAGGCTTGCGGTACAATGCCGACAAGAAGCAATGGGACGGAACAGAAGTGTACGACCCCACCAAAGGCATCCGCGCCAAATGCGTCGTCCGTTTTGAAAACGACGGCAAACTCCGCATCAAAGGCTCCATCCTGGGTATCAGCCAGAGCGTCTATTGGGAAAAACTGAGCGAATAATGCCGGAAAAACTGCTCCTGCACTGCTGCTGCGCGCCCTGCTCATCAGCCATCGTCGAATACCTGATGCAGCACGACGTGCGTCCTACCTTATATTATTGCAATCCCAACATCTATCCGCAGGAGGAATACGAGCGGCGCAAGCAGGAATGTACGCGCTACGCCCAAGCCCTGGGACTGGATATCGTCGATGCGGATTACGACCACGCGGCATGGCTTTGTTCCGTCAAAGGGCTGGAAGAGGCACCCGAACGAGGGCCCCGCTGTCTGGAATGTTTCCGCCATCGCCTGCTGCAAAGCGCCCGCTACGCCCTGGCAAATGGATTCCCGGTGCTGACTACTACCCTGGCCTCCTCGCGGTGGAAAAGTCTGGAACAGGTGGAAGCCGCCGGGACGTGGGCTGTCGAGCAGGCGCTCGCCGAGGCTCACACCACGACGGCCGCGGATGACAGCGCACCGAGGCTGAGCTGGTGGGGACGCAATTGGCGCAAAGGCGGACTGCAGGAACGCCGCAACGCCCTCATCAAAGAATGGGGCTTCTACAACCAGACCTGGTGCGGCTGCGAATTCAGCGCAAGAAAAAAGGAATAATTACAGCAAGATTTGCTTCATCAAATCGACCGTCGAATCGGCCGCAGGAACGAGGGGCAGACGCAGCACATTCTCCATCAAGCCCAACACGGACATACCGGCCTTCGCGGGAATCGGATTGCTCTCCACAAAGCAAGCCTTGAACAACGGCATCAACTCATAGTGCAAAGCACGGGCCTTCGCCATATCATCTTTCTGCAAAGCCTCCGTCAACGCCACCATTTTCTCGGGCACGAGATTGGACGCCACGCTGATGACACCTTGCGCACCGGTGGCCATCAAAGAAAGGGTTTCGTCATCGTTTCCGCTCAACACGCTGAAACCATCGGGCGCGTCACGGATGATGCGGCTGATCTGGGCGTAGTTGCCCGAAGCCTCCTTGACCGCCACGATATTTTTCACATCACGGGCCAGCGCCAACGTCGTCTCCGCCGCGCAATTCGCGCCGGTACGGCCGGGCACATTGTAGAGAATGATATTCTTGGAAGTGGAAGCGGCGACCGCCTTGAAATATTCATACAGTCCTTTCTGGGTCGGCTTATTATAATAAGGTACCACAATCAGGAAATAATCCACGCCGTAAGGTTCCAACAGAGCCATGCTCCGGCAGGTCTCCTCGAAAGAATTGGTGCCGCCGCCCGCCACGATAGGCAGGCCTTTGGAATGCTCTTTCGTGATACGGAGGACTTCAATCCGCTCCTCCGCGCTCAAACAAGGCGTCTCTCCTGTCGTTCCGAGGGGAACCAGGAAGTGAATACCGGCTTCGACCTGACGGTCCACCGTAGCGGCGAAAGCCTCATAATCAACGCTCCCGTCTTTCTTGAAAGGGGTCAGCAACGCTGTCCCGCAACCCTTTAACTGCATCATATTTTTGCTAAAAACAATTCACTGAATTCGTGTACACCGTTCACATTTTCGGTCATCAGCGCCGCTTCCACCGCACCCCGGGCGAATCCCTCGCGGGAGAAAGCCTCGTGGGTGAAGGTCAGACGGTCGCAGACACCCTCGAAATTGACACTGTGGATACCGGGGATTTCACCGGCACGCACGGCGACGATTTCGGGAGCGACACCCATCCCCTGCTCCACCAGCGCACCGAGGCTCTTGGCCGTGCCGCTGGGAGCATCCAATTTATGAATATGGTGTTTCTCTTCGATGTATGGCTGATAAGGCTGGCCCTTGAGCAATTCTGAGGCCCGGCGCACGGCCGCGAAGAATACATTCACGCCAATGGAGAAATTGGACGCATAAATCATCGGCGTACCACATTTCTCGAAATAAGCGATGACTTCATCCGCGATGTCGTTCCAACCGGTCGTCCCGACGACCACGGCCTTGAAATTCTCCGCCAAAAATTTGTAATTGGCGCGGAAAGAGGAAGGCATCGTAAAGTCGATACACACGCACTGCTTCGCAACGGCAGGATCGGTTGCGCAGATATCCTCACTGGCATCCACGCACTCTATCCCCTTTTCAATCATATGGCCCATCTTGCCATATCCACTGATAATTACCTTGACCATAGTCTTTTTGTTAAAATCCCGCGAAGTTAATAATTTTTCGTCAATGTTCCGTATGATTTTTACGTCCGCTATTGAGGACCAAGTCCCTCACCGTCTGGCAGAAGTCCGCGTCAGCCGCCATCTTCTCGATGGGAATATGCATACGATAGCGCCAGAAATG
>CACZWF010000046.1 GCA_902784785.1 uncultured Bacteroidia bacterium
TGAGGATTATGCCGAATTGTACAAAAGACGGAATGACCGGGTGGAAAAGGCCAGCCGTCCGTGGGTGGTGCTGGACAACTACAACAAGATGCACTATTATGCCAACTTCGACTGGTGGCATTATCTGTATCGCGACTGGACTCCTTCCATGTCCCACAACGTCAGCGTGAGCGGCGGTACGGAGAATATCAAGTACTATGTCTCCGGAAGTTACTATATGAAGAAAGGCTTTACGCGCGAAGAAGAGAAATACGAGCAGTTCACCTTGAACGCGAAGATTGAAGCAAAAATTAACAAATGGCTCAAGATGAGCGACCTGGTCTCCTTCTTCGACAGCGAGCACGCCTATCCCGGCGAGAATGCGTCCAATGCCTCCTTTGCCCGTATCTCCATCAACTGCGCCCCGTATTATGTGCCCGTCGGAGCGGACGGCAACTGGACCGGTCTGATGGCGAACGGTAAACTGATCAGTGAGGGGCGTGTGGCGGATATGAAAGGCGGCGTCTCGAAAGGAAACAAAGGGAAGAGGACTTTCAAAAATACCTTCGCCCTCGTCGCGACTCCGGTCAAAGGCCTTTCCCTGAACTTCGACTACACCTTCGGCTTCAATATGAATGACAGCTGGAAGCGGCAGGGACTTGTTTATCTGTCTACGGGCGTGTACGGTGAGACGATGAAAAGCACCACTTCGACGCATAGCCAGGATTACTACAAAAAAACGATGTCGTACGACCCGCAGCATATCATCAACGCGTATGTGTCTTACAATGGTTCCTGGTCCGACCACAATCTCAGCCTCACGGGCGGTATCAACTACGAAAAACAATCCTACTATGATTTGATGGGCTACCGTACCGATGTCATCTCCGATACGCTCAATGACCTGGACCTTGCGACCGGTGGCGTGATGGTGGATGACAGCGGCAAAATCATCGGTGAAATCAAGGCCGAAGGGGGAGCGAAGGCATACCAGCTTTTCGGTGCTTTCTTCCGCGCGAACTATAATTATAAGGACCGTTATCTCATTGAGTTCAACGCTCGTTGCGACGGCTCCTCCCGTTTCTTCCCCGAAAACCGCTGGGGTTTCTTCCCCTCGGTCTCCGGTGCCTGGAGGATGAGCGAAGAAAACTGGATGAAACAGCAAAAGGTGGTCAACAATCTGAAACTTCGCGCTTCATACGGCCTTCTGGGCAACCAGCTGGGTGTCGCCACCTATCCTTATTCCACGATGTCCCAGACCCAGATGTCGTATGTTATCGACGGAAACCTGGCCTATAAGTTGACCACACCCCAGCCCGTTTCGGGTAATTACACTTGGGAGAAGGTGGCCACTTTCGATGTTGGCTTGGATTTGGGATTCTTCCAGAACCGTCTCTCCCTGACCGCGGATTATTTCCGGCGCAATACATACGATATGTTTGTGGACGGCGTGACCCTCCCCGCTGTATTTGGCGCGGATCCTCCGAGGCAGAATGCCGGCGCGATGCTCACGAACGGTTTCGAGCTTTCCTTGTCCTGGAAGGACGACCGGATGCTCGGGGGGCACAAGTTCTCCTATTCCGTATTCGCGACGCTAGGCGACTCCGTTTCGAAAATCACCAAATATTCGGGCAATGACAATAAACTGCTCTCCGATTACTATGTCGGAATGACGGTGGGCGAAATCTGGGGTTATCGCACTGACGGGCTTTTTAGAAGCGACGCCGAGGCGCAGGCTTATACGAGTGTCGTCAACACGACCTATGTGAACCGTGACATCTATGGTAAATCGCAAGGCGAGTGGGCCGTGGCCAGAGGCGGTGATGTCAAATACCTCGACCGGAACGGTGACAATGTGATCGACGACGGCAACAACACCTTGGACGACCATGGCGATCTGGAAATCATTGGCAACTCCAGGCCGCGTTTCAACTACAGCTTCGGTTTCTCCGTCGCCTATTTCGGTTTCGACCTTTCGATGATGTTCCAGGGTATCGGCAAATGCGATGTCTATCCGAATAAGGAAATGGAAAAATTCTGGGGGTCCTGGGGCCGCGTCAACGCCGCTTTCCTTCCCAAAGGCATTGCCAACGAGGCTTGGACGGAGGAGAATCCGAACAGCTATTTCCCTCGCTTGGAACGCGGTGGCGCCGCCTACCTCGACCGGGGACAGATGACGACGGTCAACGACCGCTATCTCCAGAGTCTGGCTTATCTTCGTTTGAAGAATGTCAGCCTGGGCTATACGCTTCCCGCCCAATGGCTCAAGGCCATCCACATTGAGAAACTCCGTTTCTATGTGTCGGGAGAGAACCTGTTCTACGCGTCTCCTTTCCACACCAAGTATGTGGATCCCGAGCAAGCGATGGCCTCGGACGACGGACGCGTCTATCCTTTCTCCAAAACTTTGACGGTCGGACTTAACCTTACTTTCTGATGATTGAAGCTATGAAAATGAGAACCATCATATTCGGCCTTGTTGTCTTGACCTTGGCCTCTTGCAATTTGAATGAAGAACCTCAGTCCGTTCTTGTTCCCGAAAACTCGTTCAAGACGGAGACGGAACTCAGATACTATGTGAACAACCTTCTTCCTGATTTTGCGGGTTATGTGGACAACAAAATTACTGAAGATGCCGACAATGGCGTTTTCCCCACGCTTCCCGATTATATCACCGGATTGAGAAGTCCTAAACAATCCGCCGGCAGCTGGTCCTGGGGGGCGCTCCGCAGAATCAATATGTTGTTCAAGTATTCCGGCAATTGCCCGGACGCGGCCGTTCGAAAAAAATATGAGGCTATGTGCCATTGTCTGAGGGGCTATTTCTATTATGAGAAATTAAAAGAATTCGGCGGTGTTCCTTGGTATGATACCGTACTCGAAGACAACAGCCTCGAACTCTACAAGAGCCGTGACAGCCGGGAGTTTATCGCGAACAAAATTTTGGAAGAACTGGACCTGGCCATCGCCGGTTGCCCGACCGAGAAAAGGCTCAACGAAATCACCAAATGGACGGCCCTGGCGGTGAAAAGCCGTTTCTGCCTCTTCGAGGGAACCTTCCTCAAATACCATTATCCTGAAAAAGTGGCCGAATCGACCCGTTTTCTCCAAGAATGCGTCGCGGCCAGCGAGCAGTTGATGGAGTCCGGGATGTATATGATTGACAGGGGACAGGATGCGCAGACCGCCTATCGCGATTTGTTCATTCAGCCGCAGACCGGCGGAATGGCCTCTTCAACGGAAGTGATTTTCGCCCGTTCTTATTCCTTGAACCTGGGCATCAAGCACAATACCAATTATTATATCAACAACATCAGCGGCTCGCAATACGGACTCGACAAGAGCCTGATTGACTCGTATCTGATGCGGGACGGCAAACGCTTTACGGCCAAGTCGAATTACGACAAGGACGACTTCTATAATGAATGTATCGACCGTGATCCCCGTCTGAGCCAGACCATCCGGACCCCCAAGTTCATCCGGGCGGGGGAGACCAAGGACAGCCTTGCCTATCTGCAGGAAGCCGTCATGACCAGCACGACCGGCTATATGCCCATCAAGTATATCCAGGATGCGTCCCACGATATGCAGTCTAGCAATGACAACGACCTTATCGCTTTCCGCTATGCCGAGGTTCTCTTGAACTTTGCGGAAGCGAAGGCTGAGCTTGGCACCATTACCCAGGATGACATCGACAGGAGCATCGGCGCCATTCGTGCCCGCGTCGGCATGCCCACCTTGAAACTGGCCGATTCCAATGCGCAGCCCTGCCCCTTCCTGGAGCAGCAATATCCGCTGGTGACAGGCACCAACAAGGGCGTTATCCTCGAAATCAGGAGGGAGCGTCGGGTGGAACTGGTTATGGAAGGTCTCCGCTATGACGATTTGATGCGTTACAAAGCCGGTTCCTTGATGACCGCGCAATCCAGAGGTATTTATGTTCCCCAGGTGAGTACGGTCATCGGTTATTCCCTTTCGGACGGAAGCGCTCTGAGCTATGATCCGGTGAACGGCGATTTCCTCTTTTATAAGAATGGATCCGACCCGGTCCGTCCTTCGAACAAAGCGGAGGTCAATAAGACCATCTTCCTGTCCGGCGGCGATCAAGGCAACAAAATTATCAAGAGCCATCAGGTGTTCACCAAACAGTGGCGGGAAGACCGTGACTATCTGGCTCCTATTCCGGAATCCCAGACCTTGTTGAACAAGGCCCTCGAACAAAATCCCAACTGGTAAAATGAAAATCAATTTATTGCTTCTATCGACATTTCTCATCGCGTCTATGACGTGGGCGACTGCCCAGTCTGACAGCCTGATGGTGCTGACCAATGGCGCCCGCGTGCCGGCGCCGTGGCCTCCCAAGGTGGAGATGAACTATGCTCCGATGCCGCTTCCATATATGGAATGCCGCCCCGAAGTCATTCCCATCGATTGTGGCCGGCAGTTGTTCGTAGATGATTATCTCATCGAAGAAAACACCCTCGAAAGGGTGGCGCATACCCCTAAAAAAGTCGATTTCAACCCGATTCTCAAAGCGGAAACGCCCCTCGAAATCGGTGCGTACGGGACCCCCGGCGCTTCCGCCAAGGACGGAGGCGTGTGGTGGGATTCCCGGGACGGCGTCTTCAAGATGTGGTATGAGGCGGGTTGGCTCCAGACGATGGCCTATGCGGTCAGCAAGGACGGCATCCATTGGGAGCGTCCGTCCCTCAACGAGAATGGAAACAATGCCATCGTAGAAGACATCGTCGCCGACTCTTCCACGGCTTGGCTGGACTGGTCGACGGACGATGAGAGCCAGCGCTACAAGATGTTTCTCCGTTCTCCCAACACCGTGCCTCATTCGAAAATCCGTTACAAGACGGGCTGGTGCATGACATCCCCTGACGGAATTCACTGGGACAACCGGGTGGAGACGGGCCCTTGCGGCGACCGTTCCACTGTCTTCTACAATCCCTTTATCGGCAAGTGGGTGTACAGCCTGCGGAATTCCGGCAACGTGGACAAGGTCAAGATTGGCCGGCACAGAAGATATCACGAGTGCGAAGACTTTATGAAAGGCGCGTCCTGGAAGAAGGAAGATATGCTGTTCTGGCTCGGAGCCGACAGTCTGGATACCCCGGAGCCGAGCATTGGCGACAAAGCGCAGTTGTACAACCTTTCCGCCGTCGCCTATGAGGGCATTATGATTGCGCTGCCCCAAATTCATCGCGGACCGTCCAATAAGATTTGCCAGCACACCGGCATCCCCAAAATCACGGACTTGACCATCGCTTACAGCCGGGACGGTTTCCATTGGGACAGAAGGGATCGCGGCATCTTCATCGGCAGCGAGCGTACGGAAGGGAACTGGGATCGCGGGTATGTGCAGTCCGTTGGCGGTATCTGCAATATCGTGGGTGACCAATTGTGGTTCCACTATATCGGCTTCTCTGGAAACAGCGGCCTGATTGACTCGGCCTACGAATACAATGGAATGCATTACGGCGGCGCGACCGGAATGGCGGTGATGCGTCGCGACGGTTTCGTTTCGATGGAGGCGGGAAAGACCGCCGGAACGCTGGTGACAAGGCCGGTCGTCTTTTCCGGTTCCTATATGTTTGTCAATGTCGATTGCCCGAAAGGCAGTCTGAAAGTCGAGGTGCTCGACAAAGACGGAAATGTGCTCAAAGGTTTCACCTGCAAGGATTGCAAAGTAATCAAAGAGGATTCTACGATTGCCAAAGTGAAGTTCAAAGAGAATCTGGCCCAGTTGGCCGGGCAGCCCGTCCGTTTCCGTTTCACGCTGGAAAACGGCGCTCTTTATGCGTTCTGGGTGACTTCTGACAAGAATGGAGCCAGCCACGGCTATATGGCCGCCGGCGGCCCCGGTATCGCAAGGGATAAAGATGAAGAAGGGCTCAAAGCCTATAAAACAGCCAAGAAATATCAATTGAAAAAATACTAAAAATCAACATTATGAAGCAGCTTTTTGAAGGAATTATCACTCCTATGATCACCCCGTTGATCGATCGTATGACACTTGATGTCGAAGGACAGAAAAAAATGCTCGACCACCTGATCAACGGTGGCGTGAGCGGCGTCTTCCTGATGGGAACCACGGGTGAAGGTCCCAGCCTTTCTTACAGAATGCGCCGTCAACTCATCAAACTGACCTGTGACTATGTGGCCGGCCGCGTGCCTGTGTTCGTCAGCATCACGGACACCTGCATCGAAGAGGCCCTCGACCTGGCCAAATACAGCAAGGAATGCGGCGCGTCTTACATTGTGTCCGCTCTTCCTTATTATTTGGGCCTTACGCAGGACGAGATGGTCAAGTTCTTCACCACCTTGGCGGACAACATCGAACTGCCGTTGTTCTTGTACAACATTCCCTCGCAGACCAAACTGATGATGTCCGTGCAGACCGTCAAGAAACTGGCCGCCCATCCCAACATTATCGGTATGAAAGATTCTTCCGGCAACGGGACTTATTTCAATACCTTGCTGGCCGAAGTCAAAGCCGCTTATCCCGACTTCACCATCCTCGTGGGACCCGACGAGATGCTTGTTTCCACGATGGCCCTCGGTGGTAACGGCGGCGTGAACTCCGGTTCCAACCTCTTCCCCCGGCTTTTCTCCGAACTCTTCAAAGCCATCAAGGCAGACGATAAGGCGCGCATAGCCAAGTTGCAGAAGATTGTCATGAAAGTCTCTACCGATGTCTATTCCGTCGATACCTCCAGCGTGTCGTTCCTCAAGGGCTTGAAGGCCGCTCTTTATCTGGAAGGATTCATCACTGACGCGATGTGCGAGCCGTTGGTCAAAGCCGATGACGCCGTCTTCGCCACCATCAAGAAGAACCTGGTCGGAATCAAGCAACTCTTGAAAGAAGCGATCTAATGAAAAAGTGTGTATTAATATTAGGAATGATTATGGCAACTATATCTTGTGCAAGCCAGTCGGACTGGACAAAGATGTGGCGCGTGGCTCCTGCTGACAATTTCTGTCGCGCTGATATGGACGCCCATTATGCGGCCCACCCCGAATTGTGGAAGGCCGTGTTTGACTTTCTCAACACCCACCAGCTTGACACGCTTGCAGAGGGGAGATACGAAATCGTGGAAGGACAGGCTTTCGCCAATGTCAGCGAATATACGCCCAAGAAGCCGGAGAAATGCCGTTTCGAGAACCACCACAATTTCATCGACCTGCAATATGTGGTCGTCGGTGTGGAAAAAATGGGAGTTGTGAGAAATCCCCGGGCCGAAGCGTCCAAACCGTATAATCCGGACAAAGACATCGCTTTCTTTGGTACGGAACAGGAAGGAGCTGTGTACGAAATCGCTGATTCGAGCAAGTATTTCGTCTTCTTCCCCGAAGACTTGCATCGTCCCAGCATGGAAGTGTCCGAGAATCCCGCTCCGGTTAAGAAAATTGTCGTGAAAATCCGTTACAAATAGATGAAAATCCAAGAACGCAAATTTTACCCTTGGCTGGTCATCCTCCTGTTGGTGGTGGTCTCCATGTTGAATTATTTGGACAGGCAGATGCTCTCTACCTTGAGGCCTGCCATGCAAGTTGATATTAAGGAACTAGAGTCCTATACCAATTTCGGCCGTTTGATGGCGATCTTCCTTTGGATATACGCCATCCTGAGCCCTGTTTCCGGTATGATCGCCGACCGGCTCAACCGGAAATGGCTCATTGTCGGCAGCCTCTTCGTCTGGTCTGCCGTGACGGCGGGCATGGGATTTGTGACCAACTACAATGTCCTGCTCGTGTTGCGGGGACTGATGGGCATCAGCGAGGCTTTTTATATTCCGGCCGCCCTTTCGCTCGCGGCGGACTATCATCAGGGAAGCACCCGCTCCACAGCCATCGGCATTCTGACTTCCGGTATATATCTGGGGCAGATTTTCGGCGGTTTCGGAGCCAATGTAGCCTCTATGCTCTCCTGGCAGCACACCTTTATTATTTTCGGTGCCGTCGGCGTATTGTACAGTTTTGTGCTGGTCGCCCTGCTCCGCGAGAAGAAGGCGTATGTCAACCAGCCGGCGGAAAAGATGACGCTCGGGATGGAAATGAAACAATCCGTCAAGGGTCTGGCCGTCTTGTTCGGCAACATTGCGTTCTGGGTGATGCTCTATTATTTCGCAGCGCTCAACCTGCCCGGCTGGACGACGAAAAACTGGCTGCCCACCCTGTTGTCCGACAGTATGAATATGCCGATGGAACAGGCCGGACCGATAGCCATCACTTCCCTGGCGCTTTCTTCTTTCGTCGGTGTGTTCCTGGGTGGTTGGCTTTCCGACAAATGGTCCTCCAAGAATATCCGGGGGCGTGTTTTCACCAGTTCAACCGGTTTGTTCATGATTATTCCGGCCTTGATTTTGATGTGCTTCGGCAAGGGCCTTGCCGTGACCATCATCAGCGCCGTCGTCTTTGGTATTGGTTTCGGAATGTATGACACCAACAATATGCCCATCCTCTGTCAGTTCGTTCCCGCCCGCTACCGCGCCACGGGTTATGGGATTATGAACCTCGTCGGCATCGCCGCCGGCGCGCTCATCACCACCGAACTCGGCAAGGCGATGGATATGGGCTATAAAGACATCATTTTCTATCTTATGATTGCCACCGTAGCTCTGGCCGTCGTCTTCCAACTGCTCGTTTTGAAGCCCAAGACGTTGGATATGACAGAAGAGCAAATGAACCGATAAAACTCGTTTTATGAAGAAGTTTCTATATCTGTTTTGGGCCTTGTCCGTCCTTCCTGTCTTCTCCTGCACGCGGGAGGATTTGGGCGAGGATGATGAACCTGAAGTGGACCCCCGGTATGCGACGGGCGTGTCTTTGGACATCAAGTCAAAACATGTCAACGAAGGAGATTCGTTTGTTTTGACCGCGACGGTCTTTCCTGCGGATGCCGCTGACAAGACGGTCGTCTGGTCGTCCGACGCCAATGGTATCGCGACGGTGGACCAACAAGGAAAAGTCGAGGCAATATCCTCCGGTGTGGCGGTGATTACGGTCAAGACCAACTCCAAAAACTACAAGGCCAGTTGCTTTGTGGTGGTCGAGTCCGGAGAAGCACCCGAGCCGGGCATCATTCCGCCGGTCCTCCCTACCGGAAAGACGCTTTACAACGGCATTCAGCTGCCGGACATTTGGCCGCCCCGCAACTACAAGAGCGGATCTGACGCTCCGATGGACTGTCCATACCTGACGACGGATCATCCGGCGGTCGTGCCCATCGATTTCGGCCGCCAACTCCTGTTCGATGACTTCCTGATTGCCAACAAGGAAGGCTTGGAAAGAGTCTTCTACCAGCCGGTCAAATTCAGCGGCAACCCGATTCTGCCCTTGACCAACTCGATGGAACAGAATTCCAACCACCTGCACGGAGCCGGTCCCAAGGACGGCGGCGTGTATTGGGATCCGCGCGATGCAATGTTCAAGATGTGGTATGAAGCGGGCTGGTTGTTCAAAATGGCCTATGCGACCAGTACGGACGGTGTCACTTGGACCAAGCCCAAGATCAAGTCCAACGGGCATAACGAACTGGTTTCGCTCCAGAACTACCATCCCAACTCTTGCAATGTCGTCATCGACTTTGACACGACGGACGAATATCGTTACAAAATGTTTTTCCGCGAGCCCAATGACTATGCGACAACCTATGGAAACAAAGGAATCATTTTTGTCTCCACGGATGGTATCGAATGGACAAAAGCCACCTATACCGGCCCGTGCGGAGACCGTAGTTCGATGTTCTACAATCCTTTCCGTAAGAAATGGGTTTATAGTATCCGTACCAACGGAAACAACTTGGCCTATGGTGACGGCTATCGTATGCGTTATTATAAAGAGTGCGACAACCTGTTGGACGGCGCCGCTTGGACGGACAGCAACAAGGGGACCGATGTTGTCTTCTGGTGCCGGGCCGACTCCAAGGATGAGCGTGATCCCTCCATCAACCTGCCCGCCCAGTTGTACAATGTCGACGCGGTCGCATACGAGAGTGTGATGCTGGGCATCCACGAGATTCTGGTCGATGAAAATGACAACGCCAAGAACGCAGGCCGTCCGAAAGTGACGGACTTGAAGATTGCTTTCAGCCGCGACGGTTTCCATTGGGACCGTCCCGACAGGCGGGCTTTCATTGCCTCCACCCGTACGCTCGGCAGTTGGGACCGGGGTTATGTGCAGCCTTGCGGCGGCATCTGCTCCGTCTATGGCGACAAACTGGTATTCTGGTACATCGGTTTTGCCGGAGACCCGTCCCGCGCCGGCGAATCTCCCGCATTGCACTCCAATATGCGGACGGGCGTGGCTACGATGCGTCGCGATGGTTTTGCTTCGCTCAAGGGCACCGGCTTCTTCACGACCGTTCCCATCAAGTTCAACTATGGCAAGTATCTTTTTGTCAATGCGGATTGCAAAAATTCCAATTTGACGGCGGAGATTTTGACCGAAGACGGAGCGGTGGTTCCCGGCTTTGAAAAGGCCAACTGCATTCCTTTTACGGGCGACTCCACCATTGAGCAAATCAAGTGGACGAGCGGCAAGACCCTTCAACAGTTTGAAGGACAGACCATCCGAATCAAGTTCTATCTGACCGGCGGGGAACTCTATTCCTTCTGGGTGAGCCAGTCCGTGGACGGTTGCAGTTTCGGCTTTGTCGCCGGCGGCGGCCCCGGGTTCAAGAGCAATGTCGATAACGTGGGCCGCAAGGCGTACGATGTCGCCCGGGCCAGATATCCTTTCAATTAAACGATTAATGTTGTTATATCGATGAAAAGAAGTCTCATTTTTGCTTTACTGGCTGTTTTGTCCTTGGCTTGGTCTTGTGACAAGTACAAGGAACAGTACCACTGGGAAAAATACCAGCAGCAGCTCATCAAACCCGTCAGCGGGGTCAGCGTAAGCCCCAAGACGCTGACGTTGCGGAAAGGCGCCTCGGAAACGCTGACGGCCACTGTGACGCCGCAGGCGGCAGCCAACAAGGAAGTCAACTGGTTTGTCGACAATCCTACGATTGCGTCCGTGGACACCAAGTTAGGCAAGGTTACCGGGCTTTCCGCCGGCGAAACCATCGTGACGGTCGAGACGGTGGAAGGAAGATTCCAGGCGGAATGTTTTGTGACGGTGATTTCGGATGAAAGCGTCGCTGTGACCGGTGTGCAGATGTCACAGGCGGAGTTGGCGCTGGAGACGGGCGCCACCCATACGCTTACGGCCTATGTCAAACCTTCGAATGCGAGCAACCAAAGCGTAAGCTGGAGCAGCAATGACGACAATGTCGCGACGGTCAGCAATGGTTTGGTGACCGCTGTCGCGGTCGGATCCGCCACCATCACGGTGACGACGGACGAAGGAGGCTTCCAGGATGTCTGTGTCGTGACAGTCTCAGAACCCGAACCAAAACCGGGTCCGTCGACCGGCGATTATTATGTGACGGTCTCCGGGGCGGGCGACAAGGACGGATCGTCCTGGCAGAACGCCAAGTCCTGTGTGGATTTGGTCGCCCTTCTGGCGGATCCGGTCGCATTGAACGGGAAGACGATTCTGATGGCGGGA
>CACZWF010000047.1 GCA_902784785.1 uncultured Bacteroidia bacterium
GCTGGTGCCGGTAGACCCTGACGAGCATTACGAGGAACATATCAAGTACTGCCAAAAGGTCGACCGCTTGCTCATGGGGACTAAAGAGTATTCATATGCATTCCAGATTCGTCCTTCCTTCACCCCTGAGTACTGTTTGTTATATGCTCCTGCTAAAAAGGAACTGGTATTTCGTATCGCAAGTAGGAACATCTGGTATTCGAAGGGGAGGATTGGCGTAAAAAAGTATCGTTGTCCCATTACTTCGGACATCTCAGATAAACTTGATTCCCTTTTTTCCTCGGCAGTTTTTTCATCATCCCCTGATGCGAAAGTCTTTGGTCTTGATGGAACCACCTATGAAATCCGAACCAACGGGGGAAAAGATATCGCCGAGTGTTGGTCTCCCGATGATGACGGCAGCAATTGCGATCGTCTTGTCCGTATCTTGGAAGAGTTGTGTGATATTGTAAAGAATAAGGATGTCAATAGAATCGAGGGATTGGTTCCTGAGATTGAGGCATTGACGAGAAACTTCAATCGACTGAAAGAAGAGTATTCATATCTGGAAAAAGTCAAAGAAGTGAGTTCGTATCTGGAGAGTTTGGTTAAGGAAGGTGGCGCCCATAAAGGAGCGGGGATTAGACTCTCTGATGTGGATGCGATTCCGGTGCTGTTATCCTATGCATTTGATATTCGTGAGATTAAACTCCACCAACGAATCCACTTTCTTCCTATCTGCCTTCCAGTTGTTCTGTTGGTGTTTACGCTTTATGGTTAATTGAGGGTATACGTCGAGATGCTCTTCCTTTGGCCCCCCAATTAGGAAGTATCGAATATGGGAATGAGCATTATTCATCCTTCCAGTTGAGTACCGCAAAGGCTTATCGTTCCTGGTGGAATTCCGGGCCGATAGAATCTATTTTATCGGTGAATCCCTTGGATAACACTGGTCTTCATTGGTATTAGATCTCGGATTCTCACAATCTCGAACTATTCACAGAATCGCAATTCTCTGATAATCAAACAAATAAGTCAGCCGAAGAGGCTGACTTATTTTCTATGTAGACTACGGTGAAAAATTATCGAACTATATGTGCGGCTTGCAGGTGCTCCAGACGTTTTCAGAAAGTATCAAAGAAGAAAATGTGAGTGATTCTTTGATATGATAGTTGTTTATATCATATAATTTTATTAGTTTTGCGACAAAAGAACAAGAGATATGGAAATACCTTTCGTATATGGCAAAATCGTTGCCGATAATGACTTTACAGATAGGGAAGAAGAGACCAGAAAATTGGTTTCCAACTTTCTTTCTCGGACAAACACCGCTATCATCTCCCCTCGGCGGTGGGGGAAGTCTTCTCTGGTCAACAAGGCGATAGAGTCTGTCGCCAAATCAGACAACACTATTTTGTTTGTGAAAATGAATGCGTTCAAATGCGAGACGCCACAAGATTTTTACGAGTTGTTTGCAAAACGAACCATCGAAAGCATATCTTCCACGGCTGAGACGCTCCTTTCCAACGCAAAAGAATTCATCTCAAGGCTTTTGCCAAAACTGTCCATCTCAGACCCGACTGGCCAATATGAGATGTCTTTTGGCGTAGACCTAAAGAACAATCCTATCGGGGAGGATATTCTGGACCTTCCCCATCAGATAGCAAAGAATCGGAGAAAAAAGGTTGTGGTTTGCATTGATGAATTTCAGCAAATAGGGGAGTTTGCAGATACAGAGCAGTTCCAGAAAATACTAAGAAGTCATTGGCAAGAGCACTCGGATGTGGCCTATATCCTTTATGGAAGCAAGAAACACATGATGCTCAACATCTTTGGCGAATATGGCAGTCCATTTTACAAGTTTGGGGACCTGATGTTTCTCCCGAAAATATCCAGAGAGAACTGGATTGAATACATCAAAGAACGTTTCACGGAAACCAAGAAATCAATCTCAGCAGATGCCGCTGGACATCTTGCTGATCTGGTCGAAAAACATTCTTACTACGTTCAGCAACTTGCTCAGTATGCATGGCTTCGTACCGGTAAGGTTTGTACTAAAGAGATTGTGGATGCTGCTTTTCAGGGAATGCTTGATTCTCTGAATCTTCAGTTCGTCAACCTAATGGACAGCCTGACAGAAAAGCAGCGTAGTTTCCTTTGTGCCGTCAGCGATGGGGTTGCAAACCTATCTTCGGTAGAGACCCTGTCAAAATACAAGCTGGGGACAAGCGGGAATATCCGCATCATAAAGGGAGCGCTCAAAAAGCGGGATTTGATCGAAGAAATTGGTCACCAGGTTGAGATTCAAGATCCGGTACTCAAACAGTGGCTCCAAAGGGTTTACAAGAAACTATAGTATACGAAAACAGGCCAGCAATTGCTGACCTGTTTTTCTAGTAGACTCACAGGTAAAATCTCGAACCTTTTGGAGGACTTTCGTAAGGTGGAAGAATTCATAAAGAGTATTGACTCTCAATCATCCACGATTTCCCAGTAGCCGTTCCGGTTGGCGCCGATCCGACGGATGATGCCTTTGGCTTTCATGTCGGCAAGCATCCGTTCTATCTGGCGGGCGCTCATGTCTAGGTCTGCGGCAATCTTGGCCGCTGTGGTATGTCTGTCTGCACGAAGATACCCCAAGACCCTTAGTTGTTGGTAGTTGAGGCCTTTCTCATCGGCAATGTCGGCATTGGATTTCCCTTGATGGCCAACGAGTGCGTTCAGGATTTCTTCCAGCATGAAGTCAATGAAGGGACCGCTGTCGCCGAGGTCGGAACTCCGGTTGATGGCATGGTAATAGGCCTGCTGGTTGGAATAGACCATGTTCTCGACAGGAAGATGCTCGAAAATGGGATTCAGCCGGCCGAGGATGAGAGATTGCCAGAGCCGGCCGATTCTTCCGTTCCCGTCGGCGAAGGGGTGGATGAATTCAAACTCATAATGGAAGACACAACTCCGGATGAGCAGATGGTCATCGGCATTCTCCAGCCATCCGAAAAGGTCGCTCATCAGGTCCCTGACCTTGTCCGCCGGGGAAGCGAAATGGATGGGCTTGTCTCCGTCAAAAACCCCGACGCCCCCTTTCCTGAACATCCCGGCTTCATCGACAAGGCCGAACATCATCGTCCCATGCGCCAGAAGGAGGTCCTGGATGGAGAAGGGATTGAGTTTGGGATAGAGTTCGTAGGTCTTGATAGCGTTCCTGACTTCCTGTATCTCTTTCAACGATGCTACAACCTTCTTGCCTTCCAAAACTGCCTGAACTTCACCTATAGACAGGGTGTTGCCCTCGATGGCCAGGGAAGAATGGATGGTTTTGATTCGGTTGGCCCTCCTGAGCCGCAAAGTGTCCTCCTGTTCCATTCGGATTGCATATCTTTCCAGCTGACTGGAGATCATCGCAATCAGATTGATGGCCTTGGCCGATACGGTGAAAGGTGGTTTATACATGGTTTATTTCGTCATTTGTTCCGTTAGTTATCCCGACATTTATTCCGACACAAAGATACTATTTATTCCGACATAAACAAAAAGAGGACAAATCTTTCGATTTATCCTCTGTAGTAGACTACTATGATAAATTATCGAACTTTCTGGACGCTATTCGCGCGTTAAACGTCGTTTCACGCGAAATGCAAAGTCGATACCAATCTGCGCACAAGCCACGATAAGGTTGCCGGCAAATAGAATTAGTCTGATGAGAAGATATCGGCAAGCTTGGTTTCAAGGTCTTCCCCAAAGAGGCTGCGGGCGACGATCGTGCCCTGCGGGTCGATTAGGAGGTTGTCCGGGATGGAATTGACGGTGTACACTTTGCCCGCTACAGAGTTGATGAATTTGAGGTCCGAGAAGTGAATCCAGGGCATATTCCATCGATCGATAGCCTTCACCCACTCGTCTTTATCATGGTCGAAGGACAGACCTACGACATCGAAACCTTTATCGTGATATTTCTTATAGGCGGCGACCACGTTGGGCATCTCCTTTTTGCACGGGCCGCACCAGGATGCCCAAAAATCGACGAGGACCCAACGGCCTTGGCCCACAAATTCGCTCAGTTTGTGCAAGTTGCCATCAGGGTCAGTTTCTTCGAGGTCCAGAAACTTCTGGCCGATGACGGCCTGCTTGCGCTCCTCGATTTCTTTTTCCCTGGCCTTGGATTCAGCATCCATCACTTCATATCTGCGCTTGATTTCAAGGGCATAGGGATGCCTGGCATAAGGTGCATCGGAATTAATAAGTTCGTTGAATCTGTCCGGACCGACTTTGATACGATAGGTTTCCATGAAGGCGACTGGAACGATGTTGTCTTCATTCTTCTCGATTATCTTGAAAAATGATTCGTCATACCTGTCACCAGCACTTTTTACCTGGGCTTTGTATTCCTCAACTCCTGCGTCCTGCTCTTCTTCCGGAAGGGCATCGAAAGCTTCATCGATACTATCGATTAATGCCAAATACTCCGCGTAAGCTGCTTTGTCGGCCTTGACGCATTCCGTCAATTTAATGTTGAGAGCAGACCCATTTACGGTGCTGTCCGCATAATTCATGATAACGGGTTCGCCGTCGTTGAAGAATAGGAAGGGCCAGCCGTATCCGTCCGTATTGACCTTCAAGAAGGCATCTTTTGCCGCCTTCCCCTCCATCTTGTAAGTCCCTCTAGAGACGGTGGCGCTGTCAATGGATATTGCTGTCAGTTCGTCCACCAAATACACGACCGCCCCATCTGCAGGAACATCAACTCCGGTTACACTGTATCTAACGTTGTTCGAGGAGCACGCATCAGCCAAAATTACCGCCATGGAAAGGGTGAACACCCTGATACTAATGTGTTTATTCTTCATCAAATACTTCTCTCCGGCCCGGAACCCGATCCAGACGGCAACAATCAAACAGAGGAGGCCCACAACAAGGGCAAATGTGTTGAACTGATTCATTGTCTTCGGTTTATCGGCCTAAATATAGCAATTATCTCCCAATAACTGAATACTGCTCAATCACTTTCCCTTCCCGATAGATTGTCCACCTCCTCTTCCCGGACTTCAAGACTATCCCACCAAAATGGCAACCAGTATTTTGTCCTGAAATGGGTTTACCGATGGGGTTGGCACCAAGCAGATTGTAAGTCGCTTATTTGTAGATGGTTATGAAATGACCGGTTCCAAACCTCCTTCTCGTATGGCAGGTTTGGGACCAATGCTTTTCTATCTATTTGATTATCAGATAGTTGAAAAACGATAGGTTCCAACCCTAACTCGGAGGCCGCAGGCCGACCGAAGGGGGAGGGCGAAGCCCTGCGGGGGAATCCTTTCCCCCGTGCCCCTGGGGGCAGCCGCGTAGCGGCGGGGGTTTTTTGCATCATTACCCTACTAAACAGAAAAAGCCAGCCCTAAGGCTGGCCTGTTTAGTAGAACAGGTAATCGAAATTTCGAACTGCTTTATAGAGGATTATGAGCGCGTTTTGAGTTTCCCAAGCGAGTTTTCGTAAATATCTATTCCGGGCTTGCAATGGGGTGATTGTAAATAATTCGCCTTAATGTGTGCCCCGGTAATTAGCCCCATACCCGTCCCTGGGGCTGGTTTTCATTTCTTGAAAACCGCCTTAATTATAGGGGAATACTAGGTGTGTTAACCATGGGTAACTGTTCTGTATTTTAGATATCAGTTATCGGTAGAGTTACTCATGCTATCATACTAGATATACTTACGGCGTTTCACAAAGTTGACACTATTTATTATTGGAGCGAGCAAATAGTGCTTGAATTCGATATGAGCCAACAACCCTATAAACGTCAATACAGAGAACTAAGCGACGAAACCAAAGAACGAATCCGCCAAAGTATGAAGAATCTGCCAACTAGACCGCAAACCTGGCGTGACCACCTATCACAGGCACTTAAGGACTATTGGGAAACTGTTCCTCACCGCCCCACTGGTGACGAGGGTACAATAGATGAGGAAATGTAAAACAAACTGGTAGAACAAACCACTTATCAAGGTTAAGCTGCTGCCATTTTAAGCCACCCATAATAAAGTGAACAATGAATTGAACCTTTGATAACACTTGACAAAATCAAGGTAATCTCATATCTGGAGAATGCAACAATCCTTGATGAAACACAGTTTGCCAGAACAGTAAAGAACGGCAAGCTACTTAACCTTACATATACGTTGACGGAACCATATGAACTATACATTGAACTCGATTACAAGAACAACGAGTTGGTAGTTGAGTTTACTGGTAAAGTATTGCGTGATGACTACCCACAACTGATAAACCGCGACACCATACGGTCATGTTTCAACAACATCAACGAACTGGGTGTTTGTTATCTTGACGTTGAGGCTATCATGTCATACGGGCAAGTGTGTAAAATAGATGTGACCAAGGACATCAAATGTGAAGATTGCAAGGCCTTGACTAATGACATCCGAGCCGGTATCAACAACTTCAACAAGTACCTGCCACGTATCATAGCTGGCAATTTTGTGATTGAGAAAAACGTGAAAACAAAGGGTTGCAAGAAACGGTTGACAATATATGACAAAGACTACGAGATTCAGCTGGCACAAAACAAACCGTTTCTCAACACACTGGTAGACCCGGAGGCATTAGTGGAGTATTTCACAGGTAGGACACGATTTGAACTCAACCTAAATTCGAAAGACCAGATACGCAAATCCCTGAACATAAGTGATACTCGGATAACAACCGTGCTGAGTTCAGAGGAGAACCCGATTCTATCATTTGTTCAGGATGTAATCGATGCTCCAGCAGGGCAGCCTCAACTGACATCGTATAAGGAATACCTAGATTACCTTGTGTTACGCGACAATGATTTTGACTTGGCGAAAGTACAAGCAAAAATAAAAGCTCTCCGGCCCAATGCTAGAATGGGGAGAGTAATGCCAGCGTTCAGGATGCTGGTTAATAAAGTGCACCCTGGATGTGTAACACTAAGAGAGCGGCTTTCAAATCTGTTGTTGTTGGAAATCTTCCTGATTGTGTTTCCGAGTGTGCTGATTTAAAACTTTACTGAAATAATCAACAACATCGTTGAAAACAGGTAGGGTCGATGTCTTGAAATAACCTAAAAAGTTATATTACATGAGCATACGTACCAGACAGTTATTTAAAGTTTAAAACAAGCCACAAATGCACAGCCTCTTTATCCGAGGGACTGCCCGTAGTCGTTGATAACATCATGTTTTTCCAAGAAGAACCTACTCCATCTGGGAAACTTCCCTGCCATGTAGGCTTCCCAAACAAATCTGAAATCTCGGCCATGTACTTTGGATAGGTAGTGTTAACAACGTCTTTGGAATCTTTGAACAAAAAACCGATGCTAGAGAGGAGTTCATTATTGTTGAATCTAAATGATACTGAATCAAGATTCACGTACTTCTCTGGTTTCACTGTTATACCGACTCTAGCCCCGAACATATCGTAATTGGATAGAGTATTAGAAACTTCTTCCTTGCTTATCAGACCAAGATGCTGGAGTCTAGATAAAACAAATCTATATGAGTCACCTTTGCATATTCCTGACCAGCCATTCAATTCGGCATGAAGCAACTGCAGAAAATTAGTTTCATCCTTTAGTGAGTTAACAGATTTCTTGCGTGAAATCAACGAAACAATATAGACACATAAAGGAATAGCAATGATAATAGCTAAGATTATTAATACCGCTTTCATTTTGAAACAAAGGTAAAATAAGAAATAAGCATATTCGGTAAAGGATATTACAAGCCGGAAATAATACAATCGTCTTCAGCTTTTATTTGTTTGAATGCGGACTCAATATCATCTGGTGTCAAATCCTCATTAACATACGCAGAGCCTTTCGATGGGTCTGGCTTATAATCAAGGAAACCGAGACCTTCAAGCCTTCTGATGGGAGCGTATTCATCATTATTACCTAGAGGTCGAACTCCTTTCTTTGGACTTCTTTTATTAAAAAACATCGCTATAAAGCCCGCTAATGCAGCTCCAAGCCCAATACTTACAATAATAGCGAAAGCATATACGCCGACACTTGGCTCCAGGTCGGCGGCTTTATAAATACCGAAGAAAACCAGTGCCGAACATAAAAGCCATAGTAATCTATAAAAATGTACCTTCCACTTGGGATAATGGAGGTCAAAGCACTCCTTACAACGTGGAATATGAACTTCAACTTCAGTGTATTTGTAACCCAGCCATAATTTTAGACCTGACTTGATAAAATACAATCTTTGAGTCTCCTCATATTCTTCTGCAGGCGTATTATGTGAGCAATAATAGCACTTCAGGTTTGGGTTTTTGTAGTTGGGTCTAATATGTAACATGGCTATTAATAATTGGTTAATATTCGGTAGTCAAAGTTATACAATTGTTTACAATTATACAATAAACCAAAACTGATTAACTAGAACCGGATTTGAGTCTTTTAACCAGAGCTTCAAGGTCTTCGATGTCTTTTACTACCTGAGTCCGACCTTGGCCGAAAGCGACTACGCCCAATAGGTCCTCACAAGCTCTGTCCCCACCTTGTGCGAGCAAACGAGCAACAGGAACGTCCAATGCAGTTGCAAGTGAGCAAAGGGTCGATAACGTCGGATTGCCGTGTAGAGCACGGCTAAGACTCTCTGGGGCCATATTCATGAGGGCTGCTACTTCTCGAAGTTGAAGCCCTTTTCTTTTACTGAGTTCCCTGACATTTAGTAACAGGGTTGGAGTAATATTCATTTCATTCATGCCGCAAAAGTAATCTAATTAATCCAAATTATCAAGTATCTAGTAGAAAAATTACAAGAAATATCAATTTTTGTTTGGTTGTTAATTAACTTTTGAGTATATTTGCACAAGATTAATTAACGCAAACATATAAATCATATGGAAACAAGAGTTGTTATCTACGCTAGGGTTAGCACTAAAGTACAGGAATATGACCGCCAATTGGAAGAGTTAAGGTCTTATTCGGACCGGATGGGTTATGTCGTGATGCGGGAGTTTGCCGAAACTATTTCAGGTGCCAAGAAGATAGAAGAACGGGCCGCCCTGTCAGAGTTGATGGAGTATGTGGAGACCCATGAAGTGAATAAGGTCCTAGTATATGAGCCTAGTCGCTTGTCTAGACGTGTAGTAGATTTTCTTAAGGTCATAGAATTTTTCACCGAGCGAAAAGTGTCGGTCTATATCCACCAAAATGGACTTGAAACCCTTTTGCCGGATAATAAACCAAACCCTGTCTCTCAACTTGCACTTGGGCTATTTGCCAGTTTTAACAGCCTGGAAAAAACCATGATACGCAGCCGGATGGAAAGTGGATACAATCACTTCCGCGAGAATGGAGGCAAGGTGGGAAGAAAGAAAGGATACAGGAAAAACATAGATGAGTATAAAAAACAATACAGCCGTGAGATTGCTCTGATAAAAAAGCATGTTTCCTATCGTAACATATCGGCAATTACCGGAACAAGTGTATCTACCATCACCTTCTTAAAACAAAACATCGTGGAGGACAAAGCAATGTAGAGCACTAACTCACCGCCTCAACAGGTACAGGTCAAAGCATCCCTGGGCTGAACAGAAGTCTGGTTTAACCCCCAGAGGCCGAAAGCGAATAAGGTGCATGTGACGCACCATCGAAATACCATGTCAGGATGTTCACAATAGCCGAAGTAGTAGACTATGAACAAGACTTTAATAAACTAGGAATCACTGATGTATGCGAAATGCAATCAGTATTAAATACACTTGGTGAATTGGCAGATATTGCCTATTACATTTACAAAGCAGAAAACAGATGAGAAAGAAGAAATTAAAACTAACCAGAGAAGAACGAATCATTGAAGCACGAAAGACATTGGCGGCAAAAGAAAAAGTTGCCGCCATTTGGACCAGGGTTTCAAGTGCAGACCAATACAAGTCAAATTATTCAATTGAAACCCAATTAAATGGGTGCTATGAATATTGCAAAAGAAATGGAATCAGGGTCAAGAAAGAATTCGGTGGTGAGAATGAATCTGCAAAAGAAGCCGGGGACCTCTTCCTTGATATGATTGGCGAAGTACTTGCCGACCCGGAATACAACTGTATTGTTGTGTTTGACTTTGACCGTTTTTCACGTGACTCCAACGATGGAATCATATACAAAACCAAAGTAAAACGATGTGGAGTCACAGTGAAATCTGTTAACCAACCCATTGATTCAAATAATGTGCTTGCTGAACAGATAGAAAACATACTCATTATAATTGCCGACATTGATAACGCTATGCGTCGTCATAAATGTCATGAGGGGATGGTCAATTGTATTAATCGAGGTGAATGGTACTCAAAACCTCCACTGGGCTACGACTCGGAAAAAAAGGACCGTCACCATGTTATTACTGTAAATGATGAAGGTCGTATTTTCAAAAATGCGTTTCTCTGGCTTGCTAATGAACCAGGTATAACGCAGGAAGAAATATTACAACGACTGGCGGCACAAGGTCTTGTCATGAAGAAAGAGGCACTGTCTGCGAACCTAAAAAAGCCTTTTTACTGTGGAAGGTTAACACATCAGTACGTAAAGACTGACGGCTTGGATAAACCCTATATCATGGGAGTGCAGGAGCCACTTGTTTCGGAGGAAATATTCGATAGAGTCCAAGAAATTTTAGCAGGGAATCACCAAAACTACGAACATGCCGCAGAAACGCCGAACTTCCCACTAAAGAGGTTTGTATATTGCTTAAAAGATGGCCATTTGATGACTGGATATACGACCAAGGGTAAAGGGTACTACAAATGCCCTGTAAAGGGCTGTAAAACGAATATTTCAGCCGATGAAATGCACAAGCAGTACTCTGGTATTCTTGAACGGTATCGTATGCCTGAGGCAATAAAACCCATCTTTGTCAAGGTCCTTACAAAAAAGTTCAAGGATAACGAGAACATGAATGTTGAGGCTTTATGCAACTTAAAAAAGAACCTGGCTACGCTGAACACAAAACTCAAAACAGTCAAGATGAGGTATGCTACAGGAGATATTGACAAGGACATATATGAAGAAGCATACAAGGAGTTAACAGCCGAAATAACTCATGTGGAAAGAGAAATAGAAAAATGTGACACAAAGATTTCGAACTTATCTGATTTCACAAAACAGTCGGTTGAAATCTCCTCTAAACTAAGGACTTACTGGGAACAAAAGGACTTTAAGCTCTGCCAAAAAATCCAAAAATTGACCTTCCCTGAAGGGATTAAGTGGGATGCGAAAAACAAGGCTTTTCGAACTGATGGGGAGAACAAATTTCTTGCAAAAATCGCCTTTCTAGGTACGTCTGTTGAGGCTTCTATAAAAGAAGAACCGAACAAATCTTGCGATTTGTCCGGTTTAGTAGCGGAGGCAGGACTCGAACCTACGACCTCCGGGTTATGAGCCCGACGAGCTACCGACTGCTCTACTCCGCGGTTTGGGAATGCAAAGGTAAGAAGTGGGAATGCAAAGGTAAGAAGTTTTTCTGAAACTTCCAAATTCAATTCTTGTCAAAGTTCAGATATACGCAGTTGACCCCGCTGGCATAGCGGTAGTGGACATCCCGGCAGAACCCCTCTACAATGCGCAGGCTCAGGGATTCCGGGGCATTGTCACCGTAGGCGTGGAGAGGGTTGAAGGCCTTGCCCGCCGCCTTTACCAGAATGGTGAACCGGCTGTCTCCGTCCACAATTCCCACGTCAAAACTGTCCGTCAGGTGGCAGGAGAGACCCATTTCCAGCTGGTGGAGCATCATTTCTTCCACGCAGTGGGTGATGGCCGTGTTCTCGGCGGGGGAGATGGGCATCTCGTCAATCCTTTTGCAAAGGAGGTGGAATTTCCGGGAAACGCTTTCCTGGGAATACGCCACGCTCACGGTGAAAGAACGCTGCTCCTCGCCGGTAGGCGTGAGCCAGACCGGATGCAGGTTTCCTTCCGTCCGGGAGAGAAGGGCCGATGCCGCCAGCCCACCCAGCATAGGAAGCAGCATCCCCAGCGGCAGGGCTACCCACAGGTTCCAGTCGGAAAAGACCAGCGCCAGGGGCAGGATGCAGACAACGATCCCGGCCTGCAGAAAAGCCGCCATCCGTCCCCGTTTCACCAGAAGGAAAGCGTTCGCCTGCGTCATCAGGAGCGTTGCCGGAAGGAAAATCCCGCTGAAGATGCGGAGCGGCCCGGCCGACAGCTGTGCCAGGTGAGTATCGGCCCCGAAGAGCGAAGCCACTCTGCCAGGGAAAGCCAGAAGGAGGATAGTAGCCACGCAGGCGAGCCCGAGGGAAAGCTTCAGGATGAGGGAAATGAGCCGGTTCACCCCGTCCCAGTCTCCTTCTCCGGAGAGGATGCCGCCGAGGCCCGTGATGGTGCCGCCCGTAGCGGTCAGAACCAGCATACAGATCATCAGTAGCTGCATACAGATGCTGAGGGTGAACATCCCGTCGGCCCCCAGCTTGCTCAGGACCAGGGTGTTGAGCCCCAGGTTGAGGATGATCATCGAAACGCCCGTCATAGCGGCAGCGGTGCCCCGCCGGAGGATTTCCCGGAAATAGCTGCGGAAGCAGGCCCATCCCGGCCAGCAAAGGCGGTAGGGCCGCGGTTCCCGGAGCAGGTACGGGACCATCACCAGAAAGCCCAGGACCGCCGCAGCGGAAGTGCCTGCCGCCGCTCCCCGGATGCCCATATCCAGCACCCGGACAAAGAGAATGTCCAGAGCCAGGTTCAGAACCCCGAAGATGCCCACGAACCAGGCCACCAGGCGCGGCCGCCCGCTGATCTGCACGAACTGGCTTCCCGCACAGGCGAAAAGACCGAAGAAACTTCCCGCAAAGGCAAAGGGGAAATACTCCTGCAGCATAGGCTGCAAGCGGGCGTCCTGGGTGATGAAAAGGGAAACGGGCCCGGCGAAGATGGCCAGAAGTGCTGTAAAGACGGCGCTGATGGCAAGGGCCGATGCCAGCCCCACGGTGAGCATTTTGTTCACCCGTGAGTAGTCCTGGTTCCCGAAAGCCGGTGCAATCAGGAGGGTGGCTCCCATCAGCAGGATGGTGCCCGGGAGCATGAGGATATTCACAAGAGGCAGGGCCAGGATGATGACGGATACGGCATCCGCCCCGATGAACTGCCCCGCCACCATACTGTCTATGGTGCTGTTGAGCTGGATGATGATGCCCGCAAAGATGGCCGCCGCCAGGTAATTCCTCAGCGTATGCCGGATGATGTGTGAGTTGCGGACGGGCTGCACGGGGGAGTTAAGCCAGAAAATCCAGGATATCCTGCAGGGCGGAAACGGCAAAGGCCTTTTGCTCACCGCTCTGGAGGTTTTTGATATTCACCGTGCCGGACTCCATCTCGGTGGAACCGTTGATGGAGATGAAGGGAATGGCCTTCTTGTCGGCGTAGTCGAACTGCTTTTTCAGCTTGGTGGCTTCCGGGTACACTTCCACGGAGACGCCGGCCTCGCGGAGGGCCTTGGCGATGGGAAGGACGTAGCGGAGCTCATCGGCCCCCATCACGGCAAACAGCAGCGTGGTGGACTGTTCCAGGCCGGCAGGATACAGATCCAGGCCGGTGAGCACGTCGTAGATGCGGTCTGCGCCGAAGGAGATGCCCACGCCGGAAAGATCCGGCAGGCCGAAGATGCCGGTGAGGTTGTCGTAGCGGCCGCCTCCGCAGATGCTGCCGATTTCCCAGTCCAGCGCCTTCACCTCGAAGATGGCGCCGGTATAATAATTAAGGCCGCGGGCCAGGGAAAGATCCATTTCCACCGGGGCCGATACTCCGGTAACGGCTACCAGGCCGAAGAGCTCTTCCAGCTCTTCCAGACCCTTCAGACCGGTTTCGGAGACTACGCCGGATGCGCTGCCGCCCTGGAAAAGGCCTTTCATGGCGGCCAGTTTTTCTTCAAAGGAGCCCTGCAGGGAAAGGATTTGTTCGATAACGGCAATGCCGGAGGCGGCCAGTCCCTTTTCGGCCATCTCTTCTTTCACCTTCTCGATGCCGATCTTGTCCAGTTTGTCGATGGCTACGGTGATGTCCACCACTTTGTCCGGGGCGCCGGCAATCTCTGCGAAGCCGGTGAGCACCTTGCGGTTGTTGATGTGGATGCCCACACGCACACCCAGCTTGCCAAAGACGGCGTCCACCATCTGCACCAGTTCCAGCTCGTTCACCTGGCTACGGGTGCCGATGACATCCACGTCGCACTGGTAGAACTCGCGGTAGCGGCCTTTCTGCGGACGGTCCGCCCTCCAGACCGGCTGGATCTGGAAGCGCTTGAAGGGGAAGGAAATCTCACTCTGGTGCTGCACCACGTAACGGGCAAAGGGCACCGTGAGGTCGTAGCGCAGACCTTTTTCCGGAGCCAGATCCGCCTTTTCTCCGCTGTTCTGGATGCGGAAAAGGAGCTTGTCTCCTTCCTCGCCGTACTTGCCCAGCAGGGTGGAAAGGTTTTCCTGAGCGGGGGTTTGGATTTCCTGATAGCCGTAGGTGCGGAAAACGCTGCGGATGGTATCGAATATATAGTTGCGGCG
>CACZWF010000048.1:0-495 GCA_902784785.1 uncultured Bacteroidia bacterium
TGCTGGAAGGCGGCACGGACTGCCATAGCCATCTCCTATGGGGAGTGGACGACGGCATCAAGACGCAGGAAGACACCCTCGCCTGCCTGCATCTGATGGAAGAAGCCGGCCTGCAGCACCAGTGGCTGACGCCCCACGTAATGGAAGACATGCCCAACCAGGAAGATAAGTTGAAAGAGCGTTTCCAGCGTGTCTGCGAGGCGTATGCAGCGGAAGTGCAGCCCGGCAAGCGACAGGTGGAGCTTCATCTGGGTGCGGAGTATATGATGGACAATCTCTTTACCGAGCGTCTGGAGACTACGCCCTTGTTAACCACCTACGAGAGCGAAACCCTGCTTGTCGAAACCAGCACTGTTTTTCCGCCCCTCAATATGGAGGAAATTCTGGTCCGCATCAAAGAAAAAGGATACCGCCCCATTCTCGCCCATCCCGAACGCTATATTTATATGAAAGAAAGCGACTACAAGGATCTGTACTTCAAGGGAGTCCTGCTTC
>CACZWF010000048.1:500-11539 GCA_902784785.1 uncultured Bacteroidia bacterium
CAGCTGAATCTTCCTTCCCTGCTGGGCTCTTACGGAGATATGGAACAAGCCAAGGCGGAGTGGTTGTTGGAACACGGAATGTACTACACTTTCGGGACGGATACGCACCGGGTGAAGCAATTGGAGAACACCTTGAACAAGAAATGTCTTTCTGAAAAGGTCGTGGATCAGTTGCTCAGCCTAAAGCGATAGTCGGGACAGGCTCTCCCCCAGCCATTTCGGGAAATAAAGCAATACATCCTTCGGGAAAATGGAGAAACGAAGTTTCGCCCGCTGAAAGAACAGGCGGAGAGACTTGCTTTTCTTGCGGGAAAAACTATCCTCTTTCTTCTCTGCCAGCGCACCCCGGCCATAACGGCCGAAGTTTCCTTCACGAAGAACGATGGAAAGTACACGTTCGGCCCGTTCCTGCTCCCGTTCATCATAGAACGGCATTTTATCGGGTGAAAGCCCCAGATATTTGACGGACATACATCCAAACACCCGCCAGGCGTCCATCATGCCGAAACGCTCCAGCAGAGAGGACAATTCCTCCCGATCCCACTCAGCGCCATGACGGTCGACAAAAAGCGTCCAGTCACAAATCTGGCGCAATCCGATACCGCCTTCGATAAAATGATGATAGATGTGTCCCAGCAGAAAAATGGCATTATAGGTCACCGGCGGCACCAGCACCTTCCCTTCTGCAAATGGCAAAGGCAATCGTTCCTTTGCCTGTGATAGGACAGAACGGGAATAGTCGTCATAGGCACGACGGCACCACGGACGCTGGGGAACCAAAGTGCGGAAATGCAATTCTATATTATATCGTCCTCTGCGGAAGGAACCGTGTTTCTCCGTAGTCTTTGTCAGCGTTTCAAAACGGGTCGAGAGCAAGGCTGCGGCACGCGCATAATCATCAGGGTCCACATAGAGGTCTATATCTCCGCAATTCCGACTCTCCGGACGGGGATAGATGGCAGACATCGACTCTCCCTTGAGCAATATCGGAGAAATGCCGACTTTACGCAGCATCGTATCTATTTCCAGGATAATCGCATTCAGGTCACGGTGAATCTGCTGCGTCTGCATCCGCATGTTTTGGATTTTCAGCAGCCCTCGGGGCGGAATCACCACCCTTTCTTCCTGACGGGCTGTCTGCATGGCCAGCAGTACTTCCAGTCCATCCTGGACGAGCAGCAAGTTTGTCTGACGCTTGGCCAGCGACAAGAGCGAAGACCAATCGATATAGCACGGGGCAATCATGGGGAATTTGCTTTCTTCTTTCCCCCACAATCCAGCCCGCAAAAGCCAGAGAAATTGCTCCTCGAAAAGGGTCATTACGCCGTCTCTTCTTCCAAAACGCCGGCAGCCTTCCAGCTGTCCGCCAGACTTTGGGCATCTTTCACTGCCAACGCTGCATCAATCCCATACTCCTCGACCAGGGCATCCGCCATATCCTGTACCGTAAAATCTTTCCCTTCTACCGCTTTCCACAAAAATGTAGCCGTTTCGTTCAAGACCAACAGTTTGTTGAAGTTGAGATGTTGCAAACCTTCCGCCGCCACAACTTGATGGCCGCATACCTTTCGAATAACAAATCCGGATTTGAATCTCATATCTCTAAAATTTTAAAACAAAGTCACAATATTGCGCGATTTGCTCGCGATGGGTAATAAAAATAACCGTCGCTTCGGGCCTGCGGTCCCGCAGACGGTCCAACAACAATTTCTCGGTGGCCGGATCGAGGGCTGAAGAAAATTCATCCAACAGGAGAATACTTCCAGGACGCAGCAAGCCACGCGCAATAGCGATGCGCTGCGCCTGGCCCTCGCTGAAACCGCCTCCCGCCTCCGAGCACTCGCGGTCCAGTCCGTTCGGATCGTCCAGCACAAAGTCGGCAGCGGCCGTATATAGGGCCTCCTTCATCTTTTCTTCATCGGCGTCGGGATCGCCCATCAGCAGGTTATCCCGGACGGTTCCGCTGAGCAGACTGTTGCCCTGGGGCACATAGACCAGATTGCAGCGGGTAGCGGGAGAGGCCGGAACAGGACCGTCCGTCCGGCTGTAAAACTGAATGGAACCCTGGTTGGGTTTGAAGAGCGCCAGTATCAGTTTGATAAGGGTCGTCTTACCCACACCGGTCGTACCGACAAGCGCCGTTTTGCTGCCGGGCTTGAAATCATAAGTAAAATTCTCGAAGATATTGTCTTCGTCCTGTTCGTAACGGAAAGAAAGTCCTTCGATGCGAATGCCGCACACGCCATCCAGCATCACCGGCTCGCAAAGTTCCTCCTTCTCCATCTGCTCCAGTTCCAACAATCGGTCGATTTGCGCCGTACAATGGAAGAGCGTCGGCAACTGGTCTCCCATTTCTGCCAAAGGCCGCTGTACCTGATTGACTAGTTGCAGGAAAGCGGTCATCAGACCGTAAGTGACCGTTCCCGCCGCAATACCGCGGACCCCCCAAAGGAATGCCAGGGCATAACTGCCGGAAAAACAGAGGGCGGTAATGACATGGGCGGCGATACTGAAACGGGTCCGCCGGATAGAATGGTCATATAGACGGCTCTGGAGTTCAGTGAGATTGACACTGCTCTGTCCGTCATATTCCAGGGACTTGATCAGGCTCTGGTGCTGAATGCTCTCCTGGATATGGGCCTGCACCAGACTGTCGTTGCTACGCACATCTTTGGTCATCGTGCGCATCTTGCGCATCACATAACGGGCGGCCAGTAGACCGACCGGGATAATGACAATCAGCAGCCAGGCCAAGCGGGCGTCCAGGATAACCAGATAAACAAAAGCGACGATAAACTGCAGTACGGTACCGATGAGGTTGGGAAAGGTCTGGCAGAAAGCAGATGCAATAGAGTCTACATCTCCCTCCAGCCGGTTGACGATATCGCCCGAATGCATTTTCCCCCGCGATGCGGAGGTCATCTGCAAGAGCGAGTCGAACAGACGCTGCCGCAAAGCGTTTTTCATCTTGATGACACTGCGGTTTTGCAGCCAGGTACGCAAAGCGCGTGTGCCGATGCGGAGCACGATGACTCCGACAAAGCCGGCACCCAACAGCCACAAACTCCCCTTCCCGTTTCCGGTCGCCGCATCCACCAATGCCTTGGAAAACCAGACATAGAAGAACGAACAGATAGCCAGCACCACCCCGCAGAGAATGGAACCCAGCAGAGAAAAACGGTACGGAGCCGCCGTCCGGAAGAAATATGAGAAATATTTTCTCATTGGGTGATCGTACTATTGGACAAACGGGCAGCCGCTTCATCGGGGAGGCATTCCAAATGCCAGACTCCGACCTTGCTGACTACCGTCTCCACCGTCTGACACAAAGCGTCTTCCAAGTTCCGTTTCCACTTCAGACTGGAACAGGAAGGCAGGAAGGCCGTATAAGCCTCTAAGCCCTTCAGGCGGGTGATTTTATTATAGGGGGCCTGCTCCAGACGGACGATGCCGCCCAGCGGGACGCGCTCGTTTTTATAGCAAGGGGTCTTGCCGCTCCAAGGGCTGCCATAAATGTAGGGCGTGCCATCGGCTTCGAGCCGGATGACGGGATTGTCATCATTGAGCAGCCAGGTACCCTCAATATATTTGAGCCAAAGGGAACTATGCGTACTCTTCCCCGTCCCGCTCTTGCCCAGGAAAGAATACCCTTTCCCCTCGAAGACTGTGACGGAAGAATGGATCATCAAGGTGTCCCTGAGCGTACTATAAAGGGTGAAAAGCAACATCATTGCATTGTTGATGCAGCACTCCACTTCACTGCGGGTGATGCGGCGGCGCACCTTCAGACGGCACTGCCCCTGCGAAAGATCGGCAGGAATCTCCAAGAACGAAACCGTTCCCGTTTCTTGCAATGAGAAACCGAAAAGTACGTCGTCGAGTTCAGGACGAACTTTGTTCTCATAAAGCCACAGATAGGGCGGCTCTTCATTGCAGCGGGTGACTTCCTTGTAGGAAGCAAGCAGGGCCGGCAGGTCATCCTCCGGCATCACATCCAAGAAGAAGAGACACTCCCCTTTCT
Organism: uncultured Bacteroidia bacterium; assembly: GCA_902784785.1. Lineage (GTDB taxonomy): Bacteria > Bacteroidota > Bacteroidia > Bacteroidales > UBA932 > Cryptobacteroides. Next base: position 4,522 of record CACZWF010000048.1, read on the forward strand.
CCACCTCGAAAGGTTCATAGGGAGCCAGCGCCCAATCCGGGCAATGCGTTCCGAAGCGATGTCCCGCTACGCAAAAATATTTTTCAGTCATCATAATCGGTTGTCAGTTTTAGGCAGATGGCTGCGATACACCTGCAAAGCCGTCAAATAATCGCCCAGCGCGACCGTCTCCTTCTCCACCTGTTCGGTCAAGTTGCCAAAGGCCTGCAAAAGGTCCGTCGTCGTGCTGAAACCCGACTCGAAACTGACCTTGGCCTGGTCGTACAAGTACTCGGAATACTCGCGCTGGCTGCGAGAGAGGGTCAGGGCATCCCACGCGCTGGTCAGTTCCAAATAGAACTTGCGCTGGCGAAGCAGCAGCATCTCGTGGTAATGCTCTTTGTCATATTCCGCTTTGTCGATGTCATACTGCTGCCGCTGCATCTTGTAGGAATTCGCCGCCCAGTCGGTCAGCGGAATCGAAAAGGCCACGAAGACCATACCGTTCCATCTTCCGGGCGTATTCTGGAAGAAACGGTTGAATCCGTAATTGACGCCCAGTCCGATTTGCGGGAGGACGCTGCCCAAGGTCAATTTCTTTTCAAAGCGCTTGGCCTTGACCTGAAGGTCCAGCAACTGCGTTTCCGCCAGGCTCTCCACCACTTGGTTCTCGTCCACATAGACTTCTTCAGGGGTGGGAATGCCATCCAAGCCGGGGCTGACGAACGTGTAGTTGTCCAGGTCCATCACCCTGTACTTGTAGCCCATACTGCTCAACAGATTCATCTTCATCAGACGCATGCCCGCCGTCAGTTTGGTCCGGCCGTTGCTCAATTCCATCTTCTTATTCTGGAGCATCAGATAGTCAGATTTGACGATGACGCCCTCCTGGAACGCCACATCTGCCACCTTCTCCAGGCTGTCGAGCAAAGACTGCATCGCATTGAGGTATTTTTCCTTCTCCAGCAAGGCGATCAATCCGAAATAATTGTGGTCGGTTTCTTCCAGCACCTGCTGCTCGGTCATCGCCGCCTGCAGTTTCGCCGCCTCCACTCCGAGTTTGGAATACTTGAATCCGTTGACGATACGGCCGCCCGCAAAGATGGGTTGCACAGCCATAACGCCGTAATATTGCCCATATTGCAAGATATCCAACGAGGCAGTTCCGCCATTCTCATCGGCAATCTGCTGCCACACATTCTGAATGGCAATACCCACATCGTTGTTGCCGAAGATATTCAGCGCGTTCAGGGAAATCAACGGACGGAACGCGTGAAAGGCAAAGCCATTGATGGAGGCCTTTGGGAAGAAATTGGCGGCCACCTCTCCGGTCAGCGCCTGGGCCGCTTTCTGGTCCAGCGCCGCCTTGCGCAATTCGTTGCTGTTCTGCAAAGCGATATCCCGGCACTCATCCAAGGTGAACTCGTGCGAAGTTTGCGCCGACAAAAAAGTCGGAAACAGCAACAGCAAGACCAATATGAACTTATTTCTTTTCATCTTTTCTAGCAAATAATCTCCAATAAGATACAGGCATGATGAGCACCGTAAAAGGCAAGGTGATGGCCACGCCGAAGAGAATTACCACGCCCATCGGCATCCAAAGAGCGTCCGCGCTGATAATCATCGGGAGCACGCCCAGACCGGTGGTGCAGGAAGTCAAGAAAATGGGACGCATACGACGGGAGCCGGCAAGCATCGCCGCCTCTTTGTAGGAATAGCCCTCCTTGAAATGCAGTTCCTCCGCATATTCGAACATAATGATGCCGTTGCGCACGATGATGCCGACCAAGGAAATCACACCCAGCAACACCGTCATTCCCACATCCAGATGGAAGAGATAGAGTCCCAGGAAACTGCCGAAAAGACAGAGGGAAGACAGAGACATCGTCAGCACGGGAATATTGATTTTCTTGAAGTTGATCAGTAAGAAAATGAACATCACCACCAACGCGCCGACAAAGGAGGCGCCCATCGCGGGAATCAGCACCTCGTTCAATTCTGTCAGACCGCCAGCCTTGATGCGAACGCCATCCGGGATTTGGAGGCCTTCCATAAACTTTTTGATGCGCCGGACGGCCACGGGATGGGACTGCCCCGCTTTCATATCCGCCTGCACGGTAATGGCGTTTGCCGTACCCGAATGACGGACCAGTTGGGCGGGCACCAGACCGGGCGTGACGGTCGCCACCTGACGCAACGGAACGCGGAGGGTGGGAATGTTGGCCCGGATATATTTGTTGCGAATGACATCGTAGGTAGAACTGTCCGTGTTCTCCTTACCGTACAAAGCCACCGGAAGACCGCCCGTATTGGAATTGATCAGTTTGGTGGAAGCGAACTCCTGACCGAGAGACAATCCGACCATTGCGGGATTGATGCCCAGACGGGAAGCCTCATCCTTATCCAAGGTAATATCGATGGAAGGAATCGTGGAATAATCGCTGTGCACCCACTTCATTATGTCGTTCTGTGCCCGCATAAAGGCGGCAATGCTGTCCGCTACGGGAATCATCAAATCCCGGTCCTTACCCATGACTCGCATCTCAACGGGCGCGGGCACTCCTTGATAATCCATCTCCTTGATGCGAATCAAGGCATTCGGGAAGATATATTCATACTTTTCCTCGTACTCGGCTATCATCTCCTTGGTCGCCCCCTCGCTGACGGTATTGACAATCAGTTGGGCAAAATTCGGGGCGGGAAGCGCCGGCGCATAGGTCTCGTGGAAACGAGGTGCGCTGCTTCCGACAAAAGCCGTTACATTTTTGACCCGTTTGTCCTTCAGAATCCATTTCGTCAGGCTGTCCACATTCTGCTGAGTGGATTCGAGGTCACAGCTTTCTTCCAGATTCATCTCCATCACGAAGAGGTCACGGGAGGCCTTGGGAAGCATCTGGATATTGAGCAGGAAAAACATCCCCACGCCCGCCGCTACCAAAGCAACCCCGCAGGTCAAGGTCAGGTGGGGATGACGGAAACACACCCGTTCCGCCTTGTCATAGACATTCTGCAGGGCGTTGAAGAAGGTCGCCTGGACCTTGGCAAAACCCGTAGGTTCTTCCGTGTTGAGTCCCTCGATGAAACGGACCTCCAGCGAAGGAATGACCGCAAGGGCATAGGCCAGGGAAATCATCAAGGCGATGGCCATCACCCACGGGAAGGCAAAGAACACATCGCGCAGGTTGCCATCGATGATGAAAAGCATAGGGAAGGTCATCAGACTGATGGACAATGTGGCCATCAACATCGGCATCACCAACTCCTTGGCACTGGCGATGGCGGCCTCCGTCCGGGTCATGCCCGTCGCCAGTTTCGCCATATAGCCGTCAATGGTCACGATGGAATCATCCACAATCATTCCCAGCACCACGATAAGGGCCGCCAGGGTCACCGTATTCAGGGGCATTCCGACCAGATACATCACGGCCAGGGCGACGGCCGTACAAACCGGAACACCGGAAGAAGCGACCGCAGCGCTCTTGAAGGGAAAGAGCAGCAACATCACGAAAATCACCACCAGAATAGAGATGAGGAGGTCGCGCAGGAAGTTGATCACGGAAGTGCGGACCACGCGCGGCTGGTCGGTGACACGCGTCAGGGAGACGCTGGCCGGCAACTCCGACTCAAACTGCTTGAGCACCTCGTCCACATCCGCGCCGAATGCCACGATATCCCGATTCTCGCGCATCGAAATACCTATCAGCAAGGTGTTGTTGCCATTGAACTGGATGGCTGTGGATTTTTTCTGGATACGCCTTTCGACATCCGCCACATCTTCGATACGGACGATGCCGCCGGCGGGTTCGTTCATCACGATTTTCTTGGCAACCGCCTCTTCGGATGAAACGGGTTCGTCGATATAAATCCGGGAATCTCCGTATTGTCCGGCGAACGAGCCGCTGGGCAGCTGGATGCCTTCGGCTGTATAGGTCAAGTTGATGGCCAGGGGGCTGATGCCATAGGCGGCAAGCCGGTCCATATCGGCCGTCACTGCAATTTCCTCACTTTGAGAGCCCATTATCTGGACTTTTGCCACATCGGGAATGGCCTGCAAGCGTTCTTTAAGATCCTTGGCATATTCCTCCATCTCGCTCCAACCCTTGTCTTCCGACTCCATCGAAACGAGAATGGAAGATACGTTGGCAAAATCATCCAAGACAACGATAGCCAGCACATTGAGCGGCAAGGTCAGTTTGCGCGTCTGGAACTTGAAACGGATGTCAGCCCAGGTTTGACGCAAATGGCTGGACGGAACATCCAAGGTCACATAGATATAGCAAACGCCATCTTTGGAGACCGAATGCAGGGATTTGCGATCCACCTCCGGACAAGCCAGAAGAACTTCTTCCAAAGGCTTGGTCAAAGTCTCTTCCACCCGCTCGGCGGAAGCGCCGGGATAAATGGCCGCCACCAGTCCCTGCTTGATAGGGACGGTCGGGAACTCCGCCTTGTTCATCTTCCAGACACCCAGCAAGCCGACTGCAATCAGGCCGGCTACCACCAAATAGACGGCTTTGGAGCCTTCTATGACTCCCTGAAAGAAATCACCGGGCTTTCTCATAGAGCTTCCACCTCTTTCGGTTGCACTTTCATTCCGGTACTCACTTTCTGGCTGCCTTCCACGATGATGCGGTCTCCCGGGTTGATGCCGGTTTCAATCGCAACGCCCGTTCCCGCGAAGTTACCGGCTGTGACAGACCGCTTTTCAACTTTATCTTCGTCGTTGACGACCCAGACATACCGGCCGTTGTCATCGACTTTGACGACGGAGGCCGGCACGATGAGCCGTCTCTGCTGGTCTGTCTGCAGACTCACTTTGCACGCCATACCGGCTTTCAGTCCTTTAGGCTGCTGCTTGAAAGTAAGGCGCACATTGTAGGAGTGGCTGATCAACGATGCCATCACACCGATTTCAGTAACACGGGCCGAAGAGGAGAGATAATCCATAGCCGGAATAATCACCTCGGCGTTCAGCCCTTCCCGAATGCGGGAAAACTCGTTTTCGGGAACGCCGATGGAAACTTCGAGATTATTTTCGTCAATAATCGTCGCCAATCGGGACATGGGTTTGACCTCATCTCCCACCACTACATGCAATTCACTGATAACGGCATCCCAGGGAGCCTTGACGTGGCATTCATCCACCATATTGTTCGCCATTTCAGCCGTCGCTTCAGCCTGAATGAGTTTGGTGGAAATATCTTTCCATTGAATCTCGGACATTCCCCCGGCCTTATACACTTTTTCCGCCCGCTGGTATCCGTCCTGCGCTTGAGAGAGCGTAGCGTCTGCGGTCTTTTTCATATTCTTGGCCGTAGGCGAATCGATTTCGGCAATCAGCGAACCGCTGGCCACCTTCTGCCCCAGATGAACAGGGAGCTCGACAACGTTCCCGCCATAGGGAGAAACCAGAACGGTCGTGTGCTTGGAAACCACCGTTCCGATATAACTGCGGGTGTAAGAACTTTGCATCCCCCGCACCTTAATCACCGATACGGGAACCACCGTATCCTTTTGCTGCTTCTTCGGTCCGCAAGCAACGGCGGCCGCCAGCAGCAACACGGAACAACCCAATAAAACAGAATGCTTCATATTTTTATTCGATATTGATTACAGGACTGATAACAAAAGAAACACAGCGGGGCTCCGGCTTGAGCAAATACTCTTTACGCGCCAGCTTTCCCCAGGAATTGACACAACCCAGGCCCATCTGCACATCGTCGAAGTTCACCCAGGTCGCCCCCTCGCTGCGACGGTTCTCACAGGCCAGGCTCTTCAATTGGAGGGAATGGGTAATCCCCGTCACGTCTTGGTTGAGCTGCAAGCGGCTGAAAGGCAGGGCCGAGGCGGAGAAATCTTCTCCGTCAAGGCGGGCGATGCGCAGACCGGTACCGTTGCCATCCACCGTCTTGAACCACTTCAAGCCGATGTGCGTGCCACTCTCCTGTGGAACCACATAGCCATAGTGGTATTGGTCTTCCACTTTTTGGGTATACAGCCCGACCGTAGCGGAAGAAACACGGTCACAATAAGTTTCAAACGGGCCATATCCGTAAAATTCGACGGTCGAATAGTTGCCTGGCATTGAAAACTCCATCCCGAAACGGCCCAGCAACGGAGCGGAGGCCAGGTTGCCGGCATCTTCCATTTTTTCCGTAATCAGAAGGTTTCCGGCCGCGTCCACCGCATATTCGAGCGACACCGCCGCCTTGCCGTCCACAATGGGACGATAGTTCACTTTCACGCAGGAGGCCTCACATTGGAAAGATGCGACTTCGTACGCGGGATTCAGCCACAAATCCATATACTTGATGTGGTCGCTGTCATCGCGTCCTTTCGCCCCACGGATGGCCCCACGGTCATTCGAGGTATAGGCGCGATTGAAACAAGGTTGAATAGGAGACTGAAGCAACTCGCTGCCGCCCAGACAATAACTGGTGACGAAGCCGCTCTTCTTGTCGATAGAAACGCTCCAGGAAGTACGCTGCATTCCGCAGCCGCAACGGATGCCGCTGAAACAGACGGCGTCATCGCTTTCAGTCACCTGGGGAACCCGGGAGCAAAGTTCGAAAACCTTGGCCCCGGCCTTCACGACAGACAGTTGGTCATAGGCCGTCACAAAACCGGCATCGAGCAGTCCGTCCTTGGCCTTGAGGGCATATTCGACATACAGATAGATATCTTTTTCGCCGAGAGAACCGCACGCACGCTCAATGGCGGCCCGGTCAAGTCCGGGAAGGTTGACGGTGACGGTCTGCTGGGGAGCGACCTTCAGATTTTCCACCACACCCGTCAGCACGTTCACGCCTTCGCATTGGAGCGTCCAGTTCATCCGGTAGTTGGACAAGTCGATGAAGAAATTTTCATTGTACACCTGCACCTTACCGGCCAAAATCTCTTCCGGAGTGGCACTGGTGAGGATGCTGCGCTGCTGATAGCGGACCTCGTAGGCGTGCGGGTGCAGACTGCGGTCGGTCGCGATGACCCCGTTGCAGTTGAAATCCGCGTCGGAAGGGTCGTAGTCATTGAAATCGCCGCC
>CACZWF010000048.1:11567-13608 GCA_902784785.1 uncultured Bacteroidia bacterium
AGACCATACGATTCCCTGGTCCACAAAGTCCCAGATATAACCACCCTGGTAGCCGGGATACTTGCGAATGAGGTCCCAATATTCTTTGAAACCACCCATCGAATTTCCCATCGCGTGAGCATATTCGCATTGGATGAGGGGTTTGTCCTGTTTGGGCGTTCCGTCCCAACCCGTCCGGCGGGCAATCTCCGCCTCGCGGCCGGTCCAACCCTTTTCCAGATAATCGATACACCGCTGATAGTCATAATACATCGGACAGTTGAAATCGGAAACCGGGGTCTCGCGCATCCGCTCATAATGGACAGGGCGGGTGGAATCGTAGGAGCGAATCCAAGCGGCGGACTTTTCAAAGTTAGGGCCTTCGCCGGCTTCGTTGCCAAGGCTCCAGACAATGATGCTGGGATGATTGAAGTCACGCAGGACCATGCGGCGGGCACGGTCGACGTGGGCAAATTCATAATCGGGACGTTTGGCGAGGGTTTCGGGGCCATAGCCCATGCCGTGGCTTTCCACATTCGCCTCATCCAGCACATAGAGACCATATTGGTCGCAGAGGTCATACCAGCGCGGGTCGTCGGGATAATGGCAGGTACGGACGGCGTTGATATTGAGTTCCTTCATGATGCGGATGTCCTCGATCATATCCTTCTCGGACACCACATAGCCCTTGTAGGCGTTCATCTCGTGGCGATCGGCGCCCTTGATCAAGACGGGCTGACCATTAACCAGCATCTGGTTGCCCACGATTTTCACCGTACGGAAGCCGACCTTGAAGGAAGTCGTTTCGGTCGTTTTACCTTTGCTCAACACGGAAACTTTCAAATCGTATAGGCTGGGGGTCTCGGCGGTCCAGCAGGACGGATTGGCCACCGTCTTTTGGAAACGCACCACACGGAAGCCGGTCTCCGACTTCTCGTTCCCCTTCACATCCACCTTTTGGGAGAAAACGGAGCTCCCATCAGGCGCGGTCAGGTCCAGTTGCAATGCGCTCACACCGGCGGTCACTTCAGCCTTGAGTTGAAACGCCCCTTCTGCGGAAGCCGTGAATTTCACATCCTCCACGCGGGCCTTCGGGCGCGCGTACAAGAAAGTCTCACGGGAGAGGCCGGCGAAACGCCAGAAATCCTGGCACTCCAGATAGGTTCCGTCGCACCAGCGCTGAATCTCCAGACCCAGTTGGTTGTCCCCCACCTTGACATATTTCGTCAGGTCGAAACGGGCTTCCAACTTGCTGTCTTCGCTGTAGCCGATTTCCTTGCCGTTGACGAACACGCGCACATTGGAGGTTGCAGAACCGATGCAAAGGAAAATATCCTGTCCTTTCCACGCCTTGTCAATCGTAATGACGCGGCGGTACTGCCCCACATAATTATGCTCGTCGGGAACAAGGGGCGGTGTGTTATGGAAATGTCCGCTCCAGGGATAGACCGTATTGACATACATAGGATCCACATATCCGGCGAATTCCCACAGCCCGGGCACTTGCATGGGCTTCCAGCCCTGGCCTTCCTCTTTCAGAGGCAGGGCGGAAAATCCCTCGCGGGTCACGTCTTTGCGGTCGGCGAAGAAACGGAAATCCCAGATACCGTTCAGACTGACATACTCCCCGTCCGTAAAGAAGGAAGAGCGCATGGGAAGACGGTTTTTCTGTACTATGCCGGGGTCCTGCCAATCAGCCGGTTTTGAAGGAGCTGCAGCTGATAACACCAAACTGGCGAGCAGAGCAGGAACGAGTAAAATTGACTTCATCTTGAAAGGTTTTATAAAAACCTTCAAAAATAGTCAAAAATCAGATAATTTCCAAATCAGAAGCTTTCATCCAACCCTGTCGGCCATCCGACAGTTCGATATTTTTCCACGGGCCGACGGAGTCCAGCAGGCGAACCTTGGTTCCCTCGTGAATGATGAACAGGCTCGACGCCCCTTCATCGGTGGGAGAACTGCGCACCTCAACCACGCTGCGAACAACAACCGCGCTGTCTTGGGCCGTGAAATCATCTTTCTGCCGTTGGGCGAACAGAAAGGCCATCAGCGCAATCAG
>CACZWF010000049.1 GCA_902784785.1 uncultured Bacteroidia bacterium
GCTTCCCAGTACCGTTCCACGCCCGTCCAATAGAGGCATTCTTCATCTCGGAAGAACAGTTGGTCATCGTCGCAGACCTCGTCCAGATGCTGGATTTCCTCCAGGTATTGCTCGTGCATTTCATCGAGCAGGTAGGGAACCATAAAGACCCGTCCTTTGTCGGTCCAGGCCACGAGAGAAGTAGATTTGGATTTGTTTTCCATATCGCACAACAGTTTATCAATGAACTTTACCGGGTCCCCGGACTCACTTGCCGACAGGGTACAATTCACCCTGTAGGGTGGTGGGCCTTCGCCCGGACTGCTGTGCTGTTTAATGATTAGGAAATCAACTCATAGTTGCGAAAAATCAGGGACAAAGATAAGGACTCTTTTGAAATCTGCAAAAATAATGTAAATTTGTTGTTTACAATTTGTCAGACATCTGACATGTTATATTATTTGAATGTTATGAAAGAGGTAATGACCTATTCCGCCAGCGAGAATCAGTTGTACGAAGATGTACGCGTCATCATCGAGGATGCACGTGCCAATGCCGTCCGCAGCGTTGACTTCAACCGTGTATTGATGTATTGGAAGACTGGTCGCCGTGTCTTTGAAGAGGAACAGAAAGGGGCGGACCGTGCCGACTACGGATCGTATCTTATCGAACATCTGGCTCAGCGCCTAGAGCCTAATTACGGTAGCGGATTCTCCAAGCGGCAGTTAGAGCGAGCAAGGCAATTTTACCGGACATACCAGAATGCGTCCGCACTGCGGTCGCAATTCAATTGGACGCAGTACAAGATTCTCATCAGCATATCAGACCCCGAAAAAAGAGAGTATTACGAGCTTGAAACTGTCAATAATTGCTGGACTGCACGGGAGCTGGAACGGCAAAAAAACTCGCTCTTGTATGAGCGGCTTTTGAAGAGTAACGACAAAAACGCGGTTCTAGCTCTTGCGCGCAAGGAAAGAATTCCAGAATCTCCTACTGAGGTTGTAAAAGACCCTATGTACCTTGAGTTTCTTGGACTGCAGCAGAAAGCACACTATTATGAGAGTGAGTTGGAAGACACCCTCATCACTCATCTGCAGGAATTTCTGATGGAGCTCGGCAACGGATTTCTTTTCAGTGACAGGCAGAAACGCATTCTCATCGAAGATGACGAATACAAAGTAGACCTTGTCTTCTATAATCGTTTGCTCAGATGCTTCGTTCTCATAGACTTGAAGACCCACAAAGCCACTCATCAAGATATAGGCCAGCTCCAAATGTATGTCAACTACTATGACCGGATGGTAAAACTGCCCGATGAAAACCCCACTGTCGGCATTCTCCTTTGTACAGAGAAGAATGATACTGCTGTTCGGATGACACTTCCTGAGGGCAACACCTCCATTATCGCTAGCAAATATGAGTTATATTTGCCGTCTACTGAGCAGTTGGTGGAGGAGGTGGAGGAGGGTAAGCGTGAATTCGATCGTCAAAAGCAGCACGAAACTTATGAGGATGGCGATTCTTAAATAAGAAAAATTAATGTTAGTTTTATGATTGAGTAAGGAAAAGAAATTTATGGATACCTATTATTTCAGAAAACCGATACACAAACTGCCGGAACCGGACAGTCCCGCATATACAGAGGCAGAAATCCGTGAGATCGTGGCCGCCCAACGGAAATTCTTCCGCACGGGCACGACGCTTCCCGTGGACTGGCGCCTCAAGCAACTCAAGAAGTTGAAGGCGGCTGTTCTCGCCCACGCGGCGGAGTTCGAAGCGGCGCTGGCCGAAGATTTGGGCCGCAGTCGGGTGGAAGCGTATCTGTGCGACATCGGTCCCATTGTCACCGAAATCAACGAGATGCTCAGCGGTCTGCGTCGTTGGGCGCGTCCGGAATGCCATTTCAGCGGCTTTATGTGCTTTCCCAGCCTGATTACCAAGGTGTACAAAATGCCCTATGGGGTCTCCTTGGTCATCAGCCCGTTCAATTTCCCGATTCTGCTGACCATCGGCGTGGTGGCGACGGCGATGGCGGGCGGAAATACCGTGGTCATCAAGGCGTCGGGCAAGTCGGCGGCCTGTACCGCCGTGATGAAGCGTTTCTTTGCGGAAGTGTTCCCGCCGGAGTATGTCACCCTGATCGACGGGGGTCACGACATTGCCGATTTGTGCCTGGCCCAGCGCTTTGACAAGATTTTCTACACCGGATCGCCGGCCGTAGGCAGGCACGTGATGGCCGAAGCCGCCAAAAATCTCACGCCCGTGGCGTTGGAACTGGGCGGTGAGACGGGCAATTGGTGCGTGGTGCGCAAGGATGCCGACCTGAAGGATGCGGCCCGCAAAATCGCCTTTTTCAAACTCTGCAACGCCGGTCAAATCTGCATCAATATCAACCAGGTGGCCGTCGCGGAAGAGGTGGCGGAAGATTTTATCCGGGAATTGAAAGCGGCGTTCGTCAAACAGATTGGCGAGCGGGCGGAGGAAAATCCCGATTATCCCAAACTCATCACGGACAAGGCCTATGAGAAGTGCGCCCGGCTGGCGGAGGAATACCGTGAGCGCATCGTTTTTGGCGGAACGGGCAACCCCGAATCTCGCCGCTACGCTCCCACGATGCTTTACCCTGTGAACATTGACGAGCCCATCGTGCAGCACGAACTTTTCTGTCCCTTGCTGCCCATCGTCCCCTTCAAGGATGTTCAGGTGGATGCGTTGATGGAGACCATCGCGGACCGCGAGCACCCGCTGGCGATGTATCTTTTTACCAAGAACATCCGTTGGGCGAACCGGGTGATGCAGACGCAGCAGTACGGGGGCGGTTGCATCAACGAAGTCTGCATCCATTTGATGGTGAAAGGCGTTCCTTTCAACGGAACGGGCCATTCCGGAATGGGGGCCTACCACGGAGAATGGGGCTTCCGCGAATTCACCCATCCCCAGACCGTCCTGCGGGGCAGCACCTTCTTCAATCTTTCGCTGCGCGAACATCCCTACGGCGGCAAAGCCGGCGAGATAAAAATGAAGATTCTGAAATTTTTTGAACGCTAATTTTGATGGAACTGTTGTTTTCTTTTATAGCCGGCGTAGCGCTGTCCGCCCTCATCGCTTTTGGGGTCGCCAGAAGCGTTGTCAAATCCCGTGTCGCCGAGGCGGAACGCTCGGCCCGTTTGCAGGCGGAGTCCTCCCTGAAAGTGGAACAGGCCCGTTTGGAATCGGATTTGGAACACACCCGGCGTCAGTTGCAGAGCACCCGGGACGAAGACGCAATAGCGTTGCAGTCCGCCAAGGATGAAGCGGCGAAATCCTTGGAAGATACGAAGGCCGAAATGGGCAAACGGTACGCGGAAGACCTTGCCGCCCGCGATAACGCGCACAAAGAGGCGATGGCCACCTTGCAGGCTCGTTTTGACGAGACGATGGCCAAGATTTCCGCCCAGGTGAAAACCGATACTTCCGAGATGTTGAAGGCCCACCAGAAGGAGTTTGCCGAGACCAGCCATCAGAGCCTCGGACAGATTGTGACGCCGTTGAAGGAAAACATCGCCGAACTGAAAAAGGTGATGGAGGAAGAAAGCAAGGAGCAGGCCGAGCGCAACGGCGAGATGCGCGAACGGATTAAAAACTTGATGGAACACAGCGACGCCGCCCGCAAGAGCGCGGATGAACTGGCCGCCGCTTTCAAGCACGGCAGCAAACTGCAGGGCGATTGGGGAGAGACCATTTGGAAGAACTTCTCTCTTCCCAGGGCCTGACCAGGGGCGTACATTTCGATACCCAGCCCGTCATCCGCGGAACCGACGGCAAGCCCGTCAAGAATGAGGACGGCGCGATGATGCGGCCGGATGTCATCCTGCATCTGGACGAACGGCGCGAGGTCATCATCGACTCCAAGGTGTCGCTGACCGCGTATGTGGATTATGTCAATGCCGAGAAGGAAGCGGACCGGCAAGTGTTCCTCAAAGCCCATCTTGAAAGCATCCGGAAGCACGTAAAGGAACTGGCGGCCAAGGATTATGCTTCGTATATCCAGTCTCCGAAGGTCGCGGCGGGCTATGTGATTATGTTCGTCCCGAATATGGGCGCCTTGTGGGCGGCCCTCCGGGCCGAGCCGGACCTCTGGCGCAAGGCGGCGGATGCCAATGTCTATATGGCGGATGAACAGACCCTGTACGGGGCCCTCAAGATTGTGCGTATGACCTGGACGCAGGTGGCGCAGGCCCAGAACCACGAAAAGGTGTACGAACTGGCCAACGAGATGATTGACCGCGTGGGCATTTTCTTGCAGAAGTATGAAGGGCTGGGAAAGGCTTTGAGAAAGGCCTCAGACGAATACGAAGACGGCCTGAAAAAACTCGAACCCCAGGGCCAGAGCATCCTTAATACCTCCGGCAAACTGATTAAGCTGGGCGCGAAGAACAGCGGCAAACATCCCATCAAAGCCCTCATCGACATCGACGACATCCCCGCCCTGCCCGCCCCGGAAGAAGCCTCGTCCGAAGGGCCTGCCCCCGAACCTGAAAACGAATAGGTTCGTCCCCTAGCGAAAAAATCAACCTGAGGTTGTTAACCAAAGGTTGATTTTGTGGGGCCAGTGGGCAGTTCAGTCGATCATCGCGAGCACCAGGAGACCGATGAAACAGAGCCCGAAGATAATGGAAATCGCGATGTGCATCACTTCGGCGAGTGTGAACTTGTGAAGAATTTCCTGCTGGATTTCCAAGTACTTTTTTGCTTGTTCCTCATTCATATTCAACAGGATTTCAGGCGTAATGGTAGCAGGCCTTGCTAGTCACATGGGCCCTTCCACTGAATGGGAAGTCTCTGGACCAGGGCTGTTGGAAATGTTGCGCGTAAGCGCCATAATGATGCACAGAATCAGGAAAAGGACCATCGTTCCAGTAAGGAAGGAGAAACTTTCCATTTGAAGAAGGATGTAGATGGTTCCGTATGTGAGGACGACCAGTCCGGTCAGAAGCCAGGCCCATTTGTTCCGGATAATACCGATGAAATATCCTCCCAGCGCGGCCGTTGTCATCACGGAGGCGATCAAGTAGGCCCACCCGAAAGGCAGGAAGTCGGCAAATGCCAGAAGCAACGAATAAAATAGTACCAGTGATGCCGCAATAACGATATATTGGATGATGTGTAAGGACTTTTTGGAGATGATTTCAACTATTACGCCGGCGATGAACACCAAGAAAATAATCAAAAGACCATATTTACTTGCCCTTTCTGTTTGCTGATATTGTGTCACGGGTTTGGTCAGGCGAACTCCGAAACGGCTCATAGTCGGGTATTTCAACGAAATCTGAGAGGTCATCCACTGGGCAGAAAAACCATTGGCGTTGATCTCGCGCTCACTCGGAAGAAAGTCTCCGAAAAAGGACGGATCGGGATAGTCGGAAATCATCTCGACTTCCGTCAAATTGCCAATTGGCGCAAAAGAAATGGACTCGGAACCCTTGAACATCATCGTGATAGTGAAGGGGAGAACATCGCCCACTTTTGCCCCCTTATTTAACGAAAAGTCCGCTTGGAGTCCCTCATCTCCCGAGTGAACCATCAAAGTTTTTCCATTCAAAGTAAAAGAAGGCGTGCCCTGAATGCCCTTCAACTCGCCCATCCACAGTATAAGTCCGTTTGTATAATTGTCTAACTGATAGCTGTCTGCAATAACAAATTGCCCTTCAATCATTATATCGGCCGTGTAAGCAGACACATCATAGATAGAACGGTGAAGATGTGTAGTCGTTGTATGGACGCTATACTTGAGATGGTCGGGATACCAGTCGTTGCCGCGGAGGGAAATCTTCGGTCCTATAAACTCCAGACAACCACCCCAGTTGTTCTGAATGTCCTCAATGGTTTGGGAATAATAATTCGATCGCTCATTCACCTGCTTGCGAATCAAACTGAGGGGAATCAGCATCAGCAAAGCCAATCCCGTAATGATAGAGAATTTAAGCACATACGGCTTCCAGGAAGAAATAGGGTTCATAAGGGTGTAAATTAGTATTTAGTTAATGGATTTAAATTAGAAACTCCAAATAGAAAAATCATAATCGTAACTCCGATGGGAAGTTGTAATGGTCCCGAAAATGTCCGTAGTAGTGGTACTGCTGCCGAGGCTTCGTCCATAGGCATCTTGATGGGTAGAATGCGTTGTTCCCCAATAATCGGTCGATGAGGTAGTAGATCCGGTAGTTAAACCATAAGAGTTGCATCTGGTTTCTGTTACAGTTCCAAAGTAGTCTTCTCTGATGGAAGAGGTTCCAATTGTGTAGCCGTACGCATCACGGTGAGTAGTCTGGATGTCACCAAAATAATCAGTATCGGATGTTGAAGTTCCAATTGTACGGCCGTAGGCGTCTCTGTGGGTTGTCGTAGTCGTGCCGAAATAATCGGTGGAAGAAGTGGATGAACCAGTCTTTCTGCCATAAGCATCACGGTGAATAGTAACTTGATTTCCGAAGATGTCTGTCGTGGACGTGGAGGAACCGACATAAATCTGGGCGAAAGAGGATACGGAAACGGCCAGCATTGCGGCGAAAAAAGTGATAATTTTTTTCATGATGTTGTGTTTTTATGTTGTTAAACTTTCGTTCTTGTTTCGCCTATATATGTCGGCATTATTGGAAAGGTAACCCGAGAGCTCAATTTTTCACACAAAAACCGAAGGTGCCTCCTCCGGTCATTACGGCTGAAGAGGCATACCGCGATTCTCAGGAATGTGTAGTGGTTAGGAAGATCCGCAATCCCAATGAGGAGGAATACTGCAGGGAGTATGAATGTCCTAATCGTGACTCTAAGTGGTGTTAGTACATCATCATTCTGCGATGAAGGTCTGTGCCAATCTTGAGAAGCATAAGCTCTTGGTCAAACGAGTCATCAAATGTCCAATTAATCTTAAAATCGGGCATAGTTGGATCTCCTTTTAGCTCATACTGAATCATTACCGCGTTTTTACTGACCTGCTGAAAATAGAAGTGACTGGATCCATCGGGATTGTTCATGCCAATATCCATAAAAGTCCTTGTCTCGGTGATAAGTGCCATATTGGGATGTGATGACAAAAGATGCTCAACAAGAACATTGTATTTCTCTCTCATGCCACCGTGTGCGGCCACATGCTCTACAATTTCATCAGACTTTGATATGGTCTTGAAAATGATTACAATTGCGATTATCGCTACAATAAATATCCACATGAGGTTGTATGAATTCTAAATGGTACCTAATCTATATTCCAGTAAGCAGAAGGGTCGCCGTCAAATATAGTGTCGATTTCTTCATCGCTGTACCCCGCATCATCCTGGGCATAGGAACCGGCGTATCGTTCGAAATGTCGTTCTTCCTCGTAATCTGAAAACTCTGGTTCGCCATAATAACAATCATCTACATACTCATCATTCTCTATTAACTCTTGCTCAATGAGGCTGAATGAGAGTTCTTCACCATCCTTTATGACTTTTGTGTCCGTTCTCTGCTTTCCCTCAAATTTCCAGACGCTATCATATTCTGCTTTAAGAACCTCTCTGCCATCGCTGTCAATAATGCCCCATTTCCCATCAAGAGTCTTGACCCTGGATAAGCCGGTATAATCATCTTTGGGGCTAATCCATTGATATTCCTTTCCAGCAAGAATGGGGGAACCATCGGGAGCCTCCACGTAAAACTCAACTGTGTTATTTGTTCTATCTATCATAGTTGTGAAATATTTATTATGTTCATCCATATATGACGGGAATCATTAAAAGGTAACCCGAAGTAGAATAAAAAAGCTGCCCCCGTCGAAGCGAGGGCAGAAACTATCAATGCGTCAGTGGCTATTTTAGAATATCTATCGTGTAAGAAACATTACGGATAGGCTCAATGGCCATCCCTCCTATAGTATCATTGCTGGATAAAGTAATATCGTGGCACGCCGATGTGCAACGGGCGCCAAGAGTGCAGCGTACATTTTCAATAAAATCATTCAGCTCTTTTTTGACCTGCACATGGTCAAAGCCATACGACCTAATGTCAACATTGATGGCTTCAATAGGATTATTAGCAGCAATAAGGCCATCATAATTAGTAAAAACAGTTAGACGGGCAACGTAATCGGCCCTACATTTATCAGGCTCCTGGAACCTGATAAGAACTTGATGATAAGTTACATCTTTGTTCATTTTTTAAAGGTATATATTATTATTAATTCTGGCATTATCAGCAACTTAACGCCATAACGCCCGATGCAATAGTACGATTATTCCTCCAGACTTCCAAAAAAATCTCGCAAATAATTTGCAGGCTTCTAAGTTGAAAACTTCTAAATATGGTAGCTGGGTTCGTGATTCAGAAAAACTCAATGATGGAAAGTATGATTGCTACTGGAATCATGATCATTAATGGCCCAAGAATGCTTGCGAGTAACGTTTGACCAATGAAACCGAGAAAACTGTCGGCTTCCATAATCTGCCTTCCAGATTTGCTGTACATCACGTACTTTGTTTTAGGACTATCGTTGTACATAATTCAATCTCATTTAACGGGTCATTACTTCTGGTTGTCTTTCTTGTTTTCTTCGATGTCGGTTACCTTCTTGGAATTTGCTTTTACGACCAGGACAATGCCCAGAATAATCCAGAAGATAGGACCAGCGGGGTTGTGACCGGCGGTGAGTGCGCCTAAAGCGCTGATAGACCCGAGGACGATAGAGATAATTCCAAATGTTTTCATGATTCTATGACTTTATAAATTTAACTTCATTACTGCTTTCATCCCTTAATGTCAAAGAATCCGAAAAGGTAACCGTGTTTTTTTTTCAAAAAAGTTAACAAAGATTACCTTTTAACCTTTATCCAAACCCTCTCTAAAATGGAAGCCGGAGTAAAGTCAAAACAAAACCCCTTATAACAAATAGGTTCTTGTTGCCTAACAATTTTCGGCCTCCTTAGAAGATAGTACTGATACACCCAAGCAATAAGTTTTTTTTCACCACCAAACTGTAGTATTGCTTCTCCTACCTTGGAGCAAATATTAAACGCACTTTTTCCAGGAATTGACATGTGGTAAACTTGTTTGGAAGTTCTCGTAATATTGCTACAGAATATGTATCCAATAGAGAACGGGTAGTTTTATAATATTCTTTTTCCATAATGATAAATTTATAAGAAATGGATTTAACGCCGAACAAAGGATACGGATAGGTCAATGATGAGCGGCGGTTTCACCATAGCCTACTTTAATAGCAGAAGAAAGAAATTAGCAGTAAAACGAGAAGAAGTATCTCCTGCAAAAGAATCAGAACCAACGACAATATAAACCCTTGTCCTTGGCACGAAGGTAGTAAAATTTCCGAAGATGTCAAAATCTTACTAATATTTTTTTTCAATGATTAGTCCAGCATAATAAATGCCGCCCAATAATAGGGATTGGGATACTGCTTTATTAATTTTTTTAGAGCAGAGACAAAAGCAGTGTGTTTCGTTTTTCCAGACGTCCAGGCTTCATAGAAGTATGTCATAAAAAGTGATGTAACTCTATCGTCCACTTCCCAAAGGCTCATAATTATGGTCTCAACACCAGCCATTTTAAAAGCACGTTGTAAACCATATACGCCATCGCTTGAGATATCTCCAAGTGCAGTCTCGCAAGCAGACAACACAAGTAATGACGTGCCCGAGAGGTTGACGCTGGCAATCTCATCGGCTTGCAAAATGCCATCTTCAACTTCTTGGGGGATGGATTCTCCCTTCCATGCACGACCACCATTGGATAAAATCAAGCCGGAACGGACTAACGCGTTTCGTGTTGCTGCTATTAGTTTTTCATGGTCGACACCCAAATCTGTGCTATCCGCAATTGAGAATGGCAAATAGAAACCGTGTGTTGCTATGTGCAATAAACCAGGGTGTGTTCCATCTAATGCTTTAAATGACTCTTCGGTCCCTTCTACACCGCTGTAGCTTATGACCTTAATCTTAGATGCACTAAGAAGAGCCGTTATATTATCGATCTCGGCTTGAGTATTGGGCAAATATTCCCACCCATGTCTCGAAGAAGAATCAGCTATCCAGCTATACTCAATTCCTGTTTTATCTGATCGACTGAATTTTCGGTGTTCTTGCAGCATAGTATCGTCATCAGAATCATATACAAGTCCACCATATACATATGCTTTTTCCACTTTGGGGTCACTAATTCGTGCGATATTGGCTGTAGATGATACCCTATACATATTGTAAGTCTTGAACATTGGGCTTCCTTTGTCATCAATGATAGCTGCTAAGTTCAGTGAGTGGAGCAATCCTTGTGGTGAATAATAAATATTGTCTATCCCTTTGAACTCGTTCGAGAGGGGCTCCCATATCAACTTAAACAGGAGACCATTCTCATCATTGGAGTGATGCTGCTCTTTTGCTAGATGATCTAATTCAGAAGAAGAACATAAATGAACAAATTTTGGATACGGCCAACCATCCTTTATAACCATTGCGCCGTATTGTTCTCCTAGTTTCTCGTCTTCCGCCTCATATTGAAAGAATTCTACTGCCAGATCCCTCTTGGATAGGGCGGACTGAACAGTTCGCCAAGAGAATTCTTCAAGCTCTGTTTTGAAATTATGGCTCCGGTAGCGTGCCATGTATTGATCCCGCTGTTCGAGATTGACTCCATCCCGTGCGTGTGTAGCGCGATATAATTCTATTAACTGTGTATCTCCCGAACTAAAAACGTTGTTATATTCTGCCACTTCTGCTCTAAGAAGAAAACCCTTAGAAACTAACAACATATCGTAATAGATATCATTAAAACCTGGTGATGACGCTGCAATGAGCCCTCCAATATGTCTGATATCCCCATGCGTTTCCCAATAAATCGTTTGTTCTTGTACTGTCAAGAATTCTCTGAAATATAAATACTTATTAAGCTGCTGTACCCAACTTTCATAAAGGAATTTCCTTGCACGCTCAATGTTCCCAGATCTCCTTTCTAAGTCAAATAGATCAGCAAGAGGAAGCACCGTGCCATCCTCTTTTTCGTTTATA
>CACZWF010000050.1 GCA_902784785.1 uncultured Bacteroidia bacterium
GAAGCCTTGCGGAACTCCTTGAGGAGGTCTTTCATGAGGTTCAGAGCAGCTTTGCGAGCGCGGCGGCCAGCGGCTTTGTTTCCCTTAGCAACCTGAGCGTCGGCGTTAACAACGAACTCATTCATTTCGGCTTTGATTTTTTCAACAAGCTCTTTCATTTTTTTAAGATATTAGTGGGTTAAACAACTGTGTTATTTCAAATTCTTGTGCAAGGTAGTGAATATCATATTAAAAACAAAATAATTTTGCTTTTTTTTAGAAAAAAAGTGCAAAAATTTCATTTTTCGTCCTTTTTGGGGGCTGAATTGACGATATTCATCGCTTTATCAATACCTTCAAAGCAAAATGTCTGAATGCCGGAAATGACTTTGGCCGCCAATTCGGGAATGGCTTGAAGTTCCTCGGGGCTAAGTGAACTGAGCACAAAATCTATCTGTTGTCCCTTGGCGTAATCGTTGCCGATTCCGAGCCTGACGCGCGCATATTCGGAGGTTCCCAGCATTTCGTTGATGTTCTTCAATCCGTTGTGCCCGCCATCGCTCCCATTGCGCCTCATCCGTGTGGTTCCGAAAGGAAGGTTGAGGTCGTCCGAAATGACGACCAGCCGCTCGGGACCGAGATGAAGTTCGTTCAGCCAGTAACGCACCGCCTTCCCACTGAGGTTCATATAGGTGGACGGTTTGAGCAGGGTAATCGTGCGTCCCCGCCATTTGACCTGCGCCGTGCTGCCCAGTTTGCCGACCGTAAAAAAAGTATCGGATGCCTTTGCCCAGGCATCCAACACCATAAAACCCATATTGTGACGGGTGTTTTCGTATTCCGGACCGATGTTTCCCAGTCCCGCTACGAGGAAGTTCATCTTTATTCAGCAGCTCCTTCCTGTTGCGCAGACGCGCGGGTTGCAAGCACGGAGCAGATGATCATCTTCTTCGGAGAGACGACGGTCACACCTTCCATGTTGATGTCGCCGGCCACAATCTGGCCACCGATTTGCAGGGGAGTAACGTCGACGTTAACGACATCGGGAAGTTTGTCCATCAAGGCGCTCACGCGGATTTTGCGGACCGCGACATAGAGTTTACCACCGAGTTTGACACCTTCGGAGTGGCCGCTGACCTGGACGGGAACGTCCATGACGACGGGCTTGTCGGCGCAGACGGCGAGGAAATCCATGTGCATGGGCTCGTCGGTGACGGGATGCCACTGGGCTTCGTGAAGAACGGCCGTCATCTGCTTGCCATTCGACAGATTGATGTCCACGATATAAGAATTGGGGGTGTGGGTGAGCCCTTTGAGCTCTTTGGCATCAACCGTGAAGAGAATGTTCTCGACGCCATTGCCATAAAGGTTGCAAGGGACGAGGCCCGCTTTGCGGATAGCTTTGACAGCGGCTTTGCCGGCGGTTTCACGGATGGTACCGTTCAAGGAAATGTGTTTCATTGTACTAAAAATTAAAATGTGTTACTCAGTCTCATATAAGAGACCCCATTGCACCAAAAGCCCCATTGGCTTTTAAGCGGCTGCAAAGATAGAATTTTTTTTTCAAATAGCAAGGGCTTATTGGACATATCCGGTGGCTATATTCCACTGATAGAGTTTGTAGTACTCATCCAGATCGTATGTCCCTTGGGTCGAGAGATATGTGCTCAGCCCGCAGCAACGTTCGAGACGCAGGCCGAGGAAGGTGTCGGTGTGGTCGGCGAAAAGCACGGCCTTGTCCAAAGCTGCGTTGAAGGCTCTCAACTCATTTTCATCCACGCCAATATGCTCGATGACGTCCCGCAGGTCGTAATACCAGTGCTTGTCTTCCCGGAAATATCCTTGGACCTGATCCGCCTGGATGTTGGCCAAGTCCGCTTGATGGGCTGCGAAAATCGGTTTGCAGGCCTGCGCGAGCGCTTCCAACTGCGAACAGTCCACAAGGGTGTAACAACCGCAACGAACACCGCTGCGATTGCGGTAGAAGTTCATATAGTCCTTGGCGACGGCGACGGCGTCGTGATTGAACAGGTGCTTGCACATGGTCTGGTAGTACATCCCGTGGGACATAATCTCAGTGGGGGAGAATCCGATGTAATCGCATTTGTCCTTCAATTCATAGGCCACTTCAATCCCTCCCATCAGGCAGGCGTCGAACAGGATTGCGTCGAAATGCATCGGCAACCGCTGGGCCATCAGGCGTATGCCCATTTCGTAGACAGTGTTATTATTTTTCTGCAAATCCTGGCCGAAAGTGTTCTCGATGAACGTGTAAGTGCCGGGTTCGTACACTCCTGCGGGCAGCCAGCCTGAACCGTGGGATGAAAGAATCAGATAATTGTAACGGGCCTGATATTGGCGGGAAATGTAGTTGAGCACGTGGGCCAGGGTGTCGGTGGAGGAACTGACACTATTCAGGTCCCATCCGCTCATTTCTTCCAAGGAGACCGTCTGTGAAATCTTCTTTCCATTGTGGTCGATACCCAGACGCATCAATTTGGGGGCGGATTTGTCAGAATGCTGCAGGAAAAGCACGACCTTCTCGGAGGATTCAATGGAGGGAAGTTCTCCTTCCAGTATCTCATTGAGGTTTTGGCTGATATTGCCGCTCAGGCCGTTGTTGTGCCCGATGGTATAGAAAAGAACAAGGGCTTCTCCCCGGAAACTCATCTCCTGAAGAGGCTCTTTCCGGCAGGCGAACAGTACCAGCAGCACCATCAAATATGACAGATATCTTTTCAGCATCATACAAAGGTATTGATTTTTTTCGTATTTTTACGGAAAATTGTAGTCATATAATGTAAGAGAACTTTTTTATGAGAAAATCAACCTTTATTTTTGTTTTTTGCGCTATGGTCTTATCTGCTGTGGGGTGCGCTCCGAAAGAAAACGAGTTCAAGTATTGCATCGATGAATTTGCCGATGTGAAAATTATGCGTTACCGCATCGAATGCTGGGATAGTTTGAGCTTTCAGCAGAAGCAGTATGTCTATCATTTGGCGGAGGCGGCCAAGTGGGGACGCGACATCTTCTGGGACCAGCATTGCGCCTATGGCCTGCAAGTGCGTCACGCGTTGGAGCAAGTCTTCGACAATTACAAAGGCACGCGCAAGGGCCGGGACTGGGATAACTTTGTCGTCTATGCCAAGCGGGTGTTTTTCGCCAGCGGCATCCATCACCATTATTCCCAGGACAAATTCTATCCCGATTGTCCTTCCGACTATATGGCGGGTGTGCTGAAGGATTCCGGCGTGGAGGATATTGACACGCTGATCAAGGTGATGTACGACAAGGATTTCTTGCTCCAGCGTCGTTGCACCGACAATTCCAAGGACATTGTGGCCGAATCTTCCATCAATTTCTACCAGGGTGATCTGACCCGCGAAGAGGTGGATGCTTTTTACGCAAAAATGGCGCGCAAAAACGACCCCCGTCCGCTTTCTTATGGCCTGAATAGTACGCTGGTCAAAGAAAATGGAAAGATTTTCGAGCGGGTGTGGAATCTCGACAGCTCCTATGGACCGGCTATTCAGAAGATGATCGACGAGCTGGAAGTGGCCGCCCAATATGCCGAGAATGAGGCCCAGAAAGCCTATCTGGCGTTGTTGATTGAATACTACAAGACGGGCGATTTGAAGACCTGGGACGATTTCAATGTGGCCTGGGTGCAGGAGAAAGAGGGAGCCATCGATCTGATTCACGGATTCATTGAAGATTACGAGGATCCCCTCGGCCGCAAGGCGACTTGGGAGAGTATTTTGGAAATCAAGGACTTCGAGGCCTCCCGCCGTACGGAACTGATTTCGGCCAACGCCCAATGGTTCGAAGACCATTCTCCCGTAGATCCCAAGTTCAAGAAGAAAGCAGTCAAAGGCATTGTGGCCAAAGTTATCAACGCAGCCGTCCTCGCCGGTGACTGCTATCCTCCGACGCCCATCGGAGTCAACCTTCCCAACGCCGACTGGATCCGCAAGGAATACGGCTCCAAATCCGTGACCATCTCCAATATCACCAGCGCGTACAATTTGGCCGCCCAGGAGGCTCCCAAAAGTATGTTGAGTGAGTTCGCCTATGATGAGGACGAGGTGGCGATGGCCAAGAAATACCTCAATATCACAGGTGACATCCATACCGATTTGCACGAGTGTCTCGGTCACGGCAGCGGCCAGTTGCTGCCCGGTACCCCTGCCGGTGCGCTCGGGGAATATGCCTCTTGTCTGGAGGAGTCGCGCGCCGACCTTTTCGGCCTCTATTATATGGCCGATGAGAAGTTGGTCGAATTGGGTATCCTTCCTGATTCCGAGGCTTATAAAGCCCAGTATTCCAGTTATATCCGCAATGGCCTGATGACGCAGTTCTGCCGCGTGGAGCTGGG
Source organism: uncultured Bacteroidia bacterium (assembly GCA_902784785.1). Lineage (GTDB taxonomy): Bacteria > Bacteroidota > Bacteroidia > Bacteroidales > UBA932 > Cryptobacteroides. The sequence continues at coordinate 4,355 of CACZWF010000050.1, forward strand.
TCGCGACAATACGGAGGCCCACATGCAGAACCGCCTGCTGATTGCCAAATGGTGCTATGAGCACGGCAAAGGCGAGGCACATATCTGTGATGAAAACGGCTGCCGTCCGGTGGATGTGATTGAAAAACGCGTGAAAGATGGCAAGACCTATTTCGTGGTGAATGACTATGATATTCTCCGTCAACTCTTCGCCGAACTGCTCGCGGAAGTCCAGCGCATCAAATCCGAAGGGGATTATGCGGCCGGTAAGGCGCTGGTCGAGAATTATGCCGTGAAGATCGATCCGGAGATTCACAAAGAAGTTCTGGATCGCTATGCGGCCTTGAATCTCAAACCGTACGGCGGTTTTGTCAATCCGGAAATCGTTCCGGTTTATGAGAATGATGAAATTGTCGATTACACGGTGAACTACGACGAGGATTTCCTCAGCCAGTCCCTGCGTTACGGCAAGCAGTACAAGACGCTGTAAGCGTTTCCCGAATGGGCCTTACGGACCAATATGCCTATTATCTGAAGATAGAAAGGGCGATGTCGCCGAATACGACATCGTCCTATCTTCGTGATATACAAGCCTTCTTGGCCTGGTATGAAGAAACGCTCGGGGCGAAGGAGCTTTTGGGCGTGCGTTCGGAAGATATTCAGGACTATTTCAAAGAACGCAAGGATTTGTCGAAACGCTCGCAAGCCCGGCTGTTGAGCGCGCTTCGTTCCTTTTTTACCTGGGCGGTCCAAGAAGAGTTTGCCAAGGAAAATCCCTGCGACGGGGTGGATATGCCCAAACTCGGGCGCTATATCCCGTCGGTCCTTTCTGTCGAGGAAGTGGATGCGTTGATCGATTCGACCGATTCTTCCACGCTGACCGGCCTGCGTGACAGGGCGTTGTTGGAAGTGCTGTATGGCTGCGGGTTGCGGGTGTCGGAAGCGGCGGCGCTGAAGCGCTCGGATGTGTTTGAAAAAGACGCCTTCATCCGCATTATCGGAAAAGGCAACAAGCAGCGACTCGTGCCCATCGGAGAGCCGGCGCTGGAGGCCATCGACGCCTACCTGGCCGTGCGCCCGTCCGCCTTCGACCCGGTCTTGGACGATGTGATTTTCCATAACCGCTTCAGCAAGCCCCTGAGCCGGATTTCCATTTTTAAAATGATTAAACAGCAAGCGCTTATAGCAGGGATACACAAGGAAATCTCTCCGCATACCCTGCGGCACAGTTTCGCGACACATCTGGTGGAAAATGGGGCGGACTTACGCGTGGTGCAAGAGATGCTCGGCCACGAGAGCATCCTGACCACCGAAATATATACCCATATTGATTCCAGTACCTGGCAGCAGGACATCCTGTCCCATCACCCCAGGCGCTGAACAGACCTTTCCGATTAGAGAATCAGCATCGCGTCGCCGTAAGGACCGAAACGGTATCCTTCTTCCAGGGCGACTTCGTATGCGTGCATCACATTTTCATAACCGCCGAATGCCGCGACGCACATCAGCATCGTGGAGCAAGGCTGGTGAAAATTGGAAATGATGCTGTTGGGAACGGAGAAACGATAGGGCGGGAAGATGAACTTGTTGGTCCATCCGTCGAAGGGTTCGACTTCGTCCTTGGTCGTGTAGAAGGTTTCCAGACCGCGAATCGTGGTGATGCCTACGGCCACCACACGTTTGCCGGCGCGTTTGGCCTTGTTGATGATTTCAGCGGTTTCGGGCGTGATAATCAGGCGGTCGGAATGCATCTTATGCTTGGACAAATCCTCCACATCGACGCTGCTGAAATGCCCGATGCCCATGTGCAGGGTGATAAACGCCTTTTCGACGTCTTTGAGAATCATCCGGTTGAGCAATTCGCGGCTGAAATGCAGGCCGGCGGCGGGAGCGACGACCGCGCCCTCGTTCTTGGCATAGAGCGTCTGGTAATTCTCGGCGTCTTCCGGCGTCACTTTCTCCTTGACCCAGGTCGGGACCAGCGTCTCGCCCATGCTGAAAAGGGTCTTTTTGAACTCCTCGTAGGGTCCGTCATAGAGAAAACGCAGGGTACGGCCGCGGGAGGTGGTGTTGTCAATCACTTCGGCCACCAGGCTCTCATCCTCGCCAAAATACAATTTGTTGCCGATACGGATTTTGCGGGCGGGATCCACGATAACATCCCACAGACGCTGCTCCGGGTTGAGTTCGCGCAGCAAATCCACCTCAATCTTGGCACCGGTTTTCTCTTTGTTGCCATAAAGACGGGCGGGGAAGACCTTGGTGTCATTGAACACGAAAGTGTCGCCTTTTTCAAAGTACTCGAGGATATCTTTGAAGATGCGGTGCTCGATTTTTCCGCTGTCTTTATGCAGGACCATCAGTTTGCATTCATCACGCCATCTGGTCGGCTCGGAAGCGATTCTTTCCGGGGGGAGATTGAAGTTGAATTGAGAGAGTTTCATATCGTATTTCGAGTGTCGTACACCAATAGTATACTTTGATTTAAAAGTTTTTGTTTCACAAAATTCGGAAAAAACATGCATTTTTTTCTGCAAAATCCGGAAAAAGGTAAAGAAAAAGAAAAATTTTTTCATGATCCGGCAAAAATCGACCATTTGATAGTGTTCCCACCGGGAATGTTTTCTATACTTGCCCTCGCTATGGATTGGAAAAAAGAAAGAATCTGCTCGATGGCTTTGGGAAAAGTCTTCGGTTTCGAACCCCGCATCGCACTGACCCTGGTGGAAAATCTGGGCAGTGCCTCCGCCGTGTTCGAGGGTGACCCTGCGCAGAGGGACAGGCTGTTGGGCCCTTACAGCAAACACAAGGGTGCATTGACGGACCGTCTCTTGGATGAGGCGGCCGAGGAGTATGAACGGCTCTCCCGTATGAATGCCTATTATCTTGCCTATCAGGAGCCGGATTATCCTTCGGCGTTGAAGGAGGCGCCGGATCCGCCGATTGGTCTGTATGTGCGAAGTACGACACCGCCTGAAGCGTTGTTCGGCAGTGCTGCGCCGCTTATCGCCGTGGTGGGTACGCGGGACGCTACGCCTTATGGACTGCGGCAATGCGAACGCCTGGTGTCGGCGCTGGCGATGTTGGAGTCCAAGCCGGTGATAGTCAGCGGGCTGGCTTTTGGCGTGGATATCTGTGCCCATCGGGCGGCGATGCGCTATGGTCTGCCTACCTGGGGCGTGATGGCGACAGGGGTGGATGCGATTTATCCCTGGCGGCACCGGGATGATGCGATGCGGATGGAGTCCACTCCCGGATGCGCGATGCTGAGTGATTATCCGCTGGGAACGAGTGCGATGGCGATTCATTTTATCCGCCGTAACCGGATTATCGCGGCGCTGGCGAAGGCGACTTTGCTGGTGGAGTCCAAAGATAAGGGCGGGGGAATGATTACGGCGCGCCTGGCATTCGATTATGGCCGGGAGGTTTATGCAATCCCGGGGCGTATGGAGGATGTGCGTTCACAGGGATGCAACCGTCTGATTGCGGAGAAGGTGGCGGAGGCGGTTTGTGCGCCGGATCAATGGCTGGAGGCGTTGGGGCTTGACGTCCGCAGGCCGAGCACCGGGCAGGGGAGACCCCCGATCCCGTCGGGGGTGACGCAGCGTTCCCGCTCGCGGGAGCCGGTAAGCGCCGGCGCGGGGGCAATGCCCGTCATGCCCGGCCCCGACCGGGTATCTCGTTCCGATACGGAACTCTGCGCCCGCATGCTGACCCTCGTCCGTTCCGAGTGCGGCATCTCCCTCGACCAGCTCGCGCAAGATTTGCATTGCTCGGAAGTAAAACTGGCCTCCTTGGCTGCCGTCCTAGAGGCGGATGGCCTGATCCGGGTGGACCTTTTGCGCCGCTGCCGCATCAACGATTGAAGCGGATTTTGTAAAAAAGTAGCGATAAAAACCCTGTTTTCAAGAAAAAATGCGTAAATTGCAATTCTTTTGGATAAGCCGAAAGATTTGCATTGTTGATGAGAAGACAGACGACACTTCTGGCCGTAGCCATCCTATTGATTCTGTGCGTTTTTGCTCAGGTCTTTCCGCTTCGTTCCCAGGGAGCGGGGGTGCGCGTGGAGCCGAAGGCCGGACCGGATTCGGCCTTTCTGCAATGGATGGATTCTCTTTTGCTTGCGGACAGCACGTTCATTGCTGATTCCGTCCTGAAAGACCCTGAATACATTTTCTATCCCATCGATACGATGAAGGTGCCCGACAGTCTGGAACTCTGCGATACCTTCCGTTACAAATATTTCCTGGCCTTGCGTGACTCCGCCACCCGGGCGGCGACGCGAGACAGTTTGTTGGCCCGTTCCGATACCGTGACCCTCCAAATGCTGGATTCAATCTGGGTGCTCGATTCGACGGCAGCCGCCCGTTGGCGTTTCGACAAATGGTATTGGGGCTTGAGCAAAAAAGAGCGGAAAGCGTATGATAAGGAACAGAAACTGGCTGCCCGCAATGCGGCCCGCCTGGCCTATCTGGAGGCGAAAGACGCGCGGGAAGATTCACTTCGGACGATCCGCGACTCTATCCGAGAGAATACGCCGCGTATCCTGGAGACCTGGGCACTGCCTGACAGCCTTCACTACAAACGCCTGTTGATGTGGAATCTGGACCGTACCTTCGACGACCTCAAGATGACCCCGCAGGATACGAGTTACAATTACCATTATCCCGATTATCCTTTCTACCGCGAAGATGTCAATGCCAACTGGCTGGGCGTGTCCGGTTCGCCTGTTCAGTCGTTCAATTTCCTGAAAAGGGCGGAACAGGATAATGCTTTCTTCTATTCTCCTTATTTGTCCTGGACCTATACGCCCGAGAATCTTCCTCAATATAATACCAAGACACCCTACACCGAATTGTGGTATTCCGGGACTTTGTTCAACGGGCAAGAGAAGGAAGATTTGAACGTGGGCGTGCTGGTCGCGCAGAATTTCACGCCGGCCCTCAACCTGACGCTCGGCATTTACCGCTACGGTGCCAAGGGTTATCTGCAGAATGAGGAGACGCTCAACCGTACGGCGCATGTGGGGTTGAACTACCTGGGCAAGAAATATACGATGCATTCGGGCTTTATCTACAACCACATCGAGCGTAGTGAAAACGGCGGTGCCATCGACCAGGACACCAAGACGGGTATCAACTGGATTCGGGATACCACCGTGGATTCCCGCGAGATACCGGTCCGTTTGTCCAACACGACCAGCTCCATCAAGCGTTATACGGCTTTCCTTGACCAGAACTACCGTCTGCAGATGTCGTTCTTCAAGAAGAAAGATACGACCGCTCATGTGGAAGCCGACAGCCTAGACCGCGATGTGACCAGCATGATCATCGGTCACAGTTCGGAATTCAGCGTGCATCGTCGCGTGTATAAAGATATGTTGACCGGGGCGACGGCCCAGTCTTATTACGCCCATAACTATCTTTATCCCAATGTTTCCCACGATTCCCTTCGTTGTGCAAAGTTGGAGAACAAACTCTATGTGCGTCTGCAACCGTGGAAGAGCGATGGGGTCGTTTCCAAGTTGGATGTCGGAGTTGCCGACCGTTTCCTCTATTATTCGATGCCCACGCCGGATATGTATCTGATCAAAGCGAAGGACCTGTCCCGCAATACTTTCTATGTGTATGCAGGGGTGAAGGGGCAGTATGAGAAATATTTTGATTGGAACGCGCAGGGACATTACAATTTTGCCGGTGCAGAAATCGGAGGTTTCCACGTCGGAGGCAATCTCATCTTCAATTTCTATCCCTTCCGCAAGGCGCGTCAGAGTCCGTTGTCCTTTGTTTTCCACGCAGAAACGGACCTCAAAACACCCGACCTGCTCCTTCAGCATTACTTCACCAACCACTTCAGGTGGGACAACGATTTCAAGAAAGTTTCCCGGACGAATTTCAATGGAGGCATTGAAATCCCGCACTGGGATATGAACGTCAAATTCGACTATACCTTGCTGGGTAACTATATTTATTTCGACACGGATGCCCTTCCGAAGCAGTGCGACAATCCCTTCAGCGTCTTCACACTGGAAGCCCGTAAAGATTTCAAACTTTGGAAATTCCACTTTGAGAACCGTCTGCTGGCCCAGTATTCCACCAACGAACAGGTGTTGCCTTTGCCCTACCTGAGTGTCAACCTGCGCTGGTATTTCCAGTTCACGGTGGTCAAGAATGTGATGGATATGCAGTTCGGGGCCAACATCTGGTACACGACGCAATGGTATATGCAAACCTATAATCCCGCTACGGGCGCCTTCTACAACCAGTTTGATAGCAAGTACGGCGATACGCCCCTTTTGGATGCCTTCCTCAATATCCAGTGGAAGCGTTGTTGCATCTATATCAAATTCGAGAATGCGACGATGGGCTGGCCGATGCGTTCGACGGATTACTTCTCCTCCCCGCATTATATCCGTGCCCAGCGTAGCGTGAAGGTCGGTATTTTCTGGCCGTTCTATATGAATCATATTTCTAATCCGCCAGTGAAAAAATGAGTTCCGCCGAATTGTTGAATACCTTCTTTTCTTTCTTGAATGCGCATGCCCGGTACGCGGTCTTGCGCAATTGGGAAGGGCTTCCGGACCATTGGGACGCTTATTGGAAGATGCGGGCGGAACTGTTCGGCATGGTGGAGACGGCTGGCTGGAAGGTCATTACCTATCTTCGCAGCGACCGTTTGATTACTTGGGTGGTGGCTTCCCGAGAGGGGATTATGCAGTGGGACTTCTTCTTCGACACGTCCGTTTTCGGCATTCGTTTGCTCTCGACGGAGGAATTGCTGGATGGGGCGCGGACGCTCGAAGGTCCCGTGCCGGTGCGTATCGTGTCGGACCGTATCGCTTTCTTGGACAAATATTTGTATGACAGGGCGGTGGGCGCCTCCTATCCGGAAAAGTATGCGGCGGTTCGCGCGGCGGTGGAAGGGGATGCGGCCGTACTTGGGAAAGTTAGGGACCGTTTCGGCACGCCGTCGCTGGAAGCCTGTGACAAGACTTCTTCCCGCAAAATGCTGTTGCACGCTTTCTGTCGTTCTCCTTTTGCGAATTTTGGCCGCTTTCTCCGCTTCGAATTCTGGCGCCTTCGCAACTATCTTTGCTCGGACACGGGATTCACGGTCGGTTTCACCGGGCCGGACGGTTCGGGCAAGACCACGGTCATCGACCTGGTGCGGGAATCTTTGGGTAAAGTGTTCGCCAAGGCACATACGCTCAATCATTTCCGTCCCACGCTTTTCGGGAACATCAGCGACGTAGCCCATTCCGCCGGTTTGAAGAAAGAGGTGGATGCCAATTACAGCGACCCGCACCGGGGCGGAAAAACCGGTGTGCTAAGTTCTTTCCTGCGCCTTTGCTACTACACGACCGATTATCTGCTGGGCTGGTGGGTGGCCGTCAAGACCAAGACCCGTATCACCTGGCTGGTCTTTTTCGACCGCTATTATACCGATATCATCTGCGACAGCCGTCGCACGCGCATCTATCTGCCGATCGGCTTCCTTTATGCCTGGGGGCGGCTTTTCGTGCCGGCCTTGGATTACAATATCCTCTTGACCGCCTCGGCGGACGCCATTCTGGCACGAAAGAAAGAACTCACGCGCGAAGATATCGACGCCATCAATTCCCGCATCGACTACCTGATGGACAAGGCCGGTGTGGAAGAGGTGACGGCTCCCGGCCAATATGTGAAAATCGTCAATGAGCGTACGCCTCAAGAAGCGGCGGATGCCATTTTGGGGGTCATTTACGCCGCCCAGCATAACAAAAACCGCAAACGCATCCTCTGATGGATCAGTATTTTCGCATAAGCAATGCCGACGGAAAGGCCTGGGTGCTGCCGGCACGCAACATGCGTACGGCGTTGTGCCTGTACCAGCCCGGCGGCATCAAGGGAAAGTTGCTCAAGGCCTTGTTTCCGTTATTGTGGCGCTTCCCGCTCGTGCGCAAATTTCTTCGCGCCGAGCAGACGGGACGTCCCTGGCCTTCTATCGCTCCGGCCGTACGGGAGGCATTCGGCGTGGACGAATATGAGTGCGCGGCTTTTGAAGGGACTCCCTGCGTCCATCAGAAGGTGACGGTGCAAATCTTCCAGGGGCGTAGAATCCTCGGCTATGTGAAAATCTCCTCCAGTTCCGACGTTATTTTGTTGTTCCGTCACGAGAAACGTATTTTGGATAGCCTGCGTGAACTTGGTGTGGGGGAAGTTCCCCGCGCCTTCAATGTGGTCAGCGATGCGAACCAAGCGCTTTTTATTCAGACGACGACCAAGACGCCGGGGAGCCGCACCCCTCATGATTGGAATGGACTGATGGAAGCATTTCTTGCGCGTCTTGAGAGGGCGACAGGGGTGCAGGCTGAATTTGGGCAGACAGAGATGGCGGGAGACATCAAATGCATCCGCCCTTGGCTTCCAGAGCGTATCAAGCCTGTGTTTGAAAAGGCTTTGTCCCATTTTGAGGGAAGCGTGCTAGAGTGCTGCCTGACGCACAATGACTTTACTCCCTGGAATATGTATGTTCAAGACGGCCGGCTGTACGTTTTTGATTGGGAATACGCCTCATTTTGCAATCCGGTCGGTATGGACCGCTGCCATTTTCTGGTGCAGAGCGCCTTTTTTGAGAAAAAATGGACGCCCGAGCAAGTGTATGAGCATATCATCGCCCCGGATGTACGGCACCGGGATGAATATACCTTATATTTATTATCTATCATCGCCCGCTATCTGCGTCGCGACCCCTCTTGCGCCGATTCGGAAGAAATCACCCGCTGGGGGCAGTTGTTGGAAATGTTGGAAAGTCATAGGAGGGATACGGAAAAATGAAGAAGAAAGTAGCCATCATTGGAACGCAAGGGGTTCCTGCCCGTTACGGCGGTTTCGAGTCGCTGGTAGAAAACCTGCTCGAAAATGCTTTTGACGGGGTTGAATATACGGTGTTCTGCTCTTCAAAAGACATCAAATGCGGGTCGGCTAAACAGCCGGCTGCCTACAAGGGCGCCCGTTTGAAATATGTGGGGCTCCACGCCAACGGGGCGCAGAGTATCTTCTATGACTTACTTTCTATGCTTCGCTGCTTGCACGGATACGACACCTTGCTCGTGCTCGGCGTGTCCGGTTGCCTGTTCTTGCCCCTGGTCCGTCTGTTCCTTTCTCGCAAGACCAAGTTGGTCATCAACATCGACGGATTGGAGCACAAACGCGACAAGTGGAACAAACTGGCGCGTTGGATTCTGCTGACCAGTGAGAAAATGGCCGTCCGCTATGCGGATACGGTGATTTCCGACAACCAGGCTATCACCGACTATGTGGTGGCGACCTATGGCCCCCTTGGTGAAGACGCATTGGTCACGATTGCATATGGCGGCGACCACGTGTTCCGAGAGGTCTCCCAAGCACGTCAGCGTGAGATTTTGAAGGCTTACGGCCTGCAGCCCGGTGGCTATGCCTTTTCGGTCTGCCGCATCGAACCGGAAAATAACTGTCATGTTACATTGGAAGCTTTCGCCAGAGCGGCTGAGGCTGAATCGGAGGCCGCCCGACCGATATTCCCCTTGTTGCTGGTGGGCAACTGGCATCACAGCGAATGGGCCCGTGAACTACGGGAGCGATTCCAGGGGGTGAGGGGTGTTTTGATGGCGGATGCCGTTTATGATCTGGATGTGCTGTATACCCTGCGTTCCAATGCCGCCGTCTATGTACACGGACATAGCGCCGGAGGGACCAATCCTTCGTTGGTGGAAGCTATGTTTTTCGGCCGGCCGATTCTCGCTTTCGATGTGCCTTACAACCGGGAAACCACTTTTGGCAAAGCCTTTTATTTCCAGGATGCGGAAAGTCTGATGGCGGGGATCGCCAACTTGTCGACGGACGTCAGAGAAGCGTCGGCGGCAGGCGCCGAATTGGAGCGTCTGGCCAAGGAACATTATCGTTGGGCGGATATTGCCGCTCATTACGAAAAGATTTATTGATGGAAGGGAAAATGAAAATATTTGTCAGCGCGTACGCCTGCGAGCCCAATCTGGGCAGCGAAGTGGGCGTGGGTTGGCATTGGGTGCTGGAAATGAGCAAGACCTTCGAACTCTGGGTGCTGACCCGCCAGAGCAATCGTCGGGCTATCGAGCAATTCCGTTCGGTCAATCCGGGCTATGAGGGGATTCATTTCCTCTATTATGATTTGCCGGAATGGGCCCGCAAATGGAAAAAAGGCCGTCGCGGCGTGCACCTGTATTACACTCTTTGGCAGACCTTTTCCAATAAAATCGTCAAAGAAACGATGACGCGCGAAGGGATTCAGGTGTTTCATCATTTGACCTACGGCAATGTCCTGTGGAAGGTGAGCGCCTTCGGTCAGAAGGCTCCTTACTTCATCTGGGGACCGGTCGGTGGCCTGGAAACCATTCCTCGCCAATATACCCGCTATTATTCTATTGGCTCGCGCCTGCTGGAAGGGCTCCGTCGGTGCATCGTGGCGATGATTCCTTTCAATCTGGGATTCCGTCGTCGCTGCAAGGATGCTTCCCTGATTTTGTGCAAGACGGATATCACCCGCTCGATGGTCCCGGCCTTCTATCGCGACAAGGCGGTTCTCTTTACCGATGTGGCCGTTGAAAAGAGTGAGAGTTTCCCGGAGGGAACCGGTTTTCTCGCAGATAAAGCGTCGGTGGATTTCCTGACGGTCGGTCGCTTGGAAGGCTGGCGGGGCTTCGACCTGGTGTTGGAAGCCTATGCCAAAGCCCGTTTCGAAGCTTCGCTCCGCCGGGCGGCAGGGGAGAAGCTCAAAGAAATGCATCTGACCGTGATGGGAAACGGCCCCGATGCTTCCAAATTGCGCAAGTTGGCTGCTATGCTGGGGTTGGGGGTATCGGAATTGACTTTTACCGGTCGTGTGCCGATGCACGTGTACCAGCGTTTTATTGCCGGTTGTGATGTCGTCGTCAACGCCTCCCTCAAAGAAGGTGCGGTCACCGTTTCCTTCGACACGCTTTCCCTCGGAAAACCCTTGATTTGTCTGGATACGACGGGCTTCACCCGTTATTTTTCACCCGATTACAGCCTGGTGATTCCCCGGCAGGAAAACGGTGTGGAAGTGGCGCGTGAGCAGGTCATTCAGGAACTCTGCGAGGCGATGCTGCGGCTGATGGAGGATGGTTTGCGGGAGCGGATGAGCCGCGCGGCCTATCGGGCGGGGGAGAACTTCACCTGGGAGCATCACGGGCAGGAAATTTCGGATATTATAATAAATTGCGTATCTTCGCAAAATAAAGAAGAATAAATTATGAAAGGAATTGTATTGGCGGGAGGCAGCGGAACGCGTCTTTATCCCATCACCAAAGGAGTCAGCAAACAGTTGATTCCCATCTATGATAAGCCGATGGTTTATTACCCCATCTCCGTATTGATGTTGGCAGGGATTCGGGACATCTTGATTATCAGTACGCCGTACGATCTTCCCGGCTTCCGGCGTTTGCTGGGGGACGGCAGCGATTATGGGGTTCGTTTCGAGTATGCCGAGCAGCCCTCTCCCGACGGTTTGGCCCAGGCTTTCATCATTGGCGA
>CACZWF010000051.1 GCA_902784785.1 uncultured Bacteroidia bacterium
GAGCTGAAGCAGTTTTTCGTTGGTGCGCTTGAGCAGTCTTCTTGAGCGGCGAATGATGCGGAGTTGGTATAGGGTGAAGGCGGTCAGGCAGGCAAGCAGAATGGCAGTGACGGTGGAAAGCCATGCCAACAGGCTAGCCCGGCTCTTTTCCTTCTTGATTTTGGCCATATAACTGTCCTTGATGACAGGCAGGTCGTTGGAAATTCGGTTGATGCGGGCGTTGGAGTTGTAGACCAAGGCATCTTCAAGGGAGGAATTGATGCACTCGTAGGCCAAGTCAATGTCGCCTTTGTTGTAGAGCAGCAGTCCCAGTTCGTAGATGGCTTTGTTGTCCATTACGCCGTTTTTGAGGTCGATGATGGAAGCGTAAGCAAGATGGTATATGGCCTCTTGAAGCCTTCCTTCCTCTTTATAGATGCACGCCAGGCAATAAGCGGCGCGTCCCCGGTTGGGGTTCTTTTCTTCAAAAAGAGGGTGAATCAATGCTTCCGCCTCGTGGTATTTCTTTTCCTCTAGCAACTTCTCGTAGCAAGCATATGTGTAGGTCTCGCTGTTTCGGTCGCAGTACATCATCATTGAATCCCTGTAGGCGACGCGCATTTCGTTGAAGCGAGGGCTCTGCGGGTTCAGCGAGCAGTAATTGTTGTAGAAGGACCAAAGCGTATTGTAATAGCGCTCGAGAAGGTCGTTATTGGCCAAATCTTCGCGTTTGATGTTCTTGATGATTTCTTGTGTTTCTATCCATTTCCCGTTCTGGGCGTTGTTCCAGGCAATGAGAAGCAGATTTCGGATATAGCCTTCTTTGTCGCCTCGCGCCAAACAGAGGGGAAGGATTTTCCGCAAATAATATTCTGTAGAGTCGCTGCTGTAGGAGAAATATTCCCCGATGAGGGCGTTGTACTCATCAATCGCGTCTTTCCCGTCTTTTTCCTGACGTATGATTTGCTCTTTGATGGCGTCAATGCGCTTCTCTTTGATGGCCTTGTATTGTTCTTTGTCCGCGATTTTTTCGTGAACTTCGCGCAGGATGCCATCTATGTCGAAAGGGGCGCCGGCGTTGGCAAGATGTCCACTACAGGCAAGCAGGACGCAGCAAACCGTCGCGGCCATCCATCTCGAAAAGAAAAGGGTATGTCTGTTCATCTTATACCGGGTAATTTCTGCAAACATACGAAAACTTTTTGGCTTATTCGTAAAGTCCTTCTCCGCAGACCGTCCAGACGTAACTTGCGTCGGGGGCGATGCGGGTATGGAAATGAGGGAACAGTTCCGAGTTGGCGGCTCTGGTGAACAGCCCCGGGAGATCGTCGCAGAGGCCTTCTCCGGTCCATTTCAGGTAGGCTTCCTTGCGGGTCCAGTGCTCCGTGAAAGCCAGCAGCGGGTTGGCGGAATTCCGAATGGAGTCCTGTTCCGCCTCGTTGAAACAATGCCGGCATACATCCCAGTCCAATTCGTCAGGGATGGCTTCGATGTCGCAGCCCACCGTTTCGTCGCCGAGTGCGCAGAGGGCCGCCCGGGGACAATGGCTGAGGTTGAAATGAATCTCGGGATGGTCGATCAGAAAGGGTTTCCCATTCGCACCGAAAGTGAGTACGGGCGGCCCGCTCAGTCCATATTCGCGTTCCAGCCCTTCCATCAGCAGCAGAATGACCGCCACCGATAGCCGCCGGTCTAGGTCCCGGTGGTAGCGCAGGGCATATTCTGCCCGCTGCCGGCCCACCTTCCGCAAGGCTTCCGTCAAGTTGATGTCCGCGATATGCTCGTTCAGATAAATCACGCCGGCTCGCCAAAATCAGGATTTTTCAGGCAGGACAAATTTCAGATGTCCGATACGATGGAACAAAATGATAAGCACCGTCTCGATGCCGTAGGCAATCAGGTAACTGTACCAAATCAGGTTCGGAGCGAAGCGGGCGACCAGCCACAGCACGGGGATGACCGTCAGCGAAAGCGCGAAGGACAGGAACAGGGCAATCTTGTGATGACCGTACAGTTTGTATACGACCATCAGCGTGTAGATGTAGCAGAAGGGGATGAAACTCAAGGCAAAGGCGCGTACGGCTTCGCTGCCCACGTTAATCATATCAGGGGTACTCGCTCCGAAGAACTTGACGAGGCCTTGCGGATCGATCCACACATAGAGACAGGTGAGGGCCATCGCGATGGTGATGAAACGGAAGGACTTGATCAAGACCAGCCGGAAGGCTTCGTTGTCCTGCCGGCCCACCTCAATGGCGCCGAGCGACTGGATGGTGCGGCATACGCCCGCCAGGAAGAGATTGTAAATCTGCAATAGGTTCATACAGACCGAAAAGGCGAAGATGCCCGTGCGGCCCAGAGACGACAGCACAATCCTGTTGGAACTAAACATCAGCAAGGTCAGGCAGATGGACGCGATGGCCAGCGGCGCTCCTTGCGATAGTATCTGCGAGAAGGCCTCGCTGAATCGGGCGGCCGCGGTTTTGAAACGCAGGTGCAGGTGGTTGTCCTTGTAGCGGAAATGCCAGAGCATCAGGGCGATGCCGACAAAGTGACCGACGACGGTCGCCGTGGAGGAACCTTGGATGCCCCAGCCCAGCCACTGGATGAACACAATGTCAAGGGACAGGTTGACCGCGTTGTCAATCAAAATGGCGACGGATACCAGCCGGGGACTGCCATCGACACCCACCATCGTACTCAGTCCCCACATCATCATATAGGCGGGGGCTCCGAGCAACATCATAATCAGGTAATCGCGCGTGGGTTGGAACAATTGCTCGTTGTCGCACAGCAAGCGGGTGAAAGCGTCGGGGAAGAGCGCACCGCAGGCCGTGAGGATCAAGCCCACAATCAGGCAGGCCGCCATGGACAGCGAGTAGATATAGGTGGCGCGCGGCGTGTTCTTTTTCCCGAGTTCCATTCCCACCAGCATACCGGCCCCGGTGGACAGCAGCATACTTAAAGTGAACATAAACTGCACCACGGGCTTGGACAGGTTGATGGCGCTGACGCCGTCTTCCCCGATCAGATGGCCCACGATGATGGCATCCACCACATTGCCCAGACATCCCGAGAGGGCGATGAGGATGGATGACCACAGGAAACGACTGAACTGTCGGTTGAAGGCTGCTCTTTCTTCCAGATTCATATCTACTTCACATTAAAGAAACCGAAACCGACGATGGTGTCCACAAAGCGGTGGACATAATCGGCGGCCGTGATGGGCCATTGGAAACCGAGGCGGTAGAGTACCTGCGTGGTGTAGTCGTTGGTCGATTCGATCCAACGCATCTGGTGCGTGCTGCTCAGGTTGTAAGCCATCAGCGGACGCAACAGGGTCACCAAGTCGGGGTTCTCCATCATTTTTTCCAAAGCCTGCTGGAATTCTTCCTTCTCCACCCGCTTGACCGTGATGCCGGCTTCCGCGAAACCGTTGAGGATATCGGAGAGGAACTGGCGGTGCGTGTTGCTCGGATGAAACACCGTACACTCCTTCGGCGTGGTCGCCAACAACAGAATGGCCCGGGCCACCTCGTCGATGGGGGAGAATTCGAAACGCCGGTCGAGGGCTTCGTACGGCACCATTCCCAGCACCGAATATGCCCGCAGCATAGCCAGGAAATTGTTGGTGTTGAAGTTGATCTGGAACTCACCGTCCTGCTGGCGGGCCGAGAGGTTGCCTACACGCATGATCTTAGCGTTGAGGCTGTGGTGCGCGATGGCTTCAAGCACCAGAGATTCCGCCATAAACTTGGAATAGACATACTTGTTCTCTTGGATATGCTGCCCGATCCAGAGCGTCTGCTCCGTGAGCTTGACTTCGGGGCCGGGCACGCCGTCCATGCTCAATCCCGCGATGCTGTTGGTGGAAATGTGAATCAGACGGGCGTTCGTCCGCAGGCAGAAGGCAATCAGGTGACGCACCGATTCGATGTTGACCATCTCGATGTCGTTGCCGGCCGAGAAATGTTTCACATTGGCCACGCAGTTGATGACGGTAAGTCCTTCTTGGGTGATGCGCTTGAGTGCGTCGGGCTGGGTGATTTCGCAGGCGAAGGCGCTCACGCGGTCTTCGAGTTGCCGGAAAGCATCTTTGTTGTCGAAATAATAGAAGAACATCGTTTTGAGCCGATGGAGGGCGTCTTCGTCGCTCTTGGCTCGGACGGGGCAGAAAATGTGGCCGTCGTAATGGAGCAAGAGTTCGTTGAGAATGTGCATTCCCAGATAGCCGGTGGCGCCTGTCAACAGCACGTCGCCGATGCTTTGGCGCTCGCCGCCGAGCATCGCGGAAAGGGTGTTTCCGCTGAGCATCGCGTTGAGGCCGGCATACGGGCTGTCGGCATCGCTGTCGGCCGTTGGCTTCGAGGTGTCGGCCTGCATGCCGCTGGCTGCCGTCTGCTGGCCGTCGCTCTTCGGACTGTCGGACGCGCCCGTCTCACCCAGGTAGGCGGCGAGGGCCCGCGGCGTCTTTTGCTCGAAGAGGTCGTTGAAGACGAGCTGCACGCCTTTCTTGCCCGCCTCCACAATCACCTTGATGGCGTTGATACTGGTGCCGCCGATTTCGAAGAAATTGTCGGTCGCGCCCACCTGTGCGATGTCCAGCACCTGGGAGAAGATTTGGGTGAACAAGGTCTCCAGTTCTCCCTCAGGTGCGACAAAGTCGGTGGCCCGTTTCAGTTCGGGAACCGGCAGGGCCTTGCGGTTGATTTTGAGGTTGGGGGTCATCGGCATCACCTCCAGGTGCATATAGGCATCGGGCACCATATAGTCGGCCAAAGAGGAGGCGGCAAGCGCCTGACGGATGTCCTCGTCGCTCAATGCCGAACCCTCTTCCAAGGTGTAATACAGTACCAGATGCTCGTTGCCTCCTACCTTGCGGACCTCGGCGGCCGCTTGGCGGATGCCGTCAATCTGCAAAGCCTTGTTCTCAATCTCGCCCAGTTCGATGCGGAAACCGCGCAATTTGACCTGGGTGTCGATGCGGCTGATGTACTCAATCTGCCCCTCTTCGTTCCAACGGCAGAGGTCCCCGGTGTGGTACATCCGTACGGGGCGGCCCCAGCGGTCTTCTTGGACGAAAGGACAATCGACGAACGATTGGGCCGTGCGTTCCGGCAGGCGCCAGTAACCGCGGCCCACCTGGACGCCGGCGAAGCACAATTCACCGGCCACGCCCTGGGGTACCAGATGCCCGGCCGTGTCTACGATGAAGTTCCAGTTGTTGGCCACGCTCTCGCCGATGGGGATGTTCTCGATGCGGGTGCCGGGCGCAATGCTGTAATAAGAGGTGTCGTCCGTACATTCCGTCGGCCCATAGACATTGATGATTTCAATATGGTCGCTGTAAACGCCGCTCATCTTCTCGCCGCCGCCCGTAGTGAAACGGATGGGGAGGTCGTCGAAGGCGCCCAGCAGCAGGCAGGTCATCGCCGTCGAATAACCACCGCCCGTGATTTGATGGTCGAAGAGGAACTGGCGGATGGCGCCGAGGTCCTTGCGGATTTCCGAAGGCATGATGTGGAACGAACCGCCGAGGGTGAGTACGGGGTACATATCCTCGATGTGCGCGTCGAAGGAGAAGGAACGGTGGCCGCTGATGCGGTCGGCCGCGGTCAGTTTCTCCATATCGACGACCACCGCGATGAAGTTGCGCAGGCCGGCCTGGTGGAGCATCGCGCCTTTGGGCTTGCCGGTGGAACCGCTGGTGTAAATCATATAGGCCAGACCGTCGGGACGGGACAGGTCGATGGGCTCGAACGCCTTTGCGTCGGCGTTGGCCTGTGCATTCTTTCCGTCGCTGCCGCTTGTCACTTCCGCCATAAAGTCGTCGATGAAGAAGGTGCGGGCGGCGGCCGTTTCCAGTCCGCCTTCCGCCAATTTGGCCTCCAGCACCGCGTGCGAAGTGATGAGTACCTTCGATTCGGAATTTTCCAACATATAACTCAGCCGCTCGTTGGGGTATTCGAAATCGAGCGGGGTGTAGGCGGCGCCGGCCTTGTGGATGGATAGCACCGCGAGCGGAAATTCCTTGACGCGGTCGAGCATCACGCAGACGAAGTCGTCGGCCTGTACTCCGAAATCGATGAGCCGGTGGGCCAGGGCGTTGGAATAGCGGTCCATCTCGCTGTAGCTGAGCTGGCTGTCCTTGTCGACGACGGCCGGTGCATCGGGGGTGCGGGCGGCCTGCCGAGTGAAGAGTTGGGCGAAAGTTTCACTCAAATCCACCGCCAGTTCTTTACCCGTACCAAGTTGGATGATGCGGCGTTCCTCTTCCTCGCTGAGGATGCTCAGGGAGGTGAGGGCTTCGTCGGGCCGTTCGGCCATCCGTTTGGCCGTCACTGGGATGGCGTCGGCGAGCGCTTGCATCAGGCGGGCGGAGTAACGCCCGTCGTCGTATTCCACGCATACGCCGGGCACGCCCTTCACTTCTTTGACGAAGAAGGTGATGGGGAACTTGGGAACTTTCAGTTCGAGGTTCTCCAACTCCAGTGCGGTACCCTTGCAGAGGTATTGGCTGATGACCCCCAGTTGATAGACGAACTGGATTTCCGCCGTCAGACCATAATCGGCCGCGATGCGGGCGAAAGGATAATTCTCGTGTCGGAGCGTCTCGTCGAAATTCGCGCTCACTTCCTGCAGGAATTCCCGCACGCTCTGTTTTCCGATGTGTGCGCTCAGGGCCAGGGTGTTGACAAACATACCCACCGTGTTGCGGATGCGCAGGTCGGAGCGTCCGCCGGAGACGGTCGTGATGCAGAGGTCTTCGCTGTTGGCGAAGCGGGACAGCACATAATAGGTGGCGGCGAGGATCAGGTGGGCTGGGGTAATCTGGTTGGCCCGGGCGAAGGCGTTGATTGCCGGTAAATCCAAGTCGGCCCAGGCGGTTCCGATGCTTCCCTTGGTGGTTCCGGCCAAGTCAGAAGGGACTTCGGTCGCGGCTTCGCAGGTTTCCAGACGGCTCTTGAACCAATCTTGGGCCGCCTGATAATCCGAACCACCTTCCGCCGCTTTTTCCGCCTTTACATAGCCGGCGTAACTCAGTTCCTCCTCTTCGATGGCCTCGCCGTTCATCAGGCTGCAAAGTTGTTGCAGGAAAAGGTCGAAGGAACCGCCGTCGAAAACCAGATGGTGCACGTCGGAAAGCAGATATAAATTTTTCTCTACTTGAATGAGTTCAAAGCGGTAGAGGGGGTCGGTCGCCAAGTCGAAGGGACGGACAAATGTGCGTTTGTAAGCCTCGAATTCCGCTTCGTTGAGGGTTTTGAACGGGATATCGACGGACCGGTCCGGGGTGGTCGTCTGCACGATATCCGATCCGTCGTTTCCGAAACGGGCGGTCATCTGGGGGTGTAGGGCAACCAGGGTCTTGAGGGCCTCGGCTACCGCCTGCGCGTCCGTTCCTTCGGGGAATGCGATGCAATAGGGGATATTGTAGAGCGTCGTGGACGGGTTTTTCAGGCAATCGAAATAGACGCCGGTCTGGGCATAACTCAGGGGTACGGAAATAGGGCCGGCCGTGGCTTGGCTTCCGGCATCGGGTGCGGTCGTAGATGCATCGGCTGATGATGTTCCAGCGGCTTTTGCGGCAACGCCTTGCGTTCCGGCTCCGGACATCATCCGTTGGAGGATTTCATTCTCAATGCCCTGCAAGGTCCCGCTTTTGACCAGCATTTTCGCGTCCAGCGAAACGCCGAAGCGCTTGTTGGCCTGCACGGCCAGCTTGATGGCGGAGATGGAGGTCAGGCCGATATTGCCCAAAACGGTGGTGATGCCGAACTCCCGATTGCCCGCGATGGCGGCAATCATTTCGAAGAGTTCCGCTTCCAGCACATTCATCGGTGCTGCGGAAGTCTCGACGGCTTCCACTTTCTTTTCCGGCTTGGGCAGGGCCCGTTTGTTGACCTTGAAGTTCTGGTTGAGCGGGATGGCGTCAATCTGCATCGTCACGGCCGGCACCATATAAGGCGGCTTCTGTTCGAGGATGAAATTGTTCATCGCCTCGATGTCGACGGGTTGGTCGCTGACGACATAGGCGGCGATGAATTTGCCGCTGCCGTTTTCCTCGTCAAAGGCCTGGACGGTGGCGTCCTTGATGCCCGGAAATTCCCGGATGATGGCTTCCACCTCTTTCAGTTCGATGCGGAACCCGCGGATCTTCACCTGACCGTCGCGTCGTCCGATGAACTGGATGTCGCCGGAAGGCAGGTAGCGCACGATGTCGCCGGTCTTGTAAATGCGGTTGAATTTTTCTTCCGTCGTGAACGGATTGGCGATATAGACTTCGACCGTCTTTTCGGGGCGGTTGAGGTAGCCCCGGCTGACCTGCGGTCCCGCCACCCAGAGCTCGCCGACCGCGCCGACGGGCAGGCGCTGACCCCGGCCGTCCACAATGTAGAGGCGCAGGTTGTCGAGGGGTTTGCCAATAGGAATGTCTTTCAGTTTCTCATTCACGCAATAGATGGTGGTGAGGACGGTGGTCTCCGTGGGGCCGTAGCCGTTGTGGAGCAGGTAGCCCTTCGGCGGGGCAAGGGGAGCCAGTTTCTCACCGGCGGTGCAAAGATGCAGCAGGGAGTGGTTCTCCATGCTGGTGGCGAACTGATAGGCCACCTGGGTGGTGATGAAGGCGTGGGTGATGGCCTCGCGCTCGAAATAGTCGTTCAGGGCGACCAGATCCAGGCGCATTTCCTCGGGGATGATGTAAATGGGAATGCCGCAGGTGATGCCGCAGTACATATCCATCATACAGACGTCGAAGCCGTAACTCGCGTAGGCGGCCACCTTGTGCCCCGGTTTGAGGTCGAAATACCGCTGGTACCAATGGCAGAAGCAGACCAAGTTGGAATGCATCAGCTGGCATCCTTTGGGCACGCCGGTGGAGCCGGAGGTATAAAGCAGGATGAACAGGCTGCCGGGCTTGGGTCCTTCGGGAACCGGGCCGGCCATCGGCAGGGAAGTCAGGTCCTTGGTCAGCAGGACGTCGCCTTTGAAGTCATCCACGATGGGACGCAGCGTTTCATCGGCAATCAGCACTTGGGCGTTCGCATCCTGCATCATGAAGTTGAGCCGTTCTTTGGGATAGCTGGGGTCGAGGGGCTGATAGGCGCATCCGGCCTTGCTCACGCCCAGCGAAGCGATGACCATCCATTCACAGCGGGGAATGAGGATGGACACGACGTCTTCGGCCCCCAGTCCTTTGGCGGCCAGGGTGGCCGCGATGCGGTCGCTGATATCATCCACCTCGGCGTAGGTGTAGGACCGGTCTTTGAAAATGACGGCCGGTTGATCGGGTGTCGCCTTGGCCTGACGGCGGAAGAGCGAAACGATGGTCTGCGTATCGTCGTAGGGGATGTCCGTCTCGTTGAAACTGTCCAGCACCGTTATCTGCGAAGCGGTGGACAGGTCGATATCACGCAAATATTCTTGGGAAAGGAAGCCTTCGGCGACGGCCTCGTAACTCTCCAGGAACTGGCTGACCAACTCTTTCGAATACACCTCGGCGCTGTATTCGGCCTCGATGAAGCTGCGTCCGTCGCGGAGATAACCCTTCACGTAGAGGGGTACTTCGAGGGTGTTGTTGTTCAGACGCTCCGCGCTCATCGGCTGGCCGCAGAATGTCTGGCTGTCGAACAGATTGCCGTGCCAGGCGAACATCGTGGCCACCTGCAAGCCCAGGTCGCTCACGGCGTCGCTGTAGGAGTAGGTCTCGTGCTCCCGGCAGCCGCTCATCTGCTCCTGGCATGCTTTGAGGAAATCAAGAACGGAAGTCTCGTCCGTGAATGTCGCATAGACGGGGAAAGTCTTGACCAGCATTGCCACGGAATGGGCCAGACGTTGGTCGCCGCGACCGTTGTACAGGCTGTTGAAAAGGGCCTGCTGCTCATTGTTGAATTTGGCGAGCAGGTAACTGTAAACCGCCGTGAAGAACGTGCTTTTGAACAGGCCGTTTTTCTGGCAGTAGGCATCTATGCGGGCTGCATCGAGATTCATTGTGCGGGTCTGTCGTGCTTCCGTGGCGGCCGTTCCGTCAAGGTCCGGTAGCAGGGGAGAGTAGCAGTCCCCGCAGTCGAAGTTTTGGGCATACCATTTTTTGCCTTCTTCGAAGGCGGGAGTGGCCCGTTGTTTCGTCTCTTCTTCCGCCACTTCTGCCAAGGTTAGGGCTTCGGGTTCCAAACTTTCTCCATCGTAGGCTTTTTGGATATCGGCCAGCAGCACTTTGCGCGAAGTTCCGTCGCTGATGATATGATGGATGTCCTGCAAGATATAGAAATGCTCTTTGTCTTTCAACAGACGAATCCGGAACAGACGGTCTTTCAACAGCGAGAAGGGTTGGATGAACGCGGCTTTGACCGCCTCGATATCGTCGATTTCTTCTATGTCCAGCGTAAACGTTTCTGCGCTGTCAATGCTTTGTACCGGCTCGTCATTGCTCCCGACCTCGATGCGCGTGAACAGGGTGGGATGGGCGGTCACGGCGGCCTCGATGGCGCGGCGCAGCCTTTCTCCGTCCAGACTTCCGCCCAAAGTGTAGAGGTAGGGGATATTATAGCAGGCCTTCCCTTCGTTGGAAACGCACTCCACATAAAGGCCATATTGTGTTTTTGTCAAAGACGCTGATTTTTTCATCGCTTGCTGTCTAAATTACCATTTCGTTTTAAAGAGGGTGGGGGAGACGACCAGGGAGAACCAGGCCCAGTGGCCGTTTCCGCTGTCGCTTCGGTCTTTCAGCAGTCGCATCGTTTCCGTGCCGAGCATGAAAGTGTAGTTCACTTTCAAGGAGATGAAATCGTTG
>CACZWF010000052.1 GCA_902784785.1 uncultured Bacteroidia bacterium
CTTGAACAACGCTTTTTCTTTCAATTTTTTGTGGTCCGGATTGGTGATGGCTTTCCTGCTGGGTCTGGTCATTGTGGGCGGCGTCAAGCGCATTGCCCGTGTGGCCTCTTTCATCACGCCGTTTATGGCCTTTGGGTATATTATGATGGCCGTTGTGGTCATCGGATACCATATTTTGGATATTCCCACTGTGTTCGCCTCCATTTTCACCAATGCGTTTGCCATCAACCCGGTGTGCGGCGGAATCATCGGTTCTACTATCGCGATGGGTGTGAAAAGGGGTATTTTCTCGAATGAAGCCGGTCAGGGTACGGGCGCCATCGTTTCGGCGGCGGCCGATGTCCCCCACCCGGCCCAACAGGGAATGGCCCAGGCCTTTTCCGTGTATGTGGATACCTTGCTGGTCTGTACGGCCACCGCGTTGATGATACTTTCATCCGGTACCTACAACATATTGGACGCCAAGACTGGGGAAATGCTCTACTCCTCGGCGCCAAAATTGGCTGGGAATTATGTGGCTTACACCCAGAATGCCGTGGATTCGGTGTTTACCGGGTTCGGTGGAAAATTTGTGTCAATCGCGATGCTCTTTTTCGTGTTCACCACCATCATCGCGTATTATTTTTATGCGGAATCCGGCATCATTTATCTCTTCCGCAAGCGGCAAGGGAGCCGATGGGAACAGGTGGCTATCCGTCTGCTGCAAGCCTTTATGATCGGCGCGGTTGTATTCGGCGCCGTCCGGGAGACGGATTTGATATGGAAACTGGGCGATATCGGTGTGGGCTTGATGGCTTGGGTAACTATCATCGCTGTACTCCTGCTCAGCTCGAAAGCCCTTGCTTCACTTAAAGGATTTGAGAAGCTGAAATAAAGAATTATATTGAAAGATATAAATTTATGAAAAAACTTTTTCTTCCGCTATTGTTGCTTGCCTTATCCTGCACGCCCAATGTCATCTCGGAGGAAATACGGCAAAAAATAAATTGCTTTGCAAAGATTCAAAAGACTCTGCCCAATGAATACACAAACGCTATTACTCGACGTCGGCGGCACTTTCATCAAGTGCAGTGACGGTCGCAGCATCCCCATTTCATCCGGAGGCAGCCACGCAGAAATCGCCGCCTCCCTGCAGGAAGCCGTCTCCCCGTTAAAGGGGAGCGATGGCTCTTCTGTGTCTGACGCTGCTGTCGGCGTCTGCATTCCCGGCCCTTTCGATTATCGTCAGGGCGTGTTTCTGATGAAGCACAAGTTCGCATCCGTGTACGGAGAAAGTTTCCGGGCGCTGGCCGGCTTGTCGGATTCGGTGCGGATAGGTTTTGTACACGATGTCAACGCTCCCCTGCTGGGCTTGCTCAGCGAAAGGCCGGAGTTGCGTCGGGGGCGCGTCGCGCTCGTCACCCTGGGCACCGGCCTGGGATTCTCCTATGCCGTGGACGGCGTTGTGCAGATGGATGAGCATCTTGATCCTGTCCGTTCTCTGTATGACCGACCTTTCCGGGATTCCATTCTCGAAGATTTTGTCTCCCGGAGAGCCATCCTCAAGGTCTACGGAAAACCCGTTGAAGGAGATGTCAAGGAAATCTCGGAGCGGGCACGCGCTGGTGAAAAAGCGGCGATCGAGGCCTTTCTTTCGGTTGGCAAGGCATTCGCTGAAGGTGCTCGTCCTTTGTTGGAGGAATTGGATATCAAAACGATCTTCTTCGGCGGACAGATTGCCCGTTCCTTCGATTTGATGGATCCGGCGGTCCGTCAGGGGCTTCCCGGAATCTCCTTGGAAGTGATACGGGATTATTCCCACACGGCCATGCTGGGTGCTGCGTCGGTTCTATCATCGCGCGTATGAGGAAATACGGCAAGAATGATGATCACCAAAATCGACAAAGAACTCTACGGCTACGAGATTGAAATCAACAACGGTCTCGAACTCAAGTTCTCCCCCACCGGCCAACTCCTCGGCATCGACGACTAAATATCATTCATTGATAGCCCCGCTACGAGGTGCGAGAGCGTCGAGGGAGCGGAGGTAAAAAGAATTGCGGGATCCCTTTTTCGGGTCCCGCAAACTTTTTGCCTCCGCGTGAAGGATATGAGTAGGAAATGCTACCGCGGAAGGACGGTGACTTTGAGTTTGGCGTAGGCGCGTTCGACTTTGGCGAGGGCTTTCTCGACGGTCTCGTCGGTGGCGAGGAGTACGCCGTAGCGGCGATGGCCTTTCACCTCGGGTTTGCCGAAGATGCGGATCTGGACGCCTTTCTCGCCCAGAACTTCCTCCAGGTTGGAGAAGACGACCTTGTCGGTATCCCCTTCCACCACGATGGCCTTGGAGGCGCTGGGGGCGAAGAAACGGATTTCAGGGATGGGCAGGCCGAGGATGGCGCGGGCGTGCAGACCGAATTCGGAGAGGTCCTGCGAAATCATCGTCACCATACCGGTGTCGTGCGGACGAGGAGAAACCTCGCTGAAGATGACTTTGTCGCCTTTGATGAACATTTCCACGCCGAAGATTCCGTAGCCGCCGAGGGCACCGGTGATCTTGTGGGCGATATCCTTCGCCTGCTGCATGGCGGTGTCGGTCATCGGCTGCGGCTGCCAGGACTCGCGATAGTCCCCGTTCACCTGATGGTGCCCGATGGGCTGGCAGCAGGTCGTTCCGTCACGGTGACGGACGGTCAGCAAGGTGATTTCATAGTCGAAGTCCACAAAACCTTCCACGATGACGCGGCCGGCTCCGGCGCGACCGCCTTTCTGGGCTTCTTCCCAGGCGGGATCCACGTCCGCTTCGCTCTTGATGGTGCTCTGACCGTGGCCGGAAGAACTCATCACGGGTTTCACGACGCAAGGGATGCCGATCTCGGCGATGGCGGCCTTGAACTGTTCGTAGTTGTCGGCGAAACGATAGGTGGCCGTGGGCAGACCGAGCGTTTCGGCAGCCAGACGACGGATGCCTTCGCGGTTCATCGTCAGGAAGGTCGCATTGGCGGTGGGAATGACATTGTAGCCTTCTTTTTCCAGTTGCACGAGGGTGGGCGTGGCAATCGCTTCCACCTCGGGAATGATGAAGTCCGGCTTCTCGGCCTCGATGACGGCACGCAGCGCCTCACCGTCCAACATATTGATGACGTGGCTGCGGTGCGCCACCTGCATCGCCGGCGCGTTGGCATAACGGTCCACGGCGATCACTTCGATGCCGTAACGCTGAAGTTCGATGGTAACTTCCTTGCCCAGTTCGCCGCTGCCGCACAAAAGCGCCCTTTTGGCGACTTTCGTAAGAGGAGATCCAATTTCTAACATAGTATTAAAAGATTATTTGTTTCGATTGATAAAACATTCCAAAGTGTTTTCCATCAACATTGCGATGGTCATCGGTCCTACCCCGCCAGGAACGGGAGTGATGGCGGAAGCGACGGCCGAAACGCCGGCATAGTCCACATCCCCGCACAATTTGCCGGTCTCGGGATTGCGGTTGACGCCCACATCGATGACAACGGCGCCCGGCTTGACCATATCGGCTGTGATAGTGCCCATACGGCCCACAGCCGCCACCAGCACGTCCGCTTCGCGTGTTACCGCCGCCAAATCGCGGGTACGGGAATGCGCGATGGTTACCGTCGCGTTCTCATCCAACAGCAACTTGGCTACCGGTTTGCCCACGATATTGCTGCGTCCCACAACGACCGCCTTGGCGCCGGAGAGTTTTACGCCGGCGGACTTGAGCATACGGATAATGCCCTTGGGCGTGCAAGGAAGGATGCAGGGACGGGAGAGGTTGAGCCGCGCCACATTCAAGGGATGGAAACCGTCCACATCTTTCTCGATGGCAATGGCGTCAATCACTTCGTCTTCATCGATATGTTTGGGCAAAGGCAACTGGACCAATATGCCGTCCACAGCCGCATCCGCATTCAGGGCAGCAATCTGCGCCAGCAAATCTTCGCGGGATACCTCGGCGGACAGCGTAATGAGCCGGCTTTCGATGCCGCAGACCTCGCAGGCCTTGATTTTTCCTTTCACATAGGACTGGCTGGCGGGGTTGTCCCCTACCAGAATCACGGCCAGGCAAGGCACGCGGCCGTATTGGGCGGCCGCTTCGGACACACGGGCGCGGACATCTTCTTTGATTTCGGCCGACAAGACTTTGCCGTCAATGACCCGGGCTCCGAATGCCTTGCGGGCGATGTCCCTGCGGTGGAAGAGGTTCTCGCACTGGATTTTGTCCACCTCCGCATTGGCCTTTTCCAAAGCCTCGGGAAGGGTCGGCGCTTTAGCCACGGCAATCATCACGCGGCCGCCGGCCGTCAGGATGCGGCCCTGCTCGTCCGCCTTCGTGCCCATGTGATAGACTTTGCAGTTCACTTGGTCCAGGCCTTCGATGACAAAGCCCTTCTCATAATCACCGGGATAGCCTTTGGAGGCCAGCACGATGCCCAGCGTGCGCTCGGAAGACCAGACGGGCGTGGGTAACTTCGCTCCGGTCGCCACGGCGTAGAACATCTCGTAAATGTCGCTCTCCAGCAAAGGCAGGACCACTTCAGTCTCGGGGTCGCCGAAACGTGCGTTGAACTCAATCACTTTGATGCCGTCGCGGGTTTTCATCAGACCGCCGTACAGCACGCCGGAAAGGGGCAATCCTTCGCTGACCATCGCATCCGCCGTTTTCTGCAGGATGTTTTGGAAAGCGTACGCCTTGTCTTCTTCGCTGATGAACGGAAGGCCCGTGTAGGCGCCCATACCACCGGTATTCGGTCCTCTGTCGCCGTCGTACGCCCTTTTGTGGTCCTGACTCAGGGGCATAGGAACCACTTGCGAGCCGTTCACAAAGCACATAAAGGAGAATTCCGGACCTTCGAGGTAATCCTCCACGACCACCTTTCCATGCCCGAAATGCGCATCCAGCAGCATATCTTTCAGGGCGGCGTCCGCTTCCGCCAAGTCAGCGGCGATCACTACGCCTTTGCCGGCCGCCAGGCCGTCGTATTTGAGCACGGCGGGGAAAGGACGGGCGCTCACAAATGCGAGGGCCTCCTTGTAATCGGTAAAACTCTGGTAGCAGGAAGTCGGGATGTCATATTTGACCATCAACTTCTTGGCGAATTCCTTGCTGGACTCGATGTTGGTCGCAGCGGCCGTGTGGCCGAAAATAGCCATTCCGGCGGCCCGGAACGCATCCACGATGATTTCTCTTTGATGGGGACACATTCGGCCTGCGCCGCAATACCGGCGTTTCCGGGGGCGCAATAGATTTTGGCAACCTGCGGAGAACGGCTCAAGGCGTCCACAATCGCGTGGCACCTTCCGCCCGAAGCTACAACTAAGACTACTTTAGTTTTCATCGTTTAGTGCTTGAAATGTCTCATTCCGGTGAAAAGCATCGTGATGCCCAGTTCGTTGGCCTTGACGATGCAATCATTGTCGCGGATGCTGCCGCCCGGCTGCACAATCGCGCTCACGCCATATTGGGCGGCCAGGGCCACGGTGTCGTCGAAGGGCAGGAAGCCGTCGGAAGCCAGCACCAGACCGGAGGTCACACCCGCCGCCTGCGCCTCTTTGAGGGCGATTTCAGCGGAGCCGACACGGTTCATCTGACCCGCGCCCACACCCAGCGTAGCGCCGTCCTTGACCACCACGATGGCATTGGATTTGACATGCTTGACAATCTTCCATCCGAAGTCCATATCGGCGACCTGCGCAGTTGAAGGTTTGGTTTCGGTCACGCACATTTCCGCCTTGACTTCCAGCGTCTGACGGTCTTTCTGCTGGGCGAGCATACCGCCGTTCATCGACACATATTGCATCTCGACTTCGGCGGTCTTGGTCATATCCACTTGCAAGAGCCGGAGGTTCTTCTTGGCGGAAAGGATTTCCAAGGCCTCGGCGGAGAAGGACGGCGCGATGACGATTTCCAGGAAGATGGGTTTCATCGCAGCGGCGGCCTCCCCGGTCAGTTCGCGGTTGACGGCCACGATACCGCCATAGATGCTCACTTTGTCGGCCTCGTAGGCTTTCTGCCAGGCTTCCTCGATGGTCTTGCCCACGGCGGCACCGCAGGGGTTCATGTGTTTGAGCCCCACGGCGAAAGGTTCATCGAACTCACGGACAATATCCAAAGCGGCGTTGGCGTCCTGGATGTTGTTGTAACTGAGTTCTTTGCCGCCGAGTTGACGGGCAAAGGCCAGCGAGAAGGGTTTAGGTTCCAGCGTTTTGTAAAATTTCGCTTGCTGGTGGGGGTTCTCCCCATAGCGCAGGCTCTGGCACAGGTCGTATTCGAGGAACAGTTTCTCGTTCAGACCGGCCGCCTTGCGCATGAATCCGGCGATGCACATATCGTACTCCGCAGTATGGGTATAGGCTTTAGCTGACAGTTGCAGACGCGTCTCTTTCAAGGTGTTGCCATTGGTTTTGATCTCATCGATGATGCGGCCGTAATCCGAAGGGTCGCAGACCACCGTCACATCGTTCCAGTTCTTGGCGGCGCTGCGGAGCATCGAAGGACCACCGATGTCGATGTTCTCTATGGCATCTTCCATAGACACACCCTCTTTGGAAATGGTCTGCTTGAAAGGATAGAGGTTGACGCACACCATATCGATAAATTGGATACCGTTCTCCTGCAGGGCCTGCAGATGGGCCGGTACATCCCGACGGGCCAGCAGGGCGCCGTGCACTTTGGGATGCAGGGTCTTCACGCGACCGTCGCAAATCTCGGGGAATCCCGTCACTTCGCTGATGCCGATGTTGGGAATCCCGTTGTCAATCAATAATTTCTGGGTACCGCCCGTGGCGATGAGTTCCCAGCCCAGCGCCACCAGGCTCTGGGCAAATTCTTTGAGGCCGCTTTTGTCGCTGACGCTCAATAACGCTCTCTTCTTCATTATAATAACTTGATATTTACACCCGGTTTGTCCGTCACTTTGCCGATGACGGATGCTTTTTCGCCTTTTTCTTTCAGGATGGCGATGGCCTTGTCCGCTTCGGAAGCATCCAGCACGACCACCATTCCGATGCCCATATTGAAGATATTGAACATCTCGCGGTGCGGAATGCGGCCCCATTCTTCCAGTTTTTGGAACACGGGCAGAATCTCCCAAGTCCCCTCCTGGATTTCCAATCCCTGGCCTTCGGACAGCACGCGGGGAATGTTTTCGTCGAATCCGCCGCCCGTGATGTGGCAGATGCCGTGCACGTCGCAGTTGCGGATGACTTCCAGCACCTGTTTGACATAGATGCGGGTCGGCGTCAGCAGTACTTCGCCCAGCGTCTTATCACCGAACAACTTGTCGCTGTAGTGGAGGTCATTGTCCGTAACGATCTTACGTACAAGGCTGAAGCCATTGGAATGAACACCGCTGGAAGCGATGCCGACCAGCACATCTCCCACCTTCACTTTCGTGCCGTCGATGAGTTTGCTCTTCTCCACCACGCCCGTCGTATAACCGGCGATATCGTATTCGCCATCGGCGTACATACCGGGCATTTCCGCGGTCTCACCGCCCACAAGCGCGCAGCCGGCCTGACGGCAGCCTTCGGCCACGCCGGCCACGATGGCTTCGACTTTCGCGGGAATATTATGGCCGAGAGCCACATAATCCAGGAAAATCAAAGGCTCGGCACCCTGTGCCAGCACATCGTTGACGCACATCGCCACGGCATCGATGCCGATGGTGTCGTGCTTGTCCATCGCAAAAGCGATTTTCAGTTTCGTGCCCACGCCGTCCGTTCCGCTCACCAGCACGGGTTCTTTGATGCCCAGTTGGGAGAGGTCGAACATACCGCCGAAGGAACCTATGTTCCCCATCGAGCCCACGCGCTGCGTGGAGGCCACGTGTTGTTTGATGCGGCGGACTACTTCATATCCGGCTTCGAGGTTCACCCCCGCTTTTTCATAAGATACTGCCATAGTTATTCTTGATTCTTATATAAGTCAGTTGCATATTCGCCCGTGAAACAGGCCAGACAGAGGTCGCTGCAGCCAAAAGTGGACGCGCGGCTGCCTTCGGGACTGATATAGCCCAGCGAGTCGGCTCCGATTTCCTTGCAGGCCTCTTCGAGGGTGCGTCCG
This sequence comes from uncultured Bacteroidia bacterium, assembly GCA_902784785.1. Lineage (GTDB taxonomy): Bacteria > Bacteroidota > Bacteroidia > Bacteroidales > UBA932 > Cryptobacteroides. The sequence goes on from CACZWF010000052.1 coordinate 8,060, forward strand.
TTGCAGAGCAATTCCTCTTTGGTGGAAGTGTCCACGCCGTAGTAGCAAGGATGCGTCATCATCGGGCTGGCGATACGCACGTGGACGGCCGTCGCTCCGGCGTTGCGGAGAATCTTGATGATTTTCAAAATGGTCGTTCCACGTACAATGGAGTCGTCTACGAGTACGATACGTTTGCCGTTGACGATGCTGCGGACGGCGGACAATTTCATCACCACTCCCCGCTCGCGCATCTCTTGCAAAGGCTGGATAAAGGTACGCGCTACATAGCGGTTCTTAATCAGGCCCATTTCATAAGGCAGGCCGCTCTGCTGGCTGTAACCCATTGCGGCGCTGAGGCTGGAGTCGGGCACACCGACGACGATATCTGCGTCCGCCGGGCATTCCCGGGCCAGGATGCGGCCGGATTCCATGCGGTAGGCGTGTACGTTGCAGCCGTCGATATCGCTGTCCGGACGGGCGATGTAGATATATTCCATACCGCACATCATCCGGCGTTTGAACTGCGAATAGTCGCGGCAACGCATCCCTTTTTCATCAATGGTGACCACTTCGCCCGGCTGTACGTCGCGCACAAAGGTGGCTCCGATCAACTCGAAGGCACAACTCTCGCTGCTGACCACATAGCCGTCGCTCAATTTGCCGATGCAGAGGGGCTTGATGCCATATTTGTCCCGGCAGGCGTAGATGCGGTTGCGGGTCATAATGATGAAGGCAAAACCGCCTTCCATCATATTCAGCGCACGGATGATATTGAAGATACGATCCTCGGAATGTTCTTTCTTGATCAGATTGGCCAGCAGTTCGCTGTCGGTCGAGGAGTGAAGGATGATGCCCCTGTTTTCCAAAAATTCGCGGATCTCCGGCCCGTTGACCAGGTTGCCGTCGCCGGCGATACAGAGGTCGCCGCCTTTGTGGTGGAAATAAAGGGGCTGCACATTGTCCAGACCGCCGCGCTCGGCATTGGCGTACTGGGTCGTTCCCATTCCGATATGGCCTTCGAGCGCGTCCAGACGCTGCTCATTGAAGATTTCACTGATGAGACCGAGACCTTTGTGATGCAGGTATTTGCCATTCTCGTCAAAAACGGCGATACCGGCTCCTTCCTGTCCCCGGTGCTGGAGTCCGTGGAGTCCGTAATAAATGACGGAAGATGCCTTGGGGGCACCATATACTGCAAAGATTCCCATACTACTGCTTGGTTAAACGATCATACACCTCTTTGTAGCCGTCCACGATATAACCCAGGTCCTGACGGAAACGGTCTTTGTCGAGTTTTTTGCCGGTCGCGGCGTCCCACAGACGGCAGCGGTCGGGGCTGAGTTCGTCCGAAAGGATGATCTTTCCATCAGGGGTTCGGCCGAATTCCAGTTTGAAATCAATCAGATTGATGCCGACAGCCGCAAATCTTTTGAACAGGAAGTCGTTGATTTTTCGGGCGGTTGCGTCGATTATCTGAAGCTCCGGATAGCTGGCCAGACCCAAGGCGACGGCCTGGTCGTTGTTGATGAGCGGGTTGTCCAGTTCATCGGTGTTGTAGCGAAGGTCCACGATTACATTGGGGCATTTCACGCCTTCTGCAATGTTCAAATGGCGGGAAAGGGTGCCGGCAAACCAGTTGTGGACCACTACGACGATATTGACCCAGGTGATGCGGCGGCAGAGCTGCTCGCGGTCGTTGACCAGGTCGATAAAGTGGTTCTCCACGCCTTCCTTGGCCAGTTCTTCAAAAAGAAGGGCGGAAATTTTGTTGTTGTAAACGCCGATGCCTTCGAAACGGGCCCGCTTGATGTTGTTGTAGGCGGTGGTCACATCCTTGTATCGGATAATGACCTTATCCGGGTCTTCCGTTGCAAAAATCTGCTTCTCGTTGCCGTCGTAAAGCAGCTCTTTTTTGGTGTAGTTGGTTGTCATTTATTTAATGGGATTTCTAAAATATTCCACTGCATTCGCCATCAGAGGCTGATCGAGTTCTTCTTCGATATTTTTGAAAACATTGGGTTCGTAACGCTCCGTATGGCCCATCTTGCCCAAAATCTGTCCGCTCGGGTCCAGAATGCCTTCGATGGCGTAATTGGAACCGTTGGGGTTGAAGGGAGATTCCATCGTAGGGGCTTCCGTCACGGGATCGACATAGCGGAAAGCCACCTGCCCGTTCTCGAAGAGCTGGCGGGCCAGGGACTCGCTGACCATGAATTTTCCCTCTCCGTGGCTCACGGCGATGGTGTGCAAATCGCCTTTCTTGAAGCCTTTCAGCCAAGGAGAAGCGGTCGAAGCCACGCAGGTGGTCACCATCTGGGAAATATGACGGTTGATGTCGTTGCGGAAAAGCGTGGGAGCGTCTGCCGTCACCGTTCCGGTCTTGCCATACGGAAGCAAACCGCTCTTGATCAAGGCCTGGAAGCCATTGCATATACCCAGAATCAGGCCGCCGCGACCCAGCAGCCGGTCGATGGCCGCCGAGATTTTCTCGTTGCCGATGACGCTGGCGATAAATTTGCCGCTGCCGTCGGGCTCGTCACCGCAGGAGAATCCCCCGCAGAATCCGAGAATGTGGCAGCTGTCGATATGAGCGCACATTTCATCGATGGACGAAAGCACGTCTTCCGGCGTCAGGTTGCGGAAAACGCTGGTTACCACCTCGGCCCCCGCCTTGCGGAAAGCCTTGGCCGTGTCGTAGTCGCAGTTGGTGCCAGGGAAAATCGGAAGATAAGCCACGGGATGTTCCACCTTTTCGCCTTTATAGCGGACGGCCTTGCGGGCTTTCGCCTCTTTGAATCCTTTGGGCGTCAGCGCCTGGGTCGAGGCTTCCACCGTGGGAGGATACACTTTTGCGTAACGGCTTTCATACGCTTCGTACACCGCGGCGGAGGAAACTTTTTCTCCGTTGATGCGCAGGTTTCCGTCTTCCCCTTCCGTCACGTTGCCCAGCAGAATGGCATTTTCGTAATCCAGGGGCTCGGAGCTCTCGACAACCATCGAACCATAGGACAGACCGAAAAGCGTCGGCTCATCCACCGTCACGTCCACGCCGAAGAGGTTGCCCATCGCCATTTTGCAAAGGGCTTCCGCCACGCCGCCGTAGCCCACGGACCAGGCGGAAACGATATTGCCGTCCGCGATGGCTTGGTGTACGAAGTCCCAGTTGGCCTTCAGGCTGTCCGTATCGGGCATATAATTGGCCAGCGGAGTATGTTTAATCAAATATAAGTAGTTGCCTTCCCATTTGAGTTCGGGCGAAATCACGGCGCCTGCGTTGACCGTCGTCACGCCGAAGGCCACGAGGGTGGGCGGCACGCTGATATCCTCGAAGGTACCGCTCATCGAATCCTTGCCGCCGATGGAAGGCAGACCGAGGGCCACCTGCATTTTCAGGGCTCCCAGCAGCGCGGAAAGCGGTTTTCCCCAGCTGTGCGGGTCTTCGGTCATCCGCTCGAAATACTCTTGATAGGAGAAACGCATCCCGGACCACTCCCCGCCCGCGCAGACGGTCTTGGTACAGGCTTCCACCACCGCGTAGGCCGCGCTGTGATAAGGGCTCCAACGCGCAATGGCGGGGTTGTAGCCGAAAGCCAGGATGCTGGCCGTATCGGTGTAGCCGTCCGTCGGGAGTTTCTGAACGGAGACCTGGGTCTCGGTGCTTTGCAGCACGCCGCCGTAAGGCATCAGCACGGTGCTGCGGCCGATGGTGGCGTCAAACATCTCAACCAATCCTTTCTGTGAAGCCACATTGGGGCTTGCCATACAAGCGCATATCTTTTCTTCCAAGCTGGCACCTTCGTAGTCGCGATAGAACGGATCGACCGCTTCCACGGGGGCGATGCAGGCCTTGCTGTAGTGCTTGGCGCCGGCGCTGTCGATGAACTCGCGGGACAGGTCGCAGACCAATTCGTCCCCCTTGAACATACGCATGCGGCCCCGGTCGGTCACATACGCGACTTCCGTCACTTCGATGTTGTCGCGACGGCAGTATTCTTTCATCTGCTCCTTGTCCTCGGCGGCCACCACGACAGCCATGCGCTCTTGCGATTCGCTGATGGCCAACTCCGTGGCGTTCAGGCCGCTGTATTTGGTCGGCACGCGGTCCAGATAGATGTCCAGGCCCGCCGCCAATTCCCCGATGGCCACGCTCACGCCGCCGGCCCCGAAGTCATTGGATTTCTTAATCAAACGCGTCACTTCCGGACGACGGAACAGACGCTGCAATTTGCGCTCTTCGGGCGCGTTTCCTTTCTGTACTTCGCTGGAACAGGTCTCAATGGACTGCTCGGTGTGCTCTTTGGAAGAACCGGTGGCTCCTCCGATGCCGTCCCGGCCCGTGCGTCCGCCCATCAGCAGAATCACATCGCCGGGCGCCGGACTTTCGCGACGGACCGCCGAAGCCTTGACCGCTCCGACCACCGCTCCGATTTCCAGGCGTTTGGCTACATAGCCTTCGTCGTAGATTTCCCGCACGTGGGTGGTTGCGAGGCCGATTTGATTGCCGTAGGAGGAATAGCCCGCCGCGGCTTTGCGGCTGATGACGCTCTGCGGAAGTTTGCCGGCGCGCGTTTTTTCAACCGGCAGCAGGATGTCCCCCGCTCCCGTCACACGCATCGCCTGATACACATAGGCACGACCGGAAAGCGGGTCGCGGATGGCGCCGCCCAGACAGGTGGACGCCCCGCCGAAAGGCTCGATTTCCGTAGGGTGGTTATGGGTTTCGTTCTTGAACTGAAGCAGCCATTTCTCCTGCTGTCCGTCCACATCCACATCGATGAAGATGCTGCAGGCGTTATTTTCTTCGCTGACCTCCATATCGTCCAACTTGCCCTGCTGACGCAGATAGCGGGCTCCGATGGTCGCCAGTTCCATCAGGCACAGGCTCTTGCCTTCGCGCCCGAGGGCTTTGCGGATGTCGTGGAAGGCCCCCAACTGGCTCTCGAGTTCCTCTTTGAGGAAAGAGTCGTCGACTTTGATTTCGGTCAGCTGCGTGGTGAAGGTGGTATGGCGGCAGTGGTCGCTCCAATAGGTGTCGAGGATGCGCAGTTCCGTCTCTTTGGGCGTGCGTCCCTCTTTTGTGAAATACTTGACCACTTCTCCGAGGTCATCGGCGTTCATCGCCAGGCCCCATTGCTTGCAGAAGCCCGCGTAGTCCTCTTTTTTCAAGTCCAGGAAGCCTGTGAGGTCGGCCAGCGGCTTGACTTCCGCCTTTTCGGCAAAAGAGAGTTTCTCCAAATCCTTCGGACGGGACTCGACCGCGTTGATGAAATACTTGCGAATCTTGTCCAAATCCTTGTCGGACAGGTCGTCGTCGAAAATCAACAGACGGGAGGAACGGATGCGGATGTCGGCGTGGGGGTCGATCAGATGGACGCAGTCCACGGCCGAGGATGCCCGCTGGTCGAACTGGCCCGGAATGTATTCGACGGCCAGGAATTTCTTTCCTTTGAGCTCGCACGCGTCGGACACCTGGTCGGTCACAATCTCTCCGAACACGCTGTAACGCGATTTCTCGAGGAGTTCATCGCTGAACCCGTCCAAATCGTACACATTGATCAGACGGAGGGTCTTGAGGTTCAGAGAGAGATTCTCGTTAAACTCTTTCTTCAGGCTGCCCGCTTCCACTTGAAAACGGGGCTTTTTCTCAACAAATATTCTACGAGGCTTCATACAGGATAATCTGCATTAAAGGGTGGCAGAAAGGACTTTTTCGGCTTGTTTGCGACGGAATTCCTTCAATTTTTCCGCCAGTTTCGGGTCGGTCAGAGCGAAAATGCTGATGGCGATCAGCGCGGCGTTCTTGGCGCCGTCGATGGCCACGGTGGAAACCGGAATGCCGGAGGGCATCTGGACCATAGAAAGCAAGGAGTCCAGACCGCCAAGGGCCTTGCTGCGAATGGGAACACCAATCACCGGCAATGTGGTCTGCCCGGCTGCAACACCAGCCAGATGGGCGGCTCCACCCGCTCCGGCGATGATGACACCGATACCGCGAGATTCGGCGGAAGTGACATAGGCGCTGAATTCAGCCGGCGTACGGTGAGCGCTATACACTTTCTTTTCGTATTCGACACCGAAGTCCTCCAAAACATCGCAAGCGCCTTTCATTACCTCCCAGTCGCTCGTGGAGCCCATTACAACTGCTACTTTCATACTATCATACAAGTTTCGCAAGATTTTTTTCTTAATAATTCGAATGTTCGGCAGCTTGCGAAACTTTTCTCCTGCCACACATTCTATCTTATCTAACGTTACCCCATCCCCAAACCCCTTCCCTCGGGGAAGGGACTTAGTCGACCTATCGGTCTCCGGAATCGTTTATCTATCAGTCATCAATAAATAAAAATTCCGCAGTTTCGTTGCTGCGGAATAAGGGTTTACAAGTATGCAATCTGGCCCTGACGCTTGCAGGTGCGCGAAAAAACACTCACACTGTGCGCAGGATATTTACAGGATCGCATTTTTGACATAGTTCCGGATTCAGGAGGAATAAGCATAAGTCCTCGCTGAAAACGGTCGCAAATTTAGCGCAATTTTTCGAGCCGACCAACATCCATTTTCATTTTTTTCGATAAACTTATTAACATTTTTATCAACAATTTTCCGGGGCTGAAAATTCCTTAAAAATGTTGTGGGGAAACCTTGTTTTCTATGAAAAAAATAATTACCTTTGCACTTGATGTGGCCCTTTCAAAGGCCCTTGTAGGATAACCAAATTATAATCAATATGCAGAACAAATTGCAGGAACTTACGGACAAACTTTACAACGAAGGCTTGTCCAAAGGCCGTCAGGAAGGAGAACAGATTCTCGCAGACGCCCGCAAGCAGGCGGACGAACTGGTGGCACAGGCCAAAGCCCAGGCCGAGTCCATCGTCGCGCAGGCCCGCAAGGAAGCCGCCGACCTCAAACACAAGGCTGACTCCGACCTGGCCCTCGCCTCCCGTGAAACCCTTTCCCGTACCCGCCAGAGCATCGAAAGCCTGGTCGTCGCCCAGATGAGCGAACTGGCCGTCAAGGATGCCCTTTCTGAAACGGCATTCGTCAAGGAAATCATCACAGCGGTTGCCAAAGGCTTCAACAAAGACGAAGCATGCGAACTCTCGATCATTCTTTCCGAGAGTCAGAAAGCCGCGCTGGAACCCTTTGTCAAGAACGAGCTTTCCAAGATGCTCGGTGCCGGCGTCGAAGTCTCTTTCTCCAAGAAAATGGGCGGCGGAATGAAAATCGGTCCCAAGGACGGCGGTTATTTCATCAGCCTCGATGAAGCGGCCTTCAACGAATTGATTTCTTCCTATCTCCGTCCTGCTACCCGGAAAATCCTCTTCGGCGAATGAACAATTACCATTATATAATAGCGTCCCTGCCGGTCCTGACTCCCGACTATGCCTTCACCAAGGACACGCCGGAGGAATGGATCGCCCAGATTCTCGAATTGTGCTCCGAAAAGGACCGCAAGCTCATCGAGTTGCTGGAAAGCGGCTACGACAAAGAGAAATTGGGTGCCGATTTTTACAAGCAGGCTCTCGCCCACCCCAATCGTTTCATCCGGGGCTATTTCGCTTTCGACCTGTGCGTGCGCAATGCCAAGGTGGCGTATCTGAATGCGCGCCTGGGAAGGCCTGCGGGCACGAGCGAGCTCGTGCTGGAGAACGAAGAGACGGGTGAGCCCGTGGAGTTGCCTGAGTTTGAGGAAGCGGAAGCGACGCAGGCCGCCCTTGCGGCACCGGACCTGCTCAGCCGGGAAAAGGCGCTGGA
>CACZWF010000053.1 GCA_902784785.1 uncultured Bacteroidia bacterium
TACCTCGTTATCTGTTGAAATCTATCATCCGGACAAAAGCACTCGCGTGCAAATGAATTTTTGGATGATAAATTTCTACTCTTTCAATATTGTCAAAGATCTCGATTCCGCCTGAAGAAAACTCACTTTTCCCCAAACGGGCTGCAAAGATACGCAACTTTTTTAAACTAGCAAATTTTTTTCAACATTTTTGCAAGCAGAATTGTTGATAAAATAAAAATCCCCGGAATTCCGAGGATTTTGCGTCGGGAAGAGGCGACTCGAACGCCCGACCCCCACGTCCCGAACGTGGTGCGCTGCCAACTGCGCTACTTCCCGTTGTCCGTTGCCGGACGATGAAACAAAAAGACCGCCGTGATTGGCGGCCTCTCTTTTAAGCAAGCTTTCCGATGTAAAGCGCGATACCGCTCTTGAGGTTCGCCGCTTTGTTCTTGTGGATAACGCCAATCTTGGCGAGCTTGTCAATCATCGAATAAACCTTGGGGGCGTTTGCCGAAGCCGCGGCTTTATCGGTTGTGTTTCTCAGGTCGCGGATTGCGTTCCTGGTTGTCTTTGCATAATACTTGTTATGCAGTCTGCGCCTCTCGTCCTGACGGATGCGCTTCTTTGCAGATGCGTGATGTGCCATTTTTTCGTTTTTTTATATTTTGGTAGCGGGTAGGAGAATCGAACTCCTGTTTCGAGAATGAAAATCTCGCGTACTAACCGTTATACGAACCCGCCGCACACGTCCCATTCGGCTTCTTGCCAAAATTGGGACTGCAAAGGTAGCCAATATTTTTGAACCTGCAAAAAAATTTAACAAGTTCTTTATTCTTCCGACCAAGAATAGAGCAAAGACTCCACCTGACGAAGGTAATGACGCTTGTCGAATTTGGGCGCATAAACGAAGGCTTCCACCGTGATGACGCGCTTACCATCAGGCGAATAGAAGGAGTGGGACACGAAAGGACCGCCCATAAAATCGTTATACACTTCCCAGAAACCGCGCAGTTCCGCAAAATGACGACCTTCGTATTTGACGAAGCGCAAAGCGGGCTCTGCGAAGGTGCTGGTGGTCATATAAGTATTTTCGAACATACCCGGAACTTCCTCCTTCATCATCTCGTTGCGATGGTCCACCAGGGTTTTCAAGGTAAAATCCGAATCGTTGCCTGCCGCCGGGAACTGGTAAATCAGGATGGCCTGGTTGACATAGGTCGTTTCATAGGCAATCCAGGCAAAATGATCGTTCGCCTTCTTCAGCACATAACCGGAGGGGAAATAGGGGCTTCCGCCGAAAATGGACTTGACCGGAGCGCGCAAACCGGCTTCCTGGTATTTGCGGGTATTGTCAATGACACGCTTGCGCTCCGCCATTTCGATATAATTGATGATATGCGTCATATTCTCCCGGCACAACTGAAGAGCCGATTCCGCATCGGGTGCATTGACGCGAACGACACATTGGGGCGTCGCCCAGACGTCTGTCCCGAAACGAATATCCGCCTTTTCTACATTGGGAGAGATGTCACACAGAATGAGGTTGCGATGCAACTGGAAGAGTTTGGAAAAAGATGCGGGCGGAACATCAGCCAAGTTGTACAGGGGTTCTTTCTGGGGCAGGAAGGGACAATCGGCCGCCAACGAGTCGCGCAGAAGCTGGCCCAGCGGACCGGTCCAATATGCCTTGTCGATGACAACGATGACTTCTCCGGCCTTGCCGCTGACATTGGGAAGCAAGGCTTTGCGGCGGTTTCCGCAGGCGCTCAACAAAAACGACAGCACCAATAGGGCGGAAAGCCAGGCACCGGGGCGAAGAACGCTTTTATAAAAATTTCGGATGCTCATATATTATATATAAGGTAAGAGATGCGATGAGAAAATTAACATTAACGGATCAGTCGGCCGATATCATTGCCGAAAGCCAGCACCATCAGCGCCAGCAGCAGAATCATTCCGATAATCTGGGCCACATACAAGAATTTCTCTCCGGGCTTTCTCCGGGTGATGATTTCATAAAGCACGAACAGGATATGCCCACCGTCCAGACCGGGAATGGGCAGCAGATTCATCACGCCCAGCATAATGGAAAGGAGGGCCAGGATGTTGACAAAACGGAACCAATCCCAGGAAGAAGGAAAGACCTGTCCAATGGCGATGAAACTGCCCACGGATTTGTAGGCCTTGGTTGAAGGATTGAATACGAGTTTCAAATCGTCGATATAACCGCCGATGGTCGTAAACGTAAGTTTGAAGCCGGCCGGAATCGCCTCCAAGACGCTGTAATTGCGGGTTTCCAGGGGCGGCATCGCGCTGTAAATGCCCAGCAGACCGGTCGAATCCACCTGCAGAAGGGCCGTGAGGGTATCCGCACAACCCGCTTCGCAAGCCGCATCTTCCTTCGCCCGCACATACCGGGCCTCCACGCGGGCCCCTTTGTAGTTTTGCAGCAGACGGCGGGAATCTTGGATATACTGAATGGCCTGATTGTCCAACGAGACTATCCGGTCTCCGCGACGCAATTCACAACCATAGTTGGGGGAAGAAGGAGGAATGGTGTCCACCACGAAAGGCAGGGCCAGCCCGAACATGCCGCGGTCCTGCAGCACCTCGGGAAGACGGGACTGGTCGAGATAGAGCGTCAGCGTGTCTTCTCCCCGCACCACCGTCGCCGTCCGGGCGCGTCCACGGGCCATATCGACCTGCAAGCGATCAAAATCGTTGACGGTCTTCCCATCAAATCCGATGATATGGTCGCCGGTCCGGAAGCCCATATCGACCGCCAGTTCGTCCGCCCAGATGCGGGTGTCGTCCCCATTGCTGAGGTAACTGCTCCCCCACGAAGCCAAAATGGCAATGTACAGAAGGATGGCAAGGATGAAGTTGAACAGCACACCGCCCGCCATCACGAGCAGACGCTGCCAGGCCGGTTTGGTGCGAAACTCCCACGGCTGGGGTTCCGATTTGAGGTATTCGGTGTCCATCGACTCGTCCACCATTCCGGAAATCTTGCAGTAGCCTCCCAGCGGGAGCCATCCAATCCCGTAATCGGTTTCCAAGGCAGCCAGGCGGGGGAAGAACTTGGCCACCAGACGACTCTTTTTCGTCGAGAACAGCGCTTTACCGCCCACATCGAAAAAGAGGTAGAATTTATCGACGCGGATTCCGAACAGACGGGCAAAGTGATAATCAGGATAGAAAGGGCCAGGATCACCTGGAGCGTTTTCATTAAAACAACCATTAGCGGCAAAGTATTTGAGCAGCCGTCTGACGAGCGGCTACATTTGTATCAAAAATATCATCGACCGTCGGGGTCTGCAAAAAGGGTACCCGGGCCATACAGGCTGCAATTGTGTCAGGAATGTCATAAAAACCGATGGACGAACGGAGGTAAGCGGCGACGGCCTCTTCGTTGGCGGCATTGAGGATGCAAGGCATATTTCCGCCTTTGGAAATCGCCTCGAATGCCAGTTCCAGACAGGGGAAACGGGCGAAGTCCGGTTCCTCGAAAGTCATCATTCCGAGCGCAGCGAAATCCAATTTTTTATTGTTCAGCGACAGACGGGCCGGATAACCCAAAGCATACTGAATAGGCTGACGCATATCGGGATGTCCCATCTGGGCCAGTACGGCGCCATCCTCGAATTCCACCATGGAATGGATGATGGACTGGGGATGAACCACCACCTGAATATCGACCGGGTCGACATCAAAGAGCCAGGTCGCCTCAATCACCTCCAGGCCCTTGTTCATCATTGTCGCCGAGTCGATGGTGATTTTCGCGCCCATATCCCAATTGGGGTGCTTCAACGCATCAGAAGCTTTGGCGGCCGCGATTTGCTCCCTCGTCCAAGTACGGAAAGGGCCCCCGGAAGCAGTCAGATGAATCTTGCACAGACGGTTGTCTCCCACCCCTTGCAGGCACTGGAAGATGGCGGAGTGCTCGGAATCGACGGGAAGAATGGCAACCTGACGGTCGCGGGCAGCCTTCATCACGATAGAACCGGCAGCCACCAGCGTTTCTTTATTGGCGAGGGCAATGGTTTTGCCGGCAGAAATGGCCGATAAGGTCGGACGCAGGCCGCTGAATCCCACCATCGCCGCCAGCACGACATCCACATCGTGAGCACAGACCCGGTCACAGACAGCCTCCATCCCGCACGACACCTCCACGGACGTTCCGGACAAACCCTCGGAAACTTCGCGGTACTTGTCAGGATTGGCTATGATAACGGTGGCCGGATGAAATTCCCGTGCCTGTTCAATCAAACGTTCAGAAGAATTGTTGGCCACCAGCAGGGCCACCTCAAACAAATCCGGGTGCTGACGGACCACATCCAGAGTCTGGGTGCCGATGGACCCGGTGGATCCCAAAATTGCGACTCTCCTCTTGCTCATCAGAAATGCAGATAGATTGCAGGGTCGACAGGCTCGCCGTCATACCACAATTCAAAATGCAGGTGATCGTTCGCCTTGCCCAGGAAAGCAATGGCGCTGCCTGCCGACACTTTTTCACCGACCTTGCAAAGCAAACGGTCGCAGTGGCGATATGCGCTGATAATGTTGTTGGCGTGCTGCAGGATGATGCTGTAGCCGTCGAACTCGCTGAAATTACTCGAAATCACGGTCCCGTCCAAAGTGGCCTTAACGGGCGTGTCTCCCGGCACGGTAATATCCACATAAGGATGGGTGATGCGGTCGAAGGAGAAAGACAAGACGCCTTTGACCGGCGTAAAGAAATGCTGACCGTCAATACCCGTCTTGCTGGTGCGGGAAGACAAGGCGAACTGCTCCTGCGCCGTCACCTCCGCGCGCAACAGGGAATCTTGTGAAGCGGCACGGGGCGAAACCGGCCGGGCGGCCAGACGTCCGATGCTGTCGATGCCCAACGACGGCTCTCCTTCCAAGACCCGCCGCAAATCTTCGGTATAGAGATACCAGCGGGCGATGGCACGCTCCAGCGAATCGACACGAAGGGCGTTCTCAATGGCGGCCTTGCGGGAACGCGCATCGGGATAGCCCGGAATGAGCGAACGAAGCGGCGTATAGGCAACCGTGAACCAGAAAATTACCCCCAGCAGCAACAGGGCAGCCACCGCCGCCACCGTCAATTTGCGTCGGGAGACAGTCTTGCGCCAGATAATTCGGTGCGTCTCATCCTCATTGATGGTGATGCGGAGTTTGCTTGGAGGCGTTTGTGTTTTTTTATCAGACATATTTACTAACTTTGCAATCGGTTATGGACAGATACATCGGAATCGATTATGGAAGAAAACGCACGGGATTGGCCATCAGCGACCCCTTGGGTATCTTCGCATCTCCGCTGGACACCGTCCATCCTGCAAAGTTAATAGAATATCTCAAAAAATTGGCAGAAAAAGATACGATTCAATCGTTCATCGTGGGCGCGCCGCAAAATCTGGACGGACAGGACAGCGAAGCGATGAAAGACATCCGTGCGTTCCTGCCGGTCTTGAGAAAGGCATTTCCCGATATTCCCATTGAGTTGGAAGACGAGCGTTTCACCTCCGTCCTCGCCCACCGCGCGATGATTGACGGCGGAATGAAATACAGCGACCGTCGGGACAAAGCCAATGTGGATAAAATCAGCGCCGCCATCATCCTGCAAGGATGGCTGGACCGCAAAAACGCCCAGGCGGCGAATGTGCAGAAAGAAGAAAAATGATATGATACGACCGATTTACCTGTATGGACAAGGCGTCCTGCGAAAAGTAGCCGAGGAAGCCGACCTGACAAAAAAAGAAGAACTCAAGACCCTCATCCAGGATATGTGGGACACCCTGGCCAAAGCCGACGGATGCGGGCTGGCTGCCCCGCAGATTGGGGAATCCCTGCGCGTGCTCATCGTGGACGGGGATGTGGTAGCCGATACCTACGACTACCTCCAAGGCTTCCGCCGGACGATGATCAACCCCGTCATCAAAGACCACAGCGAGGAGACTTGCACCTATTCCGAAGGTTGTCTGAGCGTGCCGGGCATTTATTCGGATGTACGCCGGCCTTCGGTCATCACGGTGGAATATTATGACGAAAACTTCGAATTGAAGACAGAAACTTTCGACAAATTCGCTGCCCGGATGATCCAGCACGAACTGGAACACCTCAGCGGACACGTGTTCACCGACAACCTCGCTCCCATCCGCCGCAAGATGATTGAGAAGAAACTCCGCAACATCAGCAGCGGGAAAGTCTCCACCGCATACAAAACCAAATAAATATGAAAAAAGTTTCTTTATTCCTGACGTTTCTTACCGTCCTCGTTCTGGCCTCCTGCCAGCGTCAGCACCCCCACATGATCATCATTGGCATGGATGGGTGGAGTTCCTTCTCCGTTGATTCGGTTTCCATGCCCACCGTCCGCTCGATGATGGAGAACGGCGTCTACAATCTGCACAAACGTTCCATCTTCCCCTCTTCGAGTTCCGCCAACTGGGCGGCCATGTTCATGGGCGTTCCCCCCGAGACTTCGGGCTATACACGCTGGAACACGGAGAACCCGGATGTCCCCTCCCGCATCGTCAACGAGCACAACATCTTCCCCACCTTCTTCTCCATCCTGCGGGAACAGCGTCCCGATTTCAAAATCGCCTGTATGTATGAATGGGAAGGCGTCAAATACGACCTCGACACGCTGGCCTTCGACTTCCAGAAGCATATCGTCCAGGATACGATGCGTCAGTTGGCGACGACCGAACTGATCTGTGACTACCTCATCGAGAACAAGCCGGATGTCTTCTATATCCACTATGACGAGCCGGACCACAGTGGGCACAAGCTCGGATGGGAATCCAAGGGCTATTTCGCCGCCTGCGAAAGACTGGACACCTGCGTGGCCAACATCATCGCCGCCACCAAAGAAGCCGGCACCTATGACAACACCGTATTTGTCATCGTATCAGACCACGGCGGTAAAGGACACAAGCACGGAAAGGCCACCCTGCAGGAAATGGAAGCACCCATCATCCTCTTCGGCAAAGGCATTCCCGCCAAAGGAGCCTCCGACGCCTGGATGGTACAATATGACGTCGCCCCCACCCTGGCGGCCATCTACGGGCTGAAGACTCCGCCCGAATGGCTCGGCAGACCTTGGAAATACTAAAAAATGCGGCCCAGACGGGTCGCATTTTTTAATCGGTCTGCTCGCTTTTATTGCCGGTTGGCGGCGGCAGCGGCTTTGGCTTGCAACTCGGCCTGGAGGCTCTCGATGGTGCGGTCGGCCGGAATATTAAGGGCGGTACGGGCTTCGGACATCAAATCGACACACTGGGCGTCGTCAATGTACAAGACAGAAGACTTGTCAAAGACAATCGCGAAGCCTTTGGCTTTCGCCAGCTCGTTCACCGCGTCAATCGCTTTCTTTTGGATGGGCATCATCAATTTCTGCTGCTGCTCCTGCAATTCCTGGCGAATCGCCTCTTGGAATTCGGTAATGCGGTTTTGGAATTCACCCAATTCTTTTTCTTTGCTCTCACGGATAGCAGCCGTCCAGGTGGCAGCCTTCTGCTGATATTGCTCGAGCTTCTTCTGGTATTCCTCAACCATTCCTTTGTAGGTCTCCTGGGCCTCATTGGAAGAAGCCTCCATCGTGTTGCGAGCCTCATCCATTTCCGGCATCAACTGAACGAGAACGGAGAAATCGACATAAGCAAATTTGGGCATCGTGGCGGTGGCATCTTGGGCGAAAACGCTCAATCCGGCGAAAAGCGCGATGACGCTGCTCAGAAAAATCTTTTTCATATACATTCTAAATTATTTGGTTTATCCATTAAAATTGTTGTCCAATCACAAAGTGGAACTGGCTCTTGCCGTTGACCTGATCATCGAAGCCCCAGCCCCAGTCAACGCCCAGCAAACCGACCATCGGCAGGAACACGCGCACGCCGACGCCTGCGGAACGTTTGATCTGGAAGGGATTGAAATTGCTCAGGTCAGACCAGCAATTACCGCCTTCGAGGAAGAGCAATGCATAAATCGTGCTTTGCGGCTGCAAAATGACGGGATATCGCAATTCCACGGTAAATTTATCATACAAATAGCCCGCGTAGGCCTGCGTACCGTTGCTTAGATAGAGCACATCAGTGAGCGAATAATTGGAATAACCACGCAAGGAGATGATTTCCGAACCATAGAAGTTGTATCCCGACATACCGTCGCCACCCACGATGAAGCCCTCGAACGGCGAGTAGCCCCAATTCTTGTTGTAACGGCCGAGGTAGCCGAACTGGGCGCGGGTCATCAAGACCAGATCGCCGACCAACTTGGTATAAAGGGCGCCTTTGAAGGTCCATTTGTGGTACTCGATCCACTTGTATTTCTCCGCGTCGCTCCACAATTTCTTGCCGTTGGCGTCGGTCGCATTGTAATCCACATCCCTCCAACTCTTCACAGGGACCTTGTTGCCGTTGGAATCATAGGTATATTTGCGGAAGAGGGAGTAAGGCGGGGTCAACTGCAGGGCCAGGGAGAACTCACTACCCGTACGGGGGTATATCTGCTGGTCGGTCGATTTACGCGAGAGGTTGATGGTCCAGCTGAGGTTGTTGCTGAGGCCCGTATCGAACATAAAGTAGCCCGTCCAGTTCTTCAGCTTGTAGGTCTGCCAGCTGATCTGGTTGTAGAGGGTGAAGTAGTTGTCGGGCCATTTCAAACGCGTTCCGATACCGGCGGCGAAACCGTACACCTCCATAAAGCGGCTGTCATCCAGGAAACCGATGGCCAGGTAGCTGTTGGTCTGGCGGGTGTAGTAGAGGGACAGGTTGAGCGAAGTCGGCTTCTTGCCGAAGAGCCAGGGTTCGGAGAAACTGGCCGAGAGGCTGGTGTAATAGGTACCGTTGGTCTGGAAACGGAAGGACAAGCTCTGCGCGTCACCCAGCGGAACCGGGCGCCAGGCGCCTTTCTGGAACATCCGTTTGGTGGAGAAGTTGTTAAAGCTCACACCGACGCTCGCCACAAAGGTATTGCCGCCCCAACCGCCGGAGAGTTCCAACTGGCTGGACGGTTTTTCCGTAACATTATATATAATATCTACGGTGTTGTTGGCCTGGTTGGGAATGATGGAATAACCCTTGGCCGGGTCCGCGATGGCTTCGGGGTCGAACTGGCCCATCGAAGAGATTTCCCGGATGGAACGCTCGAAGTCACTCTGGCTGAAGAGGTAGCCCGGACGGGTGAAAATCTGGCGGCGGACCACCTTCTCGTTGGTAATGTCGTTGCCGTTAATGATGATGTTGTTGAGCGTCGCCTGCTTGCCTTCGACGATACGCATTTCCACATCCACGGAGTCTCCCTGGATATTCACCTCAACCGGCTGGATGTTGAAGAAGAGGTAACCGTTGTCGCGATAGAGTTTGGAAATATCGTATTCGTTCTGCTTGCCGCCGCCGAAGAGGCGTTTTTCCATCGTCACCATATCGTAGACATCCCCCTTCTTGATTTGGAGAATCTCATTGAGGGCCTCGGTGGAATAGACGGAGTTGCCAGTCCAAGTGATGTTGCGGAAATAATACTTCCGTCCTTCTTCAAAATAGAAATTGATGCCCAGACGGTTGTCCTTGATGTAAAAGATGGTGTCCCGAATCAGACGGGCGTCGCGATAACCGTTCTCATTGAACTTGGAAATCAATTTCTTCTTGTCGTTGGGATATTCCTTCTCGTCAAATTTCTTGCTCTTGAAAAGGTTCATCAAACGCATATCCCGCGTCTTGTCCATCGAAGACATCAACTTGGTCGATGATACGTGGTCATTCCCGAAGAAGCGAATCTTTTTGATCTTGACCTTCCGGCCTTTGGTCACGGCAAAGTTCACACGGATGGCTCCTTTGATGAGCGTATCTTTAGTAACTTCCGCTTTCACCTTGACTTTCAAGAAACCCTTCTCCTTGAAAAAGCGCTCGATGATGCCGATGCTGGTCTTCTCCACATAATCGGAAAATTCGCCGCCCCTGCGCAGGGAGAGACGTTCTTCCATCAAATCTTTCTGCTCACTTTTTTTGACCCCGGTGAAAGTCCAACGCGACACCCTCGGACGCTCGATCACGTGAATCACCAGATAGGCGCTGTCGCGGTTGGCGGAAACGGAATCCAAACGGACCGACAGGTCTTCAAACTTGCGCTGGGCCCACAGGCGGTTGACGATGGAGGAAATGTCATCGCCCGGAAGCGTCACTTGCATTCCCTTGCGCAAGCCGCTGAGTTGCACGATCTGATCCGCTCCGAAATATTGGTTACCCTCCACCCGGACGTTTCCGATAAAGTATTTTTGGGGACGGGAATAATCGACGGTCGGGGATTGTTGTGCAAAAAGAACGCTCGTCATAGAGAGGAGCGCGACCATACAAAAGACTACCCGGCCAATCAATTTCATCCTGCAAATATAATCATTTATTTGAGTTTTCCGTAGCGACGGTCGCGTTTTGCAAAAATTTCCAGCACCTCGAGGAAGGCCTCCCTACGAAAATCCGGCCACAGGATATCGGTGAAAATCCATTCGCTGTAGGCCGATTGCCAAAGCAGGTAATTGCTGATGCGGCTCTCGCCCGAAGTGCGCACAATCAAGTCGGGATCCGGGATGCCGGCCGTCACCAATGCATCGTGAAAATCCTGCGGTGTAACCGCTTGGAGCGCGACTTTTGCCTCTTCCAGCGAGGCACTTTTATCGAGAATGTCGAGGGCCATTTTGCGGGCGGCCTGAAGGATGTCCCACTGCCCGCTGTAACTCATGAAAACGATTAAGTCGAGGGTCGTATTGCCAGCGGTCATCGCTTCGCAGGCCTCGATTTCCTTACGCAGGCCTTCGGACAGACGGGCCCGGTTGCCCAGCACGCGGAATCGCACGCCGTTTTCGTTGAGCGAGGGCATTTCCGCCGCCATCGCTTTGCCCATCAGGTCCATCAAATTGAAAACTTCCGTCTCGGGCCGTCCCCAGTTCTCTTCCGAAAAGGCGAAAACGGAAAGGTAACGCACCCCTGTCTCCACGGCGGCCTTCACGCAGGCACGCACACTCTCCACCCCTTCGATATGGCCTTGGAATCGGTCTTTCCCCCGTTCTTTCGCCCAACGGCCGTTGCCGTCCATAATAAACGAGATATGTACAGGCAGTTTGCTGGAATCCATCTTACAACTCATTTTTCATTACGCAAATCTTCTCCCCAATATAACTTGTCCGTGAGGGCGCCGATGAAATTGCTCCCCGCGAGGCGGACCCGCTTTAGCGAAAATTGTGCCATAGAGATATGGAGAGACGCATCCGGAGACAAAGTGTACAGGCGATTGTCCAAAGACAGGCCCACCTGCGTGTCGCGGGACTGGAACGTAATATCCAGGGTACTGTTGTCCGGAACCACCAGCGGACGCACATTGAGGTTGTGCGGAGCCACGGGAGAAACAATCCACACTTTGGATTCCGGCATCACGATAGGGCCGCCCACACTCAGGGAATAGGCCGTAGAACCACTGCTGGTGGCCACGAGCAAGCCATCCGCCCAATAAGTCGGAAGACGGACGCCGTCCACGCGGACATCTACGCCCAGCATCGCGGCGCCTTTGCGCAGGACACCGACCTCGTTGAGGGCATAGGGCCATTCCGGGAGGGATATTTTTTCGGGGGTCTCGATACGCACGTTCAAAAGACTGCGGTCCTCGAGCGTATATTGACCATCGGCCAAGCGGGCAAGGGCATCCTGTGGATTGTTCTCCGACAGAAAGCCGATGCGGCCGAGATTGATGCCCAAAAGCGGAACCCCCCTCTGGGCGACCAGACTGGCTGCCGAGAGAAACGTGCCGTCTCCACCAACCGCCAGCACCATATCGGTGTCGGGTTCCCATTTTCCTTCCGGACTCAGGCGATAGCAGGAAAAACGCTCTCCCATAGCTTCCAGAGCCTTTTCCAAGCGCAAATAGCGCGCATCTTCCCATAATTCCGGGTGTCTGTTATACAGTGCAAGTTTCATTATTCTCACAAATAAACGCCAAATTTAATACAAAATTCCCGAATAATCTATAACTTCGCGGCTTGTTATGACACGCTTATCTGTAAATATCAACAAAATTGCCACCATTCGCAATGCGCGAGGCGGCAATGTGCCCGATGTGACCCGCGCCGCACTGGACATTGAAAGTTTTGGCGCACAAGGCATCACGGTTCATCCCCGCCCCGACGAACGACATATCCGTTACAGCGACGTCCGCGACATCCGTCCGCGTCTGAAGGTAGAATTCAATATGGAGGGAAATCCCATTCCCAGTTTCCTGGACCTGGTGTTCGAGGTACATCCCGACCAGGTCACGCTGGTACCCGACGCCCACGACGCCATCACTTCCAACGCCGGGTGGGACACCCTTAAGCACCGCGATTTCCTGCGGGATATCTGCGCCCGATTGCGCGCAGAAGGCATTCGCAGCTCGATTTTCATCGACCCGATTCCAGAGATGGCCCGCGGGGCCGCGGAGTGCGGATGCGACCGCGTGGAACTTTACACGGAAGCATACGCCCGTCTCTCCCCGACACCCGAACAAGCGATCGAGCCGTATGTGCAGACCGCGCTGGCTGCCAGGGAATGCGGATTGGCCGTCAACGCCGGTCACGACCTCAGTTTGGACAATCTGGGTTATTTCTTGGAGACCATTCCCTTTATCGCAGAGGTTTCCATCGGGCACGCCCTCATCAGCGAAGCGCTTTACCTCGGCCTTGAAGAAACTATACGCCGGTATCTGGACATTATCGCAAATGCAATGAGCAAAAAAAATCTATAGACTTTCCAGAAAAATAACTATATTTGCAGGTTTGAATTTTGAAATTACATTAGAATAATGGACAAAAAATCTCTCATCATCAGCATCGTCGCTCTGGTCATCGCCGTCGGCGCTTGCGCTTACACCGTCATCGCCACCTGCCCTTCGTGCAAAAACAAGAAAGAAGCCGCCAAGAGCAGCGATGAAGCCCGTGAAACGGAAACCATCGAGATTGCTGAAGGCAGCATCGTTTACTTCCAGCTAGACCGTGTCATCAAGGAATACGATATGGCCAACGACCTGACCAGCGTCGTGGAGACCAAAATGCAGAATGTGCAGGAGCAGCTTGCCACCCGCCAGAAGAAACTGCAGAAAGATTTCGACGCTTTCCAGGAGAAATGGCAGAAAGGTCTGATGACCCAGACCACCGCCCAGGCTCAGGCCGAGAAACTCGACAAACAAAAAGCCGAGTTGGAGAAATGGGCCAACACCAAGCAGAACGAGATGCTTGAGGAGCAGCAGGTCACGATGAACCAGATTATGGATGCCATCCAGACTTTCGTCTCCACCTATAACGAGAGCAAAGGTTATGCGATGATTATGGCCAACCAGACGGCCGCCCCCATCATGGTCGCGAACAGTGGTCTGGACATCACGGATGAAATCATTGCCGGGCTCAACGAAGAATACATCAAGAACAAGAACCAGAAAGACTAGTTCTTTTTATGCATCTGCTGCGTAAATTACTGCTTTGCTTTACCCTGATAGCTCTGTCGGCGCTTTTCCTGTCGGCACAAGAAAGCATCGAACATAAGGTCAAGTGGTATGAAGACGCGCAGACCATCTGCAACCGGCACGGCATTTCGATGGACGAATTGCTGAAAGCCAATTCCTTGAAATATCCCTCCGATGTCAAAGTAGGAATGACCCTCGTCGTCCCTGCGAAAAAAGCCGCGGCCAAGGCGGCTGCCGCAGGTGCTGTTGTGCCCGTCATTCCGATTGCCGCTACGGCGGTGGATTCGCTGGACGCCAACCGGAACGGTGCCGATTCCTTGGCACTCGCAGATTCCAACCTGTTTGCGACCGGCAAGCAACATCTGAATGTCGGTCTGGCCCTTCCGCTGAACGGTTCAGAAGGCAGCAATGAGAACTATGCGGACTTTTACGGAGGCGCTTTGCTGGCCATCGACGAGATGAGCCAAAACAACGGAATCGGCGTCGACCTTACTTTTGTCGACACACGCGAAGAGAAAAACGCCTGGAGCAAATTCAATTCCTGTGATTTCGTCATCGGGCCCGTTGGACTTGGTGATTTGCAAGACGCATTGCGAATCTTGCCCCAGGAAGTCACCGTCGTTTCCCCGCTGGACCCCCGTTGCGAATCCCAGCTTCTTTTCCACCGCAACCTCATCCAAGCCCCGACCCCGGTTTCCCAACAGTGGAACCAGTGCGTCGCCTGGATGAAGAAGGAATTTACCCTCAACGACAAACTGTTTGTCCTCTATGAATCCGGCAGCGCCGAAGAGAAAGCCGATTCGCCCATTCATGCGCTGATTGACTCCTGTGGCATACCTGCGATTCATTATAGTTACAAGATTCTTGACGGCCGCGATGTGGCCGACATTCTGGTAGAGAAATTCACCCAAGTCCCCGATGCGGTCAACCGTGTCTTCATTGCCAGCGAGAATCAGGCTTTCGTCAACGACGCCGTGCGGAACCTCCGCATTCTCAAACACAACGGCTGCGAAATCGTTCTTTACGCACCGGCCCGTATCAAGTCTTTCGAGACCATCGACGTAGAAAATCTCCACAGCCTGTCCTTACGGATGGTTGCGACGTACAATGTGGATTATGACAATCCCGCCGTGCAGCGCTTCCTTCTGAAGTTCAGGGCTCTTTATAATACAGAACCTACCGCGTTCGCTTTTCAGGGATATGACCTGATGAAGTACATGCTTATTTTGAAATCCGGCTTACCCGATCGGGAAAATCAAGCTATAAACAAAAGAATCGACCTGCTCCAGGAAAGTTTCTTGCTGAAGAAACAGGGGCAAGGTTGGATCAACAGCGCCACGCGTGGCGTCGTTTACGGCTCCGGATACAACTTAAGTCTGTATAACAATCAATTCATATCTTTAAAAAATGAACACTAATGAGATTATGGCCCGCCTGGAGGCAAAGCATCCCGGCGAAAGCGAGTACTTGCAGGCCGTGCGTGAAGTACTCCAATCCGTAGAGGAAACCTACAACCAACATCCCGAATTCGAAAAAGCGAAGATCATCGAGCGCATCGTCGAGCCCGACCGCATCCTCACCTTCCGTGTCACCTGGGTGGACGACAAGGGCGAGGTCCAGACCAACCTGGGTTATCGCGTCCAGTTCAACAGCGCCATCGGTCCCTACAAGGGCGGCTTGCGCTTCCATCCCGCCGTCACCCCTTCGATGCTCAAATTCCTGGGCTTCGAGCAGGTGTTCAAAAACGCCCTGACCACCCTCCCTATGGGCGGTGCGAAAGGCGGTAGCGACTTCGACCCCTCCGGCAAATCCGATGCGGAAATCATGCGTTTCTGCCAGGCCTTCATGCAGGAGCTCGTCAACATCATCGGTCCCGACCAGGACGTTCCTGCCGGCGACGTGGGCGTGGGCGGTCGTGAAATCGGCTTCCTCAACGGTATGTACCGCAAGATCACCAGCCAGCACGGCACCGGCGTTCTCACCGGCAAAGGCCTGACCTGGGGTGGTTCCCTGCTTCGTCCCGAGGCGACCGGCTTCGGTCTGCTGTACTTCGTCGACAATATGTTGAAGAAAGCGGGCAAGAGCATCAAAGGCTGCCGCGTGGCTATCTCCGGTTTCGGTAACGTGGCTTGGGGCGCCGCCATCAAGGCCACCGAAATGGGCGCGAAAGTCGTGACCATCTCCGGCCGCAAAGGTATGTGCGAGATTCCGGGCGGTATCGACCAGGAAATGATCGACTATATGCTTGAAATGCGTCAGTCCAACCGTCACAATGTCGAGGATATGGCCATCAAGTTCCCGAACAAAGCGAAATACTTCGCCGGCGAAAAGGCTTGGAGAGTCCCCTGCGACATCGCCCTCCCTTGCGCTTTCCAGAATGAGCTGAGCCTCGAAGACGCCAAGACGCTCGTCGCCAACGGTTGCTGGGCTTGCAGCGAAGGCAGCAACATGGGTTGCCAGCCGGATGCCATCCACTACTTCCAGTCCAAGGGTGTCCTCTTCAGCCCGGGCAAAGCTTCCAACGCGGGTGGTGTGGCCACTTCCGGTCTAGAAATGGTACAGAACGCCTCCCACCTCTCCTGGAGCGCCGCCGAAGTGGACGCCAAACTCCAAAAGATCATGAGCGACATTCACGAGCAGTGCGTGAAATACGGCACCCAGGCCGACGGCAGCATCGACTACGTCAAGGGCGCCAACATCGCCGGTTTCATGAAGGTCGCCACCGCTATGATCGAGCAAGGAATTTATTAAAATTCCCACGTCTTTACATCCGTAAAGGCTGGCCTTCGGGTCAGCCTTTTTCGTATATGGATTATCTCTATTTCCTTTCTCGTAAAAAATCACTAAATTTGCGCCCTGAAAATGGAGACGGCTTTCAGCCGAATACCTAGATAAGGATAAAATGAAACAATTATTTTTTGCTTGTTGCGCAGTTCTTCTCGCATCCTGCGCACAAGGTCCCAAGTCCGACCTGCAGCGAAAACTCGCTGATTACGAGACCGTCACAATCACCACGCCCGACCTGTCCGGCATCAGCGACAATGGAAAAGAAGTGCTGAACCTGTACCGCTGGGCCGCTGATGAGGCTGACGCCATCTATTGGAAGCAGGTGTTCGGGGACAAACAGCAGATGCTGGACCTGTCCGATGCCGACGCCCGGGAATACGCTCTGATCAACTACGGTCCCTGGGATCGTTTTAACGGCAAATCATTCGTCGAAGGTTACGGCCAGCGTCCGCTCGGGGCCGGCTTCTACCCGGCGGATATGACCGGCGCCGAATTCGAGAGTCTGAGCGCGGCGGATAGGAACAATCCCTATTCGCTCGTCGTACGTGCCGAAGACGGCTCGCTCAAGGCCGTTCCTTACCACGAAGCCTACGCCGACCACATCGAAAAAATCTGCAGTTATCTGAACAGCGCGGCCAATCTGACCATCAAACCCAGCGTCCGCGAATACCTGCTCAAGAAAATCGAAGCCCTGCGCAGCGACAACTACGAAGCGGCCGACAAGGCCTGGCTGTCGATGGATGACTCGAAAATGGATCTGATTATCGGTCCCAATGAGACGGAAGACGACCAGTTGTATGGCATCCGGCGTTCCTACGGCGCCTTTGTTCTGCTCAAGCAGGTGGAGTTGACCGAGCGTATCGACCAATTGACGGCGATGCTGCCCGAGTTGCAAGCCTCCCTGCCCTGCGAGCCGGCCTACAAGACCTTCGTTCCCGGCCAAGCGTCCAAGATTTATGCATACGACGCTCTTTATTATGCGGGCAATTACAATGCCGGTGTCAAAGTCATCGCCGTCAATCTCCCTTCCGACGAGAAAGTCCAATCTGAAATGGGAACCCGCACCGTCCTGATGCACAACATTATGGATGAGAAGTTCAATCGCATCGTTTTCCCCATGGGACACCTACTGCTGAGTGCGGCCGACGCAGAGCACCTGAGCGCAAACGCGTTCTTCTGGAACATCGTTTTCCGAGAAGTCGCACACGGCCTGGGTGTGAAAGAGACGGTCAACGGAAAAGGTTCCGTCGCCCAGGCGCTCGGCAATGAAGCGCTGATGATGGAAGAAGTGAAAGGCAACATCGTAGGAATCCACCTTGCCTGCCAACTGGCTGACAGCCACCGCCTCAGCGGTCTTATCACCCGGAATGAAGCCATCGCCACCTTCTGCGCCTCCCTGTTCCGCAGCGAGCGTTTCGGCGAAGCCACCGCTTTGGGTCGCGCCAACATCGCCATTCTCAACTTCCTCCTGGAGAAGAAGGCACTGGTGCGCGGCGAAAACGGGAAATACACCCTCGATGCGAATCTATTTGAACAGACCATCCGGGAACTCACGGCCCAAGTGCTCGCCATCCAGGCCACCGGAGACCGCGAAGCGGCCGCCGCATTTGAACAGCAATATGCCACCCTGGGCGGAGCCTACAAGGAAGACCTTCGCAACATCCACCTCGAAGGGATTCCCGCCGATTTGCGATTTGTCTTTGAAAAATAAAAATCATCAATATTATGTCTAACGGAAGATTAAACCTGAAGTATTGCGTGTTTTTGCCCATCGTGTTGGCAATCACCATCTTTTTGTGGGCCGTACCCGTCTCCTTCTACGGGATCGATGCCCTGACCGTCGTGCAGCAGCGCGTGATTGCGCTTTTCGTCTTCGCGGCGCTGATGTGGATTTTTGAAATCATCCCCAACTGGACCACCTCCCTGCTGGTCATCGTCATTTCCCTGCTGACAGTATCGGACAAGGGAATCGGCTTTTTCTGCAACCCGCAGTACGGCCAGCTGGTCGGTTTCAAGAGCATCATGTCCGCCTTCGCCGACCCTGTCGTTATGCTGTTCATGGGCGGCTTCGTCCTGGCCATTATGGCGGAGAAATACGGACTGGATGTAACGCTGGCCCGTTACCTGCTCAAGCCGTTCGGTACCAACCCCAAGATGGTGCTGCTGGGCTTCCTGATTGTCATCGCCGTCTTCTCGATGTTTATGTCCAACACGGCCACTGCCGCGATGATGCTCGCCTTCCTCGCCCCGGTGCTCGCCGCCCTGCCCTCTGACGACAAAGGCAAGATCGGCCTCTCGCTATCCATTCCGGTCGCGGCCAACCTCGGTGGTATCGGTACCCCTATCGGTACGCCTCCCAACGCCACGGCCGTGAAATTCCTCACGGAAGCCGGCGCGGATGTGACCTTTGGAGAATGGGCCATCCGTATGATTCCTTATGTGCTGATTATGCTGCTGGTCGCCTGGGTGCTCCTGCAGTTCTTCTTCCCCTTCAAAGCCAAAGAAATCAAGCTGGAAATTCCCGAGAACAAACGCAAAAAAGACTGGAAAACCATCGTGGTCTGGGTCACCTTCATCGGCACCATCCTGCTGTGGGCAACGGAAAAACTGACGGGTATCAACTCCAACATCGTGGCCTTGATTCCCCTCGGCGTACTCACCGCCTTCGGCATCTTCACCAAGGAAGACATCAAGGAAATCAACTGGAGCGTGCTCTGGTTGGTAGCCGGTGGTTTCGCTCTCGGCACCTGCCTGCAAGGCACCGGTCTGGCGAAAGTGCTCATCAACGCCATTCCTTTCGGCTCGATGTCCGTCATCCTGGTGCTGATCGTGGCCGGCGTTGTCTGCTACTTCCTCTCCAACTTCATTTCCAACTCCGCCACCGCAGCCCTGCTGATCCCTATCCTGATCGTGGTGGCCGAGGGTATGGCCGATCCTTCCGCTGCGAACAACGCGGAATTTGTGTCCCTCGGCGGTACGCAGGCGATGATTTCCTTCATCGCGGTCTGCGCCTCCATCGCGATGCTCTTCCCGATTTCCACCCCGCCCAACGCCATCGCCTCTTCCACCGGCTTGGTGGAGACCAAGGATATGGCCAAGGTCGGTATCATCATCGGAGTCGTCGGCTTTGTGCTCGGCTACTTCTGGTTGACCAAGATTTTCCCTTTTGAAATGACGATGTAATATGAAAAATCTGCATACCCTCGCCCTTTCTTTTTTGCTGCTGGCCGGAAGCCTCAGCGCCACAGCGGCGGAACCCGCCGAAGCGTCCGCGGACAAGAAAGCTGCATCCAAGGAGACTGTCAAAAAGGTTCTCAGCCATTTCGAATTCCACGGTTTCATCCGCAGTTATTTCGCGTTTGACACCCGGGAGAGCCTGGCAGGTACGGAAGACCTTTATTATTATATGCCTAAAGACGTCAATGTGAGCGCGGCCGGAGAAGACCTCAACGACCAGATGTCCTTCCGCTTTGCGGCATTGACCTCCCGCATGTGGGTAGATGTCAAAGGCTTCCAGTTCGGCGCATACAATATCGGAGGCCGCATTGAGGCGGACTTCTATGCCGGTCTCAACGGAGTCACCGGCACCGCCCAGTTGCGTATGCGCCAGGCTTTCGTGTCGCTGGCCCGCGACGGCCGCCTCTGGAAAATCGGACAAACCTGGCACCCGATGGCGGCGGATCTGCCCGACATCTTCTCTCTGGAGAGCGGTGCGCCTTTCGGTCCCTTCAACCGCAGCCCGCAGATCAATTTCGACTGGAAAGTCAACGACTGGTTCGGCTTGACCGCCGCCGTCCTCTGGCAGATGCAATACACCTCCACCGGCCCTAACGGCGCCTCGGCCGATTATATCAAATACGGGCTTACCCCCGAGTGCTACCTGGGCTTCAATTTCCGCACGAAAAAGAGCCTCTTCCGCATCGGCGGCGACATCGTGAGCATCAAGCCCCGCAACAACAACGGGGAACGCAAGGTGCAGGACCGCCTGACCACCTACAACGCTTTCGTCTATGCCCAGACCAAGGCGGACAACTGGACCTTCAAAGGGAAAGTGACCTACGCCCAGGATGGCGGACATATGAACCTCGTGGGCGGCTATGGCGTCACGGACATTATGGAGGACGGCATCAGTTGGGGCTATACCCCGACCCAGACGATTTCAGGCTGGTTCACTGCAATGGCGAAATTCGGCAACTGGCAGCCTCAGATCCTGCTGGGCTATCTGGAGAATTTCGGCTGCTACAAAGGCATCATCAAAAATGACGTTGTGGCCGCTCCCTTCTTCCAGAAGAACAATGCCGGCTCCCTCGCCCGCATGGCCCGCATCCAGCCCGAACTCATCTACAACCTCGGTTCCTTCCAATTCGGTATCGAATATATGCTGACCGCCGCCCATTACGGCAAGGCCGATGCCTACAAGCACGCCACCACCGACCTCCACTGGGTGCTCAACCACCGCGTCCAAGCCCTCGTGAAGTTTAACTTCTAAATAAAGAACAGCAGAGCCGCAAAAAGGAGCGTGGGAAGTATTTCGAGCGAGAAAAAGAATCCCACGCTTTTGGGTATGGAATGGTAGGTCCGCAGAATCTGGAATTTACGGAGCAGAAATATCAGGTACATCGCTTCAATCTCCCTGCGGAAAACGAGGGTGATGCTCGCGTCCGGCAGACGGAAAGGAAGCATTGCGACATAAGTCAGCAGCATCAGCGTGCAGAGCAGCACGAAGAAAGTGAAGAAACTGCGGCCGGTGACCTGACGGACGCGCATATCGTCCGTTTTGGGGCCTAACAAACGGAAACAGAGATTCCGAAAAACGAAATAGGCCAACAGAAAGAGCGCGGTCCAACCGAAAGAGGCCCAGAGCGAACCCTCCGCGACAAGCCGGGAAGGCATAACACGATAATATGTCAGCGTCACGAGAAAGAGAGGCATCAGGAAGAAGACCGTCAGATCCCGTTCACGGGACAAACTCATCGTATTTTCGAAGTGAATCAATTCCTTGGACCGCAGCAGCCCCCCGACGGACGCCGGAAGCACATCCACCAGCAAAGGGATGGCAAAGAGCATCAGCAATACGCCCAGCCCGCAGACAATCCACATCAGTACATCCATATCAGTTGGCCCGTTTGGCAGGATAACCCATTTCCGTCAACAAAGCGACGACACGGTCGCGATGATCACCTTGAATGAGAATCTCCCCATCCTTGGCACTGCCACCCACGCCGCAACGCGTTTTCAGGGTACGGCCCAACGCCTCCAAATCCTCTTGCGTTCCCACAAAGCCGCTCACCAGCGTCACCTGCTTGCCGGCCCGGGCGCGACGGTCGATGCCCACGCGCAATTTCTGCCGAGCGGGAGGCAAGGTCTCCACGGTCGCCTGCTCCTCGCTTTGGTATTGAAAATCGGGGTTGGTGGAGAAAACCACGCCCAGTCTTTGTTTCCAATCGTTATCCGCCATTGCTCTAAAACTGTTTTTGCAATATCTCTTTAATCCGCGTATATGCGGTATGGTACAACACCTTCAGCGAGCCCACGGAAGAACCCACAATCTCCGCGATCTGCTCGTAAGGCATCTCCTCATAATAGCGCAGGAGGAAGACTTGCTTCTGCTTGCCCGGAAGGGTGGCGATGGCTTTCTGCAAAGCCTTGTCCACCTCATCCCCGTCGAAATAGGGGTCGTCCTCAATCTTGGCGCAGAGCACGTTTTCCAAAGATTGGAAATCCAACGCCGCGCGCACCTTCTTTTTCCGCAGCCAACTGAGCGCCTCATTGGTCGCGATCCGGTACATCCAAGTAAAGAAAGAACTCTCTCCCCGAAAGGTCGGAAGCACCTGCCATAGCTTGATAAAAACTTCCTGCAACAAGTCATCCGCGTCCTCGTGGGAGGCCGTGAAATGGCGCAGATGCCAGTACAAGCGCTCCGAATACTCTTTGACCAAGGTATTGAACACCGCTTCGTACCTGCCCTCCGCCAATTGCGCTATGAGCTCTTTATCCGTCATGGATTTGACAAAGATAATTAATTATTTCGTACCTTTGTGTGATTTGAAATGTAAACCTATGGAAAAATTCATCCTCTCCCTTGACCAGGGAACCAGTTCCTCCAGAGCCATCGTTTTCGACCACGAAGGCAACATCCGCTCCGTCGCGCAAAAAGAATTCACGCAACACTTCCCCCAACCGGGATGGGTGGAGCACGACCCCCGGGAAATCTGGTCCAGCGAAGCGGCCGTCATCGCGGAGGCTATCACCGAGATCGGCATCACCGGGCTGGACATCGCCGGCATCGGCATCACCAACCAACGCGAGACTACGATGGTGTGGGACGCCCGCAGCGGCGAACCGGTCTACAACGCCATCGTCTGGCAGGACCGCCGCACCAGCGCCTATTGCGATGAACTCAAGTCGCTCGGCCTGACCGACAAAATCCGGCAGAAGACCGGACTGATTATCGACGCTTATTTCAGCGCCACCAAGATCCGCTGGATCCTCGAAAATGTGCCCGGCGCCCGCGAACGGGCCGAAAGGGGCGAACTCCGTTTCGGAACGGTGGACACCTGGCTCATCTGGAACCTCACCCGGGGAGAAGTCCACGTCACGGATGTGAGCAACGCCTCCCGTACGATGTTGTTCAACATCAACACGCTGGAATGGGACCAAGAACTACTCGAATTGTTCAATATCCCCGCCTCGATGATGCCGGCCGTGAAATCGTCCAGCGAAGTCTATGGCACCACCAAAACCACGATTTTCGCCCACGAAGTCCCCATCGCCGGGATTGCCGGCGACCAACAGGCCGCCCTGTTCGGACAGATGTGCACGGAACCGGGCTCGGTCAAAAACACCTACGGCACCGGCTGCTTCCTGCTGATGAACACCGGCGACCGCCCTATTATGAGTAAGAACAAACTGCTCACCACCATCGCCTGGAAAATCGGCGATACGGTCAACTACGCCTTGGAGGGCAGCATTTTCGTCGGCGGCAGCGTGGTCCAGTGGCTGCGCGACGGTCTGGGCATCATCCGTTCTTCTTCGGAAATCGAAGCCCTCGCCGCGCAGGTTCCCGACAACGGCGGGGTCTATTTCGTGCCCGCGCTGACCGGTATGGGAGCCCCTTACTGGGACCAATACGCCAAAGGCTGCATCCACGGCATCACCCGGGGCACGACGGCGGCCCACATCGCCCGGGCCACCCTCGAAGGCATCGCCTTCCAGACGATGGACATCGTGGGCGCGATGGAAAAAGACGCCGGCGTACAATTGTCCGAATTGAAAGTGGACGGCGGCGCCTCCCGCAACAACCTGCTGATGCAATTCCAGTCCGACATCCTCGGTGCCAAAGTGATTCGCCCGCAAGTCACGGAAACCACCGCGCTGGGCGCCTGCTACCTCGCCGGTCTCGCCGTCGGTTACTGGAAGAGCCTCGACGACATCAAACGGCAGTGGAAGGCGGACAAGACTTTCTCCCCCCTGGCTCCCGCTGAAAAAGTACAGGAACGCAAAGCCGGCTGGGCCGACGCCATCAAACGAACCATCAATAATCTATAAAACTATGATATCTTTGTTCACCAAGTGTGTTTTTGAATTTATCGGAACGCTC
>CACZWF010000054.1 GCA_902784785.1 uncultured Bacteroidia bacterium
ACAGCGGCGACTTGGCCTATCTTTCCGCCGAGGTCCGTCAGATTCTGGACAAGGCCGGTCTCAAGCAGTGCAAGATTTTCGCGACCAACTCGCTGGACGAATACCTGATCGCCGATTTGGAAAGACAAGGCGCCTGCATCGACTCCTACGGGGTGGGTGACGCCATCGCCACGTCCAAGGCCAATCCTTGCTTCGGCAATGTCTATAAATTGGTCCAGATCGACGGTGAGCCCGTTCTCAAACGTTCGGAAGACAGGGGGAAACTCATCAACCCGGGTTTCCAGATTACCTGGCGCATCAGCAAAGACTATCCGGAAGGGGAACTCTTCAAGGCCGATGTCACTTGCCTGCGGGGCGACCGCCTCTGCCAGCAGATCGAGGCGGGGGAGACCTTCACGATCTGCGACGAGAACGACCGCTACAAATACAAGACCTTCGAGGCGGGGGCTTATCACGCCAAACCGCTTCAGTTGTTGATGATTGAAAACGGCCGTCGGTGCTATGAACAAGAGTCGTTGGCCGACAAGAAGGCGTATTATCAGGCCAATCTGAGCCGTCTGAGCCCCAGCGAGCGTCGACTCATCAATCCGCACTATTATAAAGTCGATATTTCCGACGATTTATACAATACAAAACTCGATATTATCGACCGTTTGGTCAAAGATATCAATGCCCATTTTGACAATGAAAACGCTCATTAAATTTCTTCCTTTATTCTTATTGACGCTTATGTCCTGCAGCAGTGAAAAAACAGTGAAAATGGAAACGGGTTCCGCCCTCGTGGTTGTGGACGAACTCTATGACTTCATCGACGGCGGTTCGCTGGCTTGCGGTCATTCCGTCGAGGCGGTTGAGTACACGAAAAAATTGATTGAGGCCAACCCGGAGATTCCGGCCCTCTTTGTGTGCGACCACCATCCCGCCGACCACAGTTCTTTCGCGGAGCAGGGCGGTCCCTGGCCCCCGCATTGTGTGGCCGGAACGCGTGGCGGAGAGGTACACGATGCCTTGAAACCCTATGTGGTGGAAGAATTGACCTTCAACAAAGGCTGCGACGCCGCGGTGGAGCAGTATTCCGGTTTCGACGGCCGCAACGCCGCCGGCCAGAGCCTGGCGGAGGTGCTGAAAACCCTCGATGCGACTTGCGTGTATGTGGTGGGCATCGCCACCGAATATTGTGTGTACAACACGGCCAATGACCTCAAGAACGCCGGCTTTACGGTGAAGGTCATCGAAAAAGGCCTCGGCTATGTCGCGGAAGACGGACATATCGAGACCCTCAAAAAAATGCGCGAAGAAGGATTTACGATCCTTTAGATTGCCGGTCAAGCCGGCAATGACGTAGGAAGCCGTCGGGCTATTGTTTTTCTTGCGCAGGCTTCTTTCTGCTGAAATAAAAGATACTGACGAGCAGCGCCGTGAGGGCGAGGGCTGCCAGGACACCGTACGCAAATGTGTTGGGGATGAGGTCGTAGAGGGTGTCGGACGTGTCCGCTCCATGGATGCTCATCAGGATGACGGACAGGGTGTTGTTGGCGCAGTGCATCAGCATCGTGAGCTTCAGCGAACCGGTTCTCCAGTAGACATAGCCCAGCATCAGTCCCATCAGCGTGGCGGGAATGGCCTGCCACAGATTCAGATGGAAGAGCCCGAAGACCACGGAGGAAATCAAGATGGCCCAGACGGGTTTGAGTTTACCCAGCAAACCGCGCAGCACGATGCCTCGGAACAACCATTCTTCGAAGAAGGGAGCGAAAACAGCCGTGCACAACAGACTGATGACAATGGGACCGTCGGCCAGCATTTTCATCGCGTCTTTCACGCGGTCGTCCGGCTCCGGCATCACCAGGTTGAGCGGGTCCAGCAGGAAGGCCAGTCCGAGCATACCCAAAACGGCCAGCAGGGCGGGCAACACCTTCCAATTCTCCGGCCGGTCCAAAGGCCGGGGTTCGATGCGGAAGACGTTGCGACGGCTTTGGGAGGAGGCCAGCATCATCGCGGGGATGAAGAGCAGGGGATAGGAGATGGTCTGGATATAAATGGGGGCGAATCCGGCTTTGCTCAAAGACAACGCCGCAATGGCGGAGATGACTACGCCCACTCCCAGCATGGTAGCTATCCACATGAAATCGATCCACCCCGGGATGAACCAGTCAAAACCCGAGAGTAGATCGAAAGAAGGGATACGGGAACGCGAATGTTTTATTTCCATATGCGTCCTCGGGGATTACTTGTAAAGCGGGGTCGGATAAACGCCCTTGTCGGCGAATTCCTGGAATTTTGCGACGACGCCGGGGCGGTCTTCCTTGAAGGTTACGCCGAACCAGCGGCAAGGGGTGGCCAGCAATTCGGTCTTGGCGCTGCCGTCCTTGATCATGCAGTCGATGGCGTAAGGAATGTAGAATTCGGCCTTCAACTCATTGATGTTCTTTGCAATGAAATCGGCGAAAATCTTTTCGCTCTTTTCGAAATAATCCGGGGTGAATCCCCACATGTTCATCGAACAGAGGGCTTTGTCGGGAATGCAGACTTTCTCGCCCTTGGCGTTGTTGCCATAGATTTTGCCGTCGGCCTCGCGGGCGATGTTGTGATGCTCTTCCACGTGAGTGAGCACGCCTTCCGCGTTGGCCGTTCCGATGCCCCGGCTCACACCGCCGCTCTCGGACAAGGTGTTGTCAAGTTCGAAACCGATGAGGGTGTAGCATCCGGTCGATTTTTCGTGGGCACGGAGCCAGTCACCCAGAATCTGGAAGGATTCTTTGCCATAGTAGTCGTCACCGTTGATGACCGCGAAAGGCTCGTTGATGACTTCTTTGCCCATCAGCACGGCGTGTGCGGTGCCCCAGGGTTTCTGGCGCTCGGGGTTGAGGCTGTATCCGGCGGGAATCTTGTCGAGTTCCTGAACGACGAAATCAAATTCGAGGGGAGTCCCGTCGATGCATTTGACATTCTTGTATTTCTCGCGGACCGTCTTTTCCATATCGGCGCGGAAGTACTCGCGGACGATGTACACGACTTTGCCAAATCCGGCCTGTACGGCATCGTAGATAGAGTAATCGATGATGGTTTCACCCGACGGGCCGAGGCCGTCCATTTGTTTGAGTCCGCCGTAACGGCTTCCCATTCCGGCCGCAAGAACTAAAAGAGTAGGTTTCATATCGCTGATGATTTATTGTAAGTTTTGACAAAAATAGTTATTTTTGTTGGAATTTACTAACAAACTTGATGTGAAATGAAAAATTGGTTTTCTTGGTGGCACGACGGACGGAAAAGGTTCTGGTTTTTCTTATTTTTGGCTTTTGCTATTTTTTTGGTCATCCGCAAAAACAATATTTTTACCTGGATAGCCGGCGGAATAGAGGAAAATTTCCAGAAGCGGGAAATCAAAGAATTGGAAGAAAAGATTGCTGAATTGGACGAGGGTATTTCCCAAATGAATTCGGGCACTGATTCGGCTGAGCAGTATGCCCGTGAGAAGCTGCATTTCCACGCAGACGGCGAGGATGTCTATCTGGTGGAGGAGTAGCCGCTTTCTTATTATACGTATTGATTTATCCGTAAATTAACTTAACTTTGTAACTCATTAAAACGAATAGATATGATCGAAAGAAGAAACCATCGTTTTTCCCGCCCCGCCAACTCGGGTGCAGAGGAACCTGTCTCCCGTATGAATCAGCAGGAAGCAGAAAGTAATCAGGTAAACGGGTATACGCCCGAACCGGAGGATGATGACACCCCCTCAGGAAACAACGGCGGTTTCAAAACCGTGACGGGCGTGCTGATCGGTGTCGTCGTGGTGCTGGTCGGCGTGCTGGCCTATATCTGGGTGAGCAAGCAGAATCTGGTCGATGAGCTGGATCAGGAAAAGCAGGAACTTACGCAGAAGATGCTGGATCTCAGGAACGACTATCGTGACCTTTCTTCCGATTACGCTACGATCAACGCCCAGTTGGATTCTTCCCGTGAAGAGGTCAATCAGTTGATCGAGCGCATCCAGAAGACGGAAGCGACCAACCGTGCCGCTATCCGCAGATACGAAAAGGAACTCGGTACCTTGCGCAGCATCATGAAGAGTTATATCGTCCAGATTGACTCGCTCAATACCGCCAACAAGAAACTGAAAGCCGATGTGGCCAGCGCCCGTCGTGACTTGTCCGAAAGCCAGAAGAAGAACGAGGAATTGACCCAGACGGTGGGCGACCTCAGCGACAAGGTAGCGGCCGGCAGCGTAATCAAGGCCCGCGGTATTTATATGGAAGGTCAGCGCAAGAACGGCAAGAAGACCGACCGTGCCCGCGATGTCTTTACTTTGGCGACCAGTTTCAGCCTTATAGAGAATGATTTGGCGCCCAAAGGCCCGATGATGGTGTATGTGCTGATTTGGGATGCGGACGGAAATCTGCTGGTCAACCCCGAGCAGCCGACCACGATGGTCAAGGGTGATGAAGAGGTGACTGTGTCTGCCGGCCGTGAAGTGGATTATAACGGAGCGGAAGTGGATGTCGTCCTCTATCTCAAGAATATGGGCAAACTGAGCAAAGGTGTGTATTCCGTAGATGTTTATACGGAGAACCACAAACTCGGTACGGCCGAACTGATGCTTCGATAGTGGATTTGCGCTGAAAGGACTCTTCGCAATGGTCTATCTGCATATCCCGTTCTGCAAGAGTTTTTGTACCTACTGCACATTTTATTCGGAACTGTTTTCCTTGGAATCGGTCTCCCGCTATGAGGCGGCCGTGAAAGCGGAAATCCGGGCCCGGCAACAAGAAATCCGCGATACCTTATCAACTCCCACCCTCTACATTGGAGGCGGCACCCCCTCGGTGCTGCCTCCGATGGTATTACGGCATCTGGTAGAGGCCGTGAATGACGTGACGGGCGGGGAATATCAAGAGTTTACCATTGAAGTCAATCCGGATGATGTGACGGCGGAGTTTGCCACATTCCTCAAGGAGTTGGGTGTGACGCGCGTGAGCATGGGCATCCAGTCTTTTGATGCGCAGACGCTCGTCTGGATGCACAGGCGCCATACGGCAGAGGGGGCCCGTCGCGCGTTCGCCTGCCTTCGAGAAGCCGGTTTCGAGAATATCAGCGTGGATCTTATCTTTGGGCTGGGATCACGTCACGGAGATACCCGGTCGGAGCCGGGCATGACGATTAATGCGGACATTGACGCGTTGCTGTCCTTGCCCGGCGGGCCACCCGAGCACATTTCCGCGTATCAGTTGTCCATCGAAGAGGGGAGCGCGCTCTACGAGCAAGTGCGACAAGGGCGATATGCCGAGTGTTCCGACGAAGAAGCCGAGCGGCAGTATCTTATGGTGTGCACACGTCTGCGCGAGGCGGGTTACGAGCATTATGAAATATCGAATTTTGCACGAGATGCCCGGGCCGTGCACAACAGTGCCTATTGGAGCGGCGAACCTTATGTCGGTCTGGGGCCCGCCGCGCATTCTTATGACGGGCAGCGTCGTTCCTGGAATCCTGCCGATACGGAGGCGTATATCCGATACTGGCAGGGGGACCCGGCCGAGGCTCCCGGTTCCGAAATTCTCACCCCTGAGCAGCGGGCGATGGAGCGGGTGATGCTCTCCCTGCGCACCTCGGACGGTATTCCCGAAACCGAACTGCGCCGCTTGTGCGGAGATGCCCGCATCGATGCTTTGCTGGCTCGTTCTCATTTGGAAAAATCAAGAAAAAATGCTAACTTGCGCATTCCGGAGCAATACGGATTCATATCCGATGCGATTATCTCCGACTTGGTCTGAGAAAATGTATATAGCCGGCTCTTTTATAGGTGTTTAACACATAAAAATACATTGATGAACATTCATTTCGAAAGAATCGAACAGTTGCGCGACCTCATGTCGCGCAATCGCTATGACGCCGTCATCGTCTCCGGGACGGATCCTCACAAGAGCGAGTATTTCGCTCCGCGTTGGCGGGGGATGGAATGGCTGACCGGTTTCAGCGGAGAGGCCGGGGATGTCGTTGTTACGGCTGACCATGCCGGGCTATGGACCGATTCCCGTTACTTTATCCAGGCTGTTTCGGAGCTCGAAGGAAGCGGGGTGGAACTGCACAAAAACTTACAGGGGGATATGACCGCTATTCCCCAGTGGCTGGCGGAGCATTTTTCCGGCCGTGGCGCTTTGCGTATCGCCACTTGCGGGGCGTGTCAGAGCGTGGCCTTCGTCAAGATGCTGCAGGAAACGCTCAATGCCGCCTTTCAAAATGAAGAGAGTGAAATCGTTCTTGTGGGTGATCCCCTGGACGGACTTTGGGAGGATCGTCCGGCGATTCCCTGCACGGATATCATTACTCTGGATGAAGAGGAGATGGGGGAGACCCGTCTTTCCAAAATCGCATGGTTGCGTCAGTTTGTCGCTTCGCAGCCCGGTTGTGATGCTATCCTGCTTTCTTCCCTCGACCAGATTGCCTGGGTGCTCAATGTGCGCGGGGACGACATCGATTACAATCCCTATGTCATTTCTTATCTGCTGGTGACGGCGGACAGCGTGCAGTGGTACGTGATCAAAGATGAGGTAGAAGAGGGCTCGGAAACCGAAGACAGTTTCGCGCTGCTGGAGTCCCAAGGCATTGAAATCCAACCTTACGACAGCATTTATTCCGGCATATATGCGTATGCGGACGAAGGGGAAGGCAAGATTTTCGTAGATCTTTCCACCTTGAACGCCCAGGTGTACGACACGCTGTGTGACGCGCTCGGAGAGGACCGCATCGTTGCCGGGACTTCGCCCGTCATTTTGCGGAAGGCCTGCAAAAATCCCAAGGAAATCGAAGGGTTCCGCAATGCCTTTTTCGAGGACGGCATCGCGGTGGAGCGTTTCCTGTATTGGTTGGAAACTTCGCTGCAGGAAGGCAGAAGCATTACCGAATGGGAGGCTGCGTTGAAACTTACATCTTTCCGGGCCGAAATCGAAGGCTATCGGGGAGACAGTTTCGGGACGATTTCTGCCTGGGGGCCCGGGGCCGCGCTTCCGCATTATTGCACGCCCAAAGTGGATTCTCCCGTGATCCAACGCAAAGGACTCTATCTGGTGGATTCCGGCGGTCAGTATTTCTACGGAACCACCGATATCACCCGTACCGTGCCCGTGGGACCGTTGACGACCCTCGAAAAAGAAGACTATACCCTTGTGCTGAAGGCGATGATCCGTCTGTCGATGTCCGTATTCCCCGACGGAACGCCCGGCTGTCAGCTTGATTCGCTTGCCCGCACGCATCTGTGGCAGACACGCCGCAATTTCGGTCACGGAACCGGTCACGGCGTGGGCTTTTTCTCCGGTGTTCACGAAGGTCCGCAGAGCATACGTCCGACCAACACCGTGCCTTTCCGCGCCGGAATGGTGACTTCCAACGAGCCGGGTATGTACCGCGAGGGGCTGCACGGCATCCGTCACGAGAATATCGTGCTGTGCGTGGAAGATGGAGAAAATGAATTTGGCAAATGGCTGCGTTTCGACACGCTGACCTGCTGCCATTTCGACACCTCGGCCTTGATTGTGTCCTGGCTCAGCCCGGAGGAATTGCAGTGGCTGAATCAATATAATGAAAGCGTCTATCAGCGGCTGGCTTCGCGTGTGGAAGCCGTCGGAGGTGCTGAAATGCGGGCCTGGCTCCGTCAAAAGACCTTGCCGCTATGAATATAAAATGTTTCCATTTCGGAGTCCTGCGGGCCTGTTGTATGGTCCTGTGGGAAAAAGGTCCGGATTGTGTGGTGGTGGATGCCTCGTTTTACGAGCCCGAAGAGAAGGAGGCGCTCTATCAGTTTTTCAAGACGGCCGGTTTGCGTCCGCTCGCCATATTGCTGACGCACGCCCATTTCGACCATATCGAGGGGGTGAAGGAATTGTCCGATGATTTCGGCGGGCTGCCCGTCTATCTTTCGTTTGCGGATGCCCCTGTCATTGAGAATCTGGAGAAACAATGCCGTTTCCTGGGGCAGCGGGTCCCGAGTCTGGATGTGCCCTTGCAGGATATCCACGACGGCGAGGTCCTGCGTTTCGGGGATATCGAACTGGAAGTGCTGACGACGCCCGGTCACAGTCCCGGCTGCGTTTGCTATCTCAACCGAGAAGGAAAATTGCTGATCAGCGGGGACACGCTATTTGCGGGAACCATCGGCCGTACGGACCTGGGAAATGGGGATTATGATCAGTTGATGGAGAGCATACAGACGAAGTTGCTGCCGCTGGACGGGGAGATTGAAGTTTTTCCGGGGCACGGACCTTCGACTTCCATCGCCGTTGAGCGCGCGACCAACCCGTTCTTGATGCCTTTCAATGAACCGATGGACGAGAGTGAAGACTATGAGTAGCCTGCTAGGATGTTATATGCTATGGGAAATGTAATACATATAGAAGGGGCTTCGGCAAACAACCTGAAGCAGGTGAGCCTGGACATCCCGCGGGATGCTTTCGTGGTGGTGACCGGCTTGAGCGGCAGCGGCAAATCCTCTTTGGCGTTCGACACCATCTATGCCGAAGGCCGCCGCCGTTACCTCGACACCCTTTCTCCTTATGCCAAACACTTCATCGGTTACCTCGACAAACCGCCCGTGGAGACCATCGAGGGCCTCAGCCCGATCATCGCCATCGAACAGAAGACGACGGGCAACAACCCCCGATCCACGGTCGGCACCATTACGGAAATCTACGACTTTCTGCGTCTGCTCTACGCCAAGGCGTCCACCGCCTATTCGCCCGTCACGGGCAAGCCTATGGTCCGCTATTCCGACGAACAGATGGTGGATCTCATTCTCCAGCGATACGAGGGGCGAAAATGTTACTTGCTCGCCCCGTTGGTGGCCGGCCGCAAAGGACATTACAAAGATTTGTTCGCCCGTATGCGTCGGCGCGGCTTCACGGATATCCGCATTGACGGGGAAATCGTGGAACTGGCGGCCGTCGAGACGGTGGACCGCTACAAAAACCATTTCATCGAGCTGGTGGTGGACCGGCTCAAACCTTCCTCCGACGATCGTCCGCGCATCCGTCGCTCCGTGGTGAGCGCCTTGCACGACGGCAAAGGCTCCCTGATGGTGCTGGATGCGGAGGATGGTTCCGTTTCCTATTTGTCCAAGAACCTTGTCTGCGAAGAGAGCGGCATTTCATTGCCCCAACCGCAGCCTTTCACCTTCTCCTTCAATTCGCCGCAAGGCTATTGCCCTTATTGCAAAGGGCTCGGACTCATCAGCGATGTGCGTATGGAGTCTATTGTCCCCGACGATACCGTGAGCATTGCGGACGGGGGCATTCAGCCCTTGGGCAAACTCCAGAACAACAAGAAATTCGATATCATTCGCGCCATCGCGCGCAAATACGGATTCAGCATCTATGACCCGATTGCGGAAATTCCCCAGGAGGCGCTGTCGCACATTATCTTCGGTTCGGAAGAATTGTTCCGTGTCGGGGAGGGGGTCAACGCCACGCTGGAGAGTTTCGACGGGCTGGTGGACGATATTGAAGAAAAACAACTGTGCCCCGAATGCAAGGGCACGCGTCTGAACAAAGAAGCGTCGTATTTCAAAATTGACGGAAAGACCATCACCGAGGTCTCGGAAATGCAGATTGACGCCTTGCAGGAGTGGCTGGCCGACTTGGACGAGCGGTTGGGAGAACGAGAGCGGACGGTGGCCCACGATATTTTGCGGGAACTGCGCGACCGGGTGGGTTTTCTGGTCAACGTGGGGCTGGAATACCTGTCCCTGAGCCGGGCGACGGCTTCGCTTTCGGGCGGGGAGTCCCAGCGCATCCGTCTGGCGACGCAAGTGGGTTCCAAATTGGTCAATGTGCTCTATATCTTGGATGAACCGTCCATCGGGCTGCATCAGCGCGACAACCGCAAGTTGATCGCGTCCTTGAAAATGTTGCGGGACGAAGGCAACAGCGTGATGGTGGTGGAGCACGACGCCGAAACGATGCTGGCCGCGGACTGGCTGGTGGACGTGGGTCCCGGCGCCGGTGAGAACGGGGGAGAGATCTGCTACAACGGTCCGGCTGCGGAAGCGTTGGAAGAACTGGAGCCCGTGTCTGGCTCAAAGTTGAAGAAGGGTTCGGATGCCGGCCGTTCGGGGGGAAATTCGCTGGCGGAACGGTCCATTACATTGCAATACCTAAGAGGGGAGAAGGCGATTGAAATTCCTTCCCGGAGAGAAAGCGGCAATGGCAAAGTGCTGACCCTCAGCGGCTGCACGGGCAATAATCTGAAGAATGTCACTTTGAACCTGCCTTTGGGTTGCTTGGTCGGCGTGTGCGGTGTGAGCGGCAGCGGCAAATCTTCTTTGATTACCGAGACCCTCGTGCCCGTCCTGACGGCCCGTTTTGCCCATTCGAAGGCCAAATCCTTGCCCTATGGATCGTTGACGGGGCTGGATGCGCTGGATAAAATCGTGGTGGTGGACCAATCTCCCATTGGCAAGACGCCCCGCAGCAATCCGGCCACCTTTACCGGTGTTTTCTCGGATATCCGCGCTCTTTTTGAAA
>CACZWF010000055.1 GCA_902784785.1 uncultured Bacteroidia bacterium
TACACCGAGAAGGTGATTCAGTTCGGAGAAGGTAACTTCCTTCGTGCTTTTATCGAATGGATTATCTGGAAAACCAACCAGAAGACGGATTTCAATGCCTCTGTGGTCGTCGTCCAGCCCATTGAAAAGGGAATGGTCGAATGGCTCAACGAGCAGGACGGCCTGTATCACCTCAATTTGCAGGGCCTGCAGAACGGAGAGGCGGTTGACAGCGTGGACCTGATCGATGTGGTCTCCCGCGGTGTCAATCCTTTCACCGATTTTGATGCCTATATGGCCCTCGCCGAGCAGCCCGAAATCCGTTTCGTGATTTCCAACACGACGGAAGCCGGTATCGCTTTCGACGCCGCCTGCAAACTGGAGGACAAACCCGCGAGTTCCTATCCCGGCAAATTGACCCAGTTGCTCTACCACCGCTGGCAATATTTCAAAGGAGATATGTCCAAAGGCTTGATTATCTTCCCTTGCGAATTGATTTTTGAAAACGGCAAGCATCTCAAAGAATGCATCCGCCAATATATTGACCTGTGGCAGTTGGGACCGGATTTCAGCGCCTGGTTCGAAGAGGCCTGCGGTGTGTATTCCACTCTGGTGGACCGCATCGTTCCGGGCTATCCCCGCGATACCGCCGCCCAACTTTGCGAGCGTGTCGGCTATGAGGACCGTTTGCTCGACAAGGCGGAGATTTTCCACCTCTGGGTGATTGAGGCCCCGCAATCTGTGGCGGCCGAATTTCCTGCCGACAAGGCCGGTCTGCACGTGCTGTTCGTCCCTTCTGAGGCTCCGTACCACGAGCGCAAGGTCACTTTGCTCAACGGCCCCCACACCGTCCTTTCGCCGGTGGGCTACCTGAGCGGCCTGAATACCGTCAAGGAGTGCTGCGAAGACCCCGAAATCGGCCGTTTCGTCCACAAAGTGATGCACGAGGAACTGCTTCCCACCCTGAATCTGCCCAAAGAGGAACTCGAAAAGTTCGCCGCAGACGTGCTGGAGCGTTTCCGCAATCCTTTCGTCAAGCATTTCGTCACCTCGATCATGCTCAACTCCTTCCCCAAATTCAAGACCCGCGACCTGCCCGGTCTGAAAACCTACCTGGCCCGCAAAGGCGAACTCCCCAAAGGACTCGTGCTCGGTCTGGCCGGCATTTGCACCTATTACAAAGGGGGCAAGCGGGGAGAAGATGAAATCGTGGTCAATGACGATCCCAAGATTATGGGTCTGCTGCAGGAACTCTGGGCTACCGGCGATGTGAAAAAGGTTGCCCAAGGCGTGCTGGCCGATGATTTCATCTGGGGCGAAGACCTCAATGCCATTCCCGGCATCACGGAAATGCTGACCGCCGACCTGGCACTGATTCAGGCCAAAGGAATGCGTGAAACCGTCCGTTCCATCCTGTAATGTCAAGCCCGGCCCCGACCGGGCTCCCAACCTTTTAGAAATATGAACACCCAACAAAAACTTATGTCCAACTGGCGCTGGTGGATTTGTTCCCTGCTTTTTGTGGCCACCACCGTCAACTACCTCGACCGTCAGGTGCTCTCCCTGACTTACAAGGAGTTTATCGCGCCGGAGTTCCACTGGACGGACGCCGATTACGGCACCATCACGTCCTTGTTTTCCATCTTCTACGCCATCGCCTGCCTGTTCGCGGGGAAATTCGTGGACTGGATGGGCACCAAGAAAGGCTACCTCATCGCCATCGGCGTATGGTCCGTGGGCGCGGTGATGCACGCGGCTTGCGGCTGGGCCACCGCCCAGATCGAGGGCCTGGGTTCCGTCGCCGCCATGCGCGCGGTGGAGGCGGGCTCGACGGCCGCACTGGCTATCTCGACCACGAGTGTCTATCTCTTCCTGCTCTGCCGGGGTATCCTGGCCCTCGGTGAATCGGGCAACTTTCCGGCCGCTATCAAGACTACGGCCGAGTATTTCCCGAAAAAAGACCGGGCCTTCGCGACCTCCATTTTCAACGCCGGAGCCTCGGTGGGCGCTTTGTCCGCTCCGTTGTTGATTCCGCCTTTGGCCAAGCATTTCGGTTGGGAATGGGCGTTTATCATCATCGGTTCCCTGGGCTTTATCTGGATGTTCTTCTGGCAGTTTATGTATGACAAGCCGGAGAAGTCCAAGTTTGTCAATCAAGGGGAGTTGGAGTACATCCATCAGGATGATGAAACTCCGGTTCAGGCT
The DNA here is from genome assembly GCA_902784785.1 of uncultured Bacteroidia bacterium. Classification (GTDB taxonomy): domain Bacteria; phylum Bacteroidota; class Bacteroidia; order Bacteroidales; family UBA932; genus Cryptobacteroides. The sequence goes on from CACZWF010000055.1 coordinate 2,185, forward strand.
GCGAGTGAGGCGCAAGAGGCACCCTCCATCCCTTTTATCCAATGCTTCAAATATCGTCAGACCTGGAGTTTCATCTTCGGTAAATTCTTCACGGACGGCGTGTGGTGGTTCTTCCTGTTCTGGGCCCCGGCCTACTTCCAGGACCAGTTCAACGCCCCGGCCTCTTCTCCGCTGGGACAGGGACTGATTTTCACCCTCTATGCCATCGTGACGGTCGTCTCCATCTTCGGCGGCTATCTGCCGAAACTGTTTGTGGAAAAAAAGGGAATGCACCCTTATAGCGGCCGTATGCTGGCGATGTTGATATTCGCCTTCTTCCCGCTGGTTGCCCTTGCCGCCCAGCCTCTGGGTGCCATGACGCCTTGGTGGCCGGCCATTCTCATCGGTATCGCCGGTGCGGGACATCAGGCTTGGAGTGCGAATATCTTTTCCACCGTGGGCGACATGTTCCCCAAGAGCACAATTGCATCCATCACAGGCATCGGTGCGATGGCCGGTGGTATCGGCTCGATGATTATCCAGAAAGTGGCCGGTAACCTCTTTACCTATGCGGAAGCACAGGGCGCCGCCTTCCATTTCCTCGGTTTCGAGGGCAAGCCGGCCGGCTATTTCATTATGTTCTGCTTCTGCGGTCTGGCCTACCTGTTGGCTTGGCTGCTGATGAAAGCGCTAGTTCCCCAGTATAAACCGGTTCAAATCGATTAACGATGAAAAAATGGCTGTTACCGGCCCTGTTGCTGCTGTCCTTCAGCGCAGGAGCCCAAGATAAGTCCTATGGGGGCATCAATGTGATGTCGTACAATATCCGTAGCGACAACGGTGTGCAAAAGAAGGATGGCACCAATTCCTGGGAATTCCGTTGGAAGGCTTCCGTGGATGTCATCAACGACATCAAGCCCGATGTCATCGGTCTCCAGGAGCTAACCTCGTTCCAGATTCTTGCCTTGAAAGAGTTTTGCCCGGGTTATCAGATGAAGGGCGTGGGGCGCGACGATGGCAAGAAGAAAGGGGAATTCGCTTCGTTGATGTACAACACCGCTACCATCAGTCTGGTGAAATGGGGGACTTTCTGGTTGAGTGAAACCCCGGACAAACCGACCGTAGGATGGGATGCCAAATATCCCCGTACCGTCACCTGGGCCATTTTCAAGTACCGCAAGAACGGCAAGAAATTCCTGATGCTCAACACCCATCTCGATCACAAGGGGGTCAAGGCGCGTGAGGAAGGTCTGCGCCTGGTCTGCCAGAAGGCGGATGAACTGAACAAAGATAAACTTCCCGTCGTCGTGACCGGTGATTTCAACATCCAGCCGGACGATCCCGCGTTCGCCGGAATGGAGGGCTCGGGGCTGGAAGATGTCCGCGTCAAAGCCGATATGACGGATCAGAAGGGGAGTTTCCACGGATGGGGCAAGGAGTCCAAAATCATCGACTACATCTTTGTCAAAGGATTTTCCGCTATCCCTATGTTCCGTACCCTGACTGAAAAATATCCTGATGAGGCGGGGGAACCTCATTTTGTGTCCGACCATTTCCCCATTATCACTTGTTTGATTTTCTAAATTTACATTGCCTGTATGTCCTTCGTCCACCTTCACGTCCACACCCAATATTCCATTCTTGACGGCTTGAGCAATATCAAGAAACTGTTTGCCCGTGCCCGCGAGCTGAACATGCCCGCGTTGGCTATTACGGACCATGGCAATATGTATGGCGTGAAGGAGTTTCTGAATTGTGCGGAGGATAAATCCAACAAGAACGGGGATGACTATATCGTCAAGCCCATCGTGGGTTGCGAGGTCTATGTGTCGCACTGGGACGACCTGTCACTCAAAGATTCGCAACACAAAGGCTACTGGCACCTCATCCTGCTGGCCAAGAATTACAACGGCTACAAGAACCTGATGAAAATCGTCTCGACGGGCTTCATCGAGGGATTCTACAACAAACCCCGGGTGTCGCGCAAGGTGATTGAGCAATACCACGAGGACCTGATCTGCTGTTCGGCCTGTATCCAGGGGGATGTGCCCCGGCATATCATCAATGACGATTGGGACGGGGCCCGCGAGGCCATCGAGTGGCACAAGCGCGTGTTCGGGGACGACTATTACCTGGAGGTCCAGTTGCATCGGACCGAGGTGGAAAGAGGGCCGATCGATGTCTATGAAAACCAGCTCAAGGCCAACAAAGGGATTTTCGACCTGGCGAAGGAGTACGGCATCAAGGTGGTGGCGACGAACGACGTGCATTTTATCCGCAAGGAAGACGGTCCGACCCACGACCGCTTGATTTGCCTCACGACCAACGCTTATGTGGATGACGAAAAGCGTCTCCGCTACACCCAGCAGGAATACCTCAAGAGCGAAGACGAGATGCGGGCGCTGTTCCCGGACCATCCCGAAGTAATCGAGAATACCCTGGAGGTGATGCGCAAGGTCGAAACCTACACCATCAACCGCGCGCACGTCCTGCCCAAATTCGATTTGCCCGATGAATTCCTGTCCCGGATCGACGAGTATCAGGAAAGGTATAAGGATATCATCGATGCGGGGCGTTATTCGGAAGTCGTGAACAAAAAGACCAAGGAGAAAACGCAGGTCTATCGCGGCGATGAATTCTGCAAAAGCGTCGCCTATCTCTGCTACCTGACCTACGAAGGCGCCCGCCGCCGTTATGGCGACACCTTGAACGAGGAACAGCAGGAGCGCATCCATTTTGAGTTGATGACCATTTCCCGTATGGGATTCCCCGACTACTTCCTCATCGTCCAGGACTATATCGCCGCTTCGCGCAAACAGGGCTGGATGGTTGGTCCGGGCAGGGGAAGTGCCGCCGGTTCCGTGGTGGCTTACTGCTTGGGAATCACCAATCTGGACCCGATTAAGTACGATCTGCTGTTCGAGCGTTTCCTCAACCCCGAGCGTATCAGTATGCCCGATATCGACGTGGACTTCGAGAACTTGCAGGCCGCTCACGAATACGTGGAAAAGAAATATGGCGCCGACCACGTTTCCCGTGTGATTACCTTCGGAACGATGGCCGCCAAGAGTGCGCTCAAGGATATCGCCCGCATCAGCCACCTGTCCATCGACGAGTCCAACCGCCTGTCCAAGATGGTGCCGGACCGTCTGAGCAAAAAGGTGGAAGTGGAACTGCCCTTCAACCCCAAGCTGGATGAATTGAAGCCCGGCTTCAAACGGATTGAAAAGGAAGTCGAAGAGGACGATAAAGCCAATCCCGGACAGAAAATCAAGGTGAAAAAGGACTTCCAGAAGGGAATGGAAGACAAGGATGTCAAGATCACCTTGGCCAACTGCTACGAGTTGGTTCCCGAATTCAAGCAGGAACTTTCCGACGGCGAGGAACTGAACAAAGAAGTGCTGAAATACGCCCTGGATATTGAGGGCAGCATCCGCCAGGTGGGCATGCACGCCTGTGCCACCATCATCGGTCCGGGCAACCTGACGGATTATATTCCTATCTGCCTGTCCAAGGATAAGGAGACGGGCCAGAATGTGTGGACCTCCCAGTTCGATGGTCATTACATCGAGGATGTGGGTATGCTCAAGATGGACTTCCTGGGCCTGAACACCTTGTCCATCATCCACCGTTGTCTGGATTATATCAAGGCCCGTCACGGGGTCGATATCGACATCGAGGCCATCGACATTGCGGACAAGGCCACCTACGAACTGTACGGGCGCGGCGATACCACCAGCGTATTCCAGTTTGAGTCGCCCGGTATGCGGGAATGGCTGCGCAAGCTCCATCCCGACCGTTTCGAGGACCTGATTGCTATGAACGCCCTCTACCGGCCCGGTCCGATGGATTATATTCCCGATTTCGTCGCGCGTAAGCACGGTCAGAAGAAAATCGAATACGACCTTCCGGAAATGGAAGAGTTCCTGGCCGAAACCTACGGCGTGACCGTGTACCAGGAGCAGGTGATGCTTCTCTCCCGCAAGTTGTCCAATTTCACCAAAGGCGAGGCCGACGGTCTTCGCAAGGCGATGGGCAAGAAGAAAATCGAGGAGATGATGAAGCTCAAGGACAAATATATGAAGCAGGGGATGGCGAACGGTCATCCGGAAAAAGTGCTTGACAAGATTTGGAAGGACTGGGAGAAATTCGCCCAATATGCTTTCAACAAGTCCCACGCTACCTGCTATGCCTGGGTGAGTTATCAGACGGCCTGGCTCAAAGCCCACTATCCTGCGGAATTTTTTGCCGCGAACCTCTCCTGTGCGCTCAATATGGACGAAATCAAGAAGATTATGTCCGACTGCAAAGGCCACGGGGTGTTGGTGCTTTCACCGGATGTCAACGAGAGTCAGATGCATTTCAGCGTCAACAAAGAAGGCAATGTGCGTTTCGGTTTCAAGGGTATCAAGACTTTCGGAGAGAATGTGGCGACGGCCATCATTGAAGAAAGGGAGAAGAACGGTCGTTTTACCGGCCTGATGGATTTTGTGGAAAGGATGGGGCGGACCTCCCTGGGCCTGAACCGTCGTACTATCGAACAACTGTATTCCAGCGGCGCTTTCGATTCCTTCGGTGTGGACCGGCGCGTTTTTGAGATGCTTCCGTCCGACGGAGGGGATATTTTCCTGGATAAATTGGCGAAATATGCGGCCTTGATTAAGAACGACGGGGCTTCCGACGAAGGAATGTCCTTGTTCGGAGAAGTGGAGGAACTCAAGCCGCAGGCCCCGGCCATCCCGGAGGTGAAAGGCGAAATCGAGGTGTCGCGACGGGTGGAGCTATTGCACAAAGAGAAAGAGCTGGTGGGTATGTATCTTTCCTCCCATCCGTTGGATACCTACGATTTGGAGCGCCAGTATTTCGCTCCGGACAGTTTGGAAGATATACCGGATTGGATTGCTACCTGCCACGAGAACAAGACTACGCGAAAGGTCCGTTTTGCCGTCATGGTGACCAAGAAGGAAAGCAAGACCTCCGCGTCCGGACGTCCGTGGATGTCCTATGAAATAGAGGATAAGACCGGCGTCTATGCCGGCAAACTGTTCAGCCGCGATTGTGAGAAATTCCAGAGTGCGATCACGGAGGGGAGTTTTCTCTATATGGAAGGGGCCATCGAGCAACCCCGCCGTCCCGGCCCGGAAGAGTCCTACGATGATGTGAAGCACGAGTTCCGCCTGAAAGAGGTGGCCTTGCTGGGTAATCTGTGCGATACCAAGGTCAAGGAGTTCGTTTTGGAACTGGATGCGGCCAAAGTGAGTTCGGAGGAGATGGCGCGCGTGTACAAGGTCTTGCGCAAGCATAAGGGCAATACCTCGGTGATTTTGCAGTTGGTGGATTTTGTCCGCAAATATCAGGTCCAGCTCCGTGCCCGCAAAGTTGCCGTAACGGTCAGCACCCAACTCGTCCAAGAACTCCAGGACATGGGTGTCAAAGCCACGCTGAAAGTGTAATTCCCCGTCTCCGACCAGAAAAACATTTAAGGTCCCATCTTTTGAGGTGGGACCTTAGACACGCCTGAGGTTTTAATCGAAGTATTGCAGCGTGCGCAGCATTTCGAAAATCATATCCACATAGGCGCTGGAGGTGTGGCTCCAACGGAAGCCGAGGCGGTGGAGCACCTGCATCGTGAAGACGGTGGAGGCCAGGGTCTCCACACCGACCTGCTCGGAGGCCGATTGTTGGTAGGCCACGAGCGGAGCCATGATGCGGGCTTTCTCAGGATCTTCCCGGGCCGCTTCCATCTGCCGGTCGAATTCAGCCGGTTCCACATATTTCACCGCTTTTCCGTCAATCATTTCCAGACGGGTGAGAATGTCGTCTATCGGCATCAGGTGGTTGTTCGAGACGTTGAACACGCAGTTCTCGATCGGCGTGCGGGCCAGCAGGACCATCGCTTGGGCGGCCTGGTCGATGGGCGTGAACTCAATCTGACCTTCCAGCAAGGTGTAAGGGCATACGCCCAGCATCTTGAAGGCTTTCAGACGACCCATCGAAGCGTTGGCGTTCATATTGATCTGGAACTCTCCGTCGGCCGCGCGGGGCGACAGGTTGCCGGCGCGCATGATCTTGGCCTTGAGCGTTCCTTTGGCCATGTGCTCGAGGATATGCCTTTCCGCCAGGAACTTGGAGTGGACATACTGGTTGTCCGTCAACTGGCCGAAGAAGAGCATCTGCTCGGTGAGGCTGTCCGGAACCAGACCCGGTGTGAGACCGCCCACGCTCTCGGTGGAGACGTGTACGAAGTAGGCGTCCCGGCTTTCGCAGAAGGCCGCCAGGTTCTTCACACCGCCGTAGTTGATGTCTTCGATGTCCGTTCCTTTGGAGAAGTGCTTGACGTTGGCCGCGCAGTTGAACACCGTATCGATGCTGCTGTCCAGCTTCTCCAGGCTCTCCATCGAGGTGATGTCTCCCTCCACAATCCGGATGCGGCTGCCGAAGTAACTGCCGTAGTTCTTGTCGAAATAGTAGAAGAGCATTTCTTTCAGACGACGCTCCGGCGTGAGGGAGCCCTTGCCACGGAGCAGACACCAGATGGTGGTGTCGGGACCGGTGGTGTCGAACAGTTCCTTGAGCACGTGGATGCCCAGGAAGCCCGTGGCGCCGGTGAGGAGGATGTTCTTGCCCAGCACAATGGGGGTGCCGTTGAGGAAGGAATCCAAGTTGTTCGCCTGCAAGAGTTTGTCAATGGCCGTATAGTCGTAATCGGTGATGTTGGCGTCTTCTTCCTTCACCTCCTTGTCGCCCCGGAGGAAAGCCGCCAGCGAGCGGGCCGAAGGATGAGAAAAGACATCGGAATAGGCAAAGTGCAGATCCTGTTTGTCCGCTTTCACCATCACGTTGGTGACCATCAGCGAGGTGCCGCCCAGGTCGAAGAAGGACTCTGTCGCGCCGACTTTTTCTACACCCAGAATTTCCGCGAAAATCTCGCAGAGGGCTTTCTCGGTCTCGTTGGCCGGGGCCACATATTCATCCGTGGTGGTAGGTGTTGCCGGCGGAAGCGCCTTGACGTCTACTTTCTGGTTGACATTGAGCGGAATGGCGTCGAGTTGCACCCAGGCGGCCGGAACCATATAAGGCGGTTTGCGCTCGCGGATGAAATCACCCGCGGCTTTCGGATCGAGGGTGCCTTCCTTCATCACCACGTACGCAGCGAGGAATTTGCCGCCGGACGGGGCGTCGAAGGCCTGAACCGTGACTTCCTTGATGCCGGGCGCTTCCTGCAACACGGCTTCCACTTCCTTGAGCTCAATGCGGAAACCGCGGATCTTGACCTGACGGTCTTTGCGGCCGACGAACTCGATGTTCCCGTCGGCGCGGTAACGCACGATGTCGCCCGAACGATACATACGCACACCGGGAGCGAAAGGATTGTCAATGAAACTCTCGGCGGTTTTCTCGGGATTGTTGAGGTAGCCGCGTCCCACGCCGGCGCCGCTGATGAGCAGTTCTCCGGCCGCTCCGACAGGCAGACGGCGCATATAGCGGTCCACTACATACAATTGCACATTGCTCAACGGATGGCCGATGGGGATGTTCTCTTCGCGCTCCAGCACGTGGAAAACCGTGGAGAAAATGGTACATTCCGTAGGACCGTAGCCGTTGTAGAACAGATAGGAAGGCGGCGCCATGGAAACGAGTTTCTCTCCACCCACCGACAAATGCTTCAGCGAAGGGTTGTTCGGGAAATTGCGGGCGTACATCACGCCGACCTGCGTGGTCATGAAACTGTGGGTCACGCCGTTGTCCGTGATGAAGCGGTCCAAGGCGTTGAGGTCGTGGCGCACCTCCTCCGGAATGATGCAGACACAGGCGCCGCAGGTGAGGGCGGGGTACTGGTCCATCATATTGGCGTCGAAACCGTAACTGGCGAAAGCCGCCACGCGGTCACCGGCCTTGAGGCTGTAATAATCCTGGTACCAAGCGCAGAAATTGACCAGGTTGCGCTGCTCCAGCATACATCCTTTGGGCTTGCCGGTCGAGCCGGAGGTATATAATAAGATGTAGAGGCTTTCCGGTTTGGGACCGGGTGCGGTGCAGGGGGCGTCGGGCAGGTCGACCAGCTCTTCCGTGGTCAGGACGGGACCTTTGTAGTCCACCAGAGGGGCTGGTAGGCGCAGCCGGCTTTCATCGCGGCCAGCGAAGCCTTGGTCATCCAGGCGTTGCGTCCGATGAGCACCGACACCACCTCTTCCTCTTTCAGGCCAAAGCTTTGAATCTTGGCGGCCAGGGAATCCGTCAGACGGTCCAGTTCCTGGTAACTGATGGTCTTTCCGTCGAAGAGTACGGCCGGCGCATCCGGGGTGAGTTTCGCCTGCTTGCGGAACAGCGACACGACCGTCTGGCTCAAATCCACCTCTTGATTGTAGTGGTTGAAGCCGTCCAACTCTTGAAGACGACCGCCGTCGACCAACGGAATGTCCGTGATGGCCCCATCGTTGAGCAGGCCGCGGGAGACGGTCTCCAGCGCGTCGGCAAAACTTTGGACCAGCGGTTCGCTGTAGAGGCTGTCGTCATAGGCCAGGGCAATCTCGGGCGCTTCTTCCGTGCCTTCGATAAAGATGCTCAAGGGGAACTTGGGCGTGTCCTGGGTCATCAATTCGTCTTCCAGCACCTGTCCGTTGATGCTGTATTTCTCCACCAGGCCGACCTGGTAGGCCATCATTACGGCCGGATGGAAATCATAGGCCGAGGACAGGCGGGCAAAAGGATAGTTCTGGTAGGAGAGGGCCTTGGAGAAGGTCTCGTCGGTCTCTTTCAGGAAGTCGGCGGTGTTCTGTCCTTTGATTTCCCCGGTCAGGGCGAGGGTGTTGACGAACATACCGAAGGTGTTGGAACTGCGCATATCGTTGCGGCCGTTGGCTACGGTGCACATAAACACCTTCTGCTGTCCGCTGAATCCGCTCACCGTGATGAGGGAGGCACCGAGGAAGTAACTGGCGGGAGAAATGCCGAGGGCGTGGCAACGCGCGATGACATCGGCGCCGAGTTTCTTCCGCAGCCAGACTTCGTGGCCCACCTCGTCTTCCTGCGGCTTCTTGTCCGGGATGAGGCCGGTTTCTTCTTCTTTGCCGGCCATCAGGGTGTTGAAGAAATCTTCCGCTTTTTGGAAGGACGCGCTTTCCTGGTAAGCTTTCTGGTCCTTGGCGTAGTGGAAATAGGTGTAACTCTCTTTCTCGGGGGCCTTGCCTTCCAGCGCCGCCGTGAGTTCGGCCAGGAACACGTCGTAGGAACGGCCGTCGAACACCAGGTGGTGGAAATCGCCCATCAGACGCAACTTACCGGGCGTCTTGACGATGTTGAGGCGGTAGAGCGGGCCCGTGCTGAGGTTGTAGGGCTGCATAAAGGACTCTTTGAGCCGGAGGAAATCCTCTTCGCTCTTGAGTTGGGTGTAAGGAATGTCTTCTTCCAGTTTGCCCGGGACCAGGAGCACCTTGCCGTCCCGCTGCTCGAAGTTGCCGAGCACGGCGGGATGGGCTTCCAGAATCTGTTGGAGGGCTTTCTTCAGTTCTTCCACCTGCGTTCCTTCGGGGAAGGTGAGGATGAAAGGCAGGTTGTAGGCCGTGGAGGAAGGATTCTTCACACAGTCGAGGTACAAGCCGGTCTGCTGGAACGTGAGTTCCTGCGGTTCGTCGGCGGCATCTTCTTCCGGCGCGGCTTCCTGCGCTTTGTCCCGCTGGGAGAAAACAAGTTTGAGAAGGTCGTTCTCGATGCTCTGCAGACTCGCCGTCTTGGCGAAAGTGTTCATATCCGGCTCCAGACCATAGCGGTTGTAGAGTTCCGTCGCCAGACGAAGGGCCGCGATGGAAGAGAGTCCGCTGAGATACAAAGGTTCCGTCAGGCCAAAGCCGCCGATGCCCACGCTTTCCTTGATGAGGGCGCTCAATTCTTCTTCGAGCACATTGAGCGGGGCCACGTGCTCTTCGGCTTTCTTGGCCTTGGGCTCCGGCTTGGGCAGGGCCTTCACGTCGACCTTCTGGTTGACGTTGAGGGGAATGGACTCGATCTGCATCGTGACGGCGGGCACCATATACGGGGGTTTCTTCGCCGCGATGAATTCGTCCAGTTCCTGAATGTCGATTTCTTTCTGGCTCACGATGTAGGCGGCCAGGAATTTTCCGGCGCCGGCGCCCGCTTCGTCGAAGGCCTGAACAGTGACATCCTCGATACCCGGGAATTCCCGGATGACGGCTTCCACCTCTTTGAGTTCGATGCGGAATCCGCGAATCTTCACCTGTCCGTCTTTCCGGCCCACAAACTCGATCTTGCCGTCTTCACGCACGCGGACAATGTCACCGGTGCGGTAGATGCGGGCGTAGTCGGGGTCTTGGTCGAAGGGGTTGTCGATGAACACTTCGGCCGTCTTGTCGGGACGGTTGAGGTAGCCGAGGCCCACTTGCTGACCGGCAATCCAGAGTTCGCCGGTCTCTCCCTGGGGCACCTCCTGGTTGTCTTTGACTACATAGGTCTTGATGCCGGGGAGGGGACGGCCAATGGGAATGTTCTCTTCCTGCACCTTCACCTCTTCGCTCACCACATAGCAGATGGTCTCCGTAGGGCCGTAGCAGTTGAACAGCCGGTAGTGCGGGAGGGGGAAGGAGGACATTTTCTCTCCGCCGGTGTACATCACTTTGAGTCCTTTGCAGTCGGGGTAGTTGATGGCAAACTGCGTGGCGACCTGGGTGGTCATAAAGCAGTGGGTGATGCCATTTTCTTCAAAGTAGGCGTGCAAGGCCGGGAGGTTGAGCCGGATGCGCTCGGGAATCACAAAGAGGGTGCCTCCGCTGATCAGGGAACTGTACAGGTCGGAGACAAAAGCGTCGAAACCGAAGGAGGCATAGGCGGTCATACGGGAGTCCGCGTCCAGACCGACATTCTCCTGGTGGTGACTGCAATAAGCGAAAATGTTGCGGTGCGTGAGCATACAGCCTTTCGGCGTGCCCGTAGTGCCGCTGGTGTATAAGAGGATGAAAAGGTCGTCCGGAGCGGGCTGACCCTGGGGTTTGCCGGGGTGCAGTTTCCGGATGTCGTCCGTTTTGATTGTTTCTCCTTCAAAATCCTGCAGAATGGGAATGAGCTCTTCATCCGCGATGAGAATTTTGGCGTCGGCGTCCTGTGTCATGAATTTCAGGCGCTCCTGCGGATAGGAGGGGTCCAGCGGGAGGTAGGCACAGCAGGCTTTGAGCACGCCCAGCGGGGCGAGCATCATATATTCGTTGCGTCCCAGCATAATGCCCACCACGCTCTTGGGCGGGATCCGGCTCTGAATGTAAGCGGCCAGGTTGTCTGACAGTTCGTCCACCTGACGATAGGTCAGGCGTGTGTTTTCATACACGATGGCGGTGTGGTCAGGATGAGCCTCCACCTGCCGGCGGAAAGCATCCAGGACGGTTCTGTCGAATTTTTTCTCCATATTCATCTATCTATTATAATTCTCACTTCAGTCGTTCGGGCGTTTGATTCGTTTTTGTAGCCCTACACACGGAATACAAAACCCATACTAACCTACAAAGTTAGTAAAAATGAAAAAATATTCAAATAGGAAAAAGCACGGAAAAAGCCCTCGCAGAAGCAAGGGCTTGGAGAGGTGCGTAGAGGAATCGAACCGCTGTACTTGGTTTTGCAGACCAATGCCTAACCACTCGGCCAACGCACCATTGGGTTTGGGGACTGCAAAGGTAGCAATAATTTTGTAATCTGCAAGAAGAATGGTTGTAAATCTCGGAAATTCCCTCTACCTTTGTCTTCGGATTGCGGTGAATGGATGCGGATGAGCCTGCAAAGGGGAGTCTGAATCCGTTTGAAAAGGGAAGCCGGTGCGAACCCGGCGCTGTTCCCGCAGCTGTAAGTTCTTTTCGTGGTCTCCTATCTGTGCCATTGCGCGAAAGCGTGAGAAGGCGGGAGGCCCGGCCGAAACCCTTCCGGGGCGGTCAGGGAACGAGTCAGAAGACCTGCCACAGTCAAGTTGAGCAAGGGGGCTCGGGGAAAAGTCCCGGTGAAAACGTAAAACATTTATGAAAAAAATCTATTGTTTGCTCCTGGCCGGCGCATTGGCTTTTTGCGCTTGCCAAAAAGAGGGACCTTCCGTTCCCACTCCCTCCCGTCTTCCGGAGGAAATCTGTCAGGCTTTTGCCGGAAAGTATGAAGGTGTGTTCCAACTCAATGAAGGACAGATGGGCACCAACACCGCCACCCTGGATTATCTTCGTTTTGCCAACGGCCATTACAGCCGGAATGCTTTTCAAGGAACTTTGGGCGATGTGGCGAACGATATCGCCGTCAAAGGCGATGAACTGTGGATGGTGATCAACAATACCGGTGTCGTGCAGGTTGTTTCCAAGACGGATTGCTCGGAAATCGCCGCTATTTCGGTTCCTATGCCCCGCAACATCACTTTTGATAACACCTATGCCTATGTGACTTCCTGGGCCGGGGCCTATGCTCAGTATAACGAAGATTATTCCCAGATTATCAGTTATGACAACCCCAAAGGAAAGGTCTATCGCATCAATCTTGCAACGAAGTTAGTCGACGAACAGACGGTCGAAGTGGGCTATCAGCCCGAAGGCATCGCTTATTATAACGGGAAACTCTATGTGGCCAACTCCGGAGGCATTGCCTGTAAGGTGCCACCCGATTATCAATATGGAAAGACCATTTCTGTCATTAAAGCGGCCACTTTTAACGGCGTTGAGACCGAAATAGAGGTCGGGCTCAATCCCAAGAATGTCATTGCTGCCGGTGATAGGATTTATGTGACGACATTGGGCGATTACTATACGAATCATTCCGCCTTTTATTATATCAGTACGGTAACCCAACTGGTGTCAAAACAGGCGGACTATGTTACGGCTGTCTCTGTTTGTGGCAATACCGTTTATGGCATCGGGGCCGAAAATGAGTATTCCTGGGATGCCCCCAAGGAGTATTTCGCCTGGAAATGGACGATGACGGGCAGACAGCAGAGATTGTCATCTCCGGCCATCTCCGGAACGGCCCTCTCCGGTCTGTGCGTCTTGCAATCCGGTGACGACCTGCTGTGGATGGTGACGGATCAAGGAGATTATGTCAACCCCGGCAGTCTGGATTTTTACTGGAAAGGGGAAAAGGCCTGGTCGGTGACGACCGGCATTTGCCCGGGGCATTTCGCCGTACTGTAGTGGCGGCTTGGGGTGCGTTCGCGGCATAGCCATATAGCCCTGTTTTTTCTATTTCTATTCGCAGGGGCAGGGGCGGTTCAAGCGCAGCAAGTGCAGGACACCTTGGCTCCTGCGGCTGTTTTTTCGGTGAAAAGTCGGGAAACGGTGCGTGCGGCGGAGGATGTATGCCTGTCGGAACTGCCGTCGGCTCCCTTGCAAATGACCGAAATTCTTCAACGCTTCACCGGGGTTCAGGTGAAGGACTATGGGGGTGTGGGCGGTTTGAAGACCGTCAATGTCCGCAGTCTGGGCAGCGAGCACGTCGGAATTTTTCTGGACGGGGTCCAGGTGGACAACGCGCAGAATATGCAGGTGGACCTGAGTCGTTTTTCTCCCGAACAATGGGAACGGATCCGTTTGTACAATGGGAACAAGAGCCTGCGTCTGCAAACAGCGAAGGAGTATGCGGCGGGGGCGGCGCTGTATCTGGACAGCGGCATCCCGGACCTGCCGGACGGCAGTCAGGGAACGGCGCGGCTGAGCGGGGGATGGTTCGGGACCATTCATCCCTATATAAGGTGGGACAAAGCTTTCGGACGCGCTCGTAGTTCCGTGGCTGGCGGCCCTGATGATGCCGCCGACCCGGTTTCCGGCTTTCGGCGGATGCGTCCCGCTCCGCTGGTGCTACGCTTGAGTGCGGACTACACCCAGACCAACGGCCGCTATCCTTTTCCTTATTTTGACACGACTTTGGTGCGGGAAAACGGTGACCTCAAGAGCCTGCGTGTCGAGGCGGCCCTATACGGGCGTGTCCGGGGCGGGGAGTGGAATATTCGGCTCTACAGTTACGGCTCCGAACGCGGTTTCCCGGGTCCGGTCATCCGCCGCGCGTTGGGATTTCCCTTCAGTGCCGAGCGGCAGGCCGATCAGGATATCTTCGTCCAAGGGACCTGGACGCAGGAATGGAGCGCCCGCTATGGGACCGCCCTGCGCTTCAAATATGCCAACAGCTACACCCATTATGCGACGCATCCGGAGAAAAACCCGATGGCGCTCTATTATGACCTCCATTACCGCCAGCAGTCGGCCTATCTCTCTTGGGCCAACTCCTGGGTGCTGATGGACCCTTGGTCGCTGGATTTTTCCACCGATGTCCAGTACAACACCTTGGATGCCGATGCGGCAGCCTTCGTTCACCCGCAGCGCCTGAGCGCCATCGCGGCGCTGGCCACCCGTCTGCATTGGGAGAAGGTCCGTCTGGCCGCCCACCTGGTCTATCAGGGGGCTTGGGACTGGTACGATGCCAAAAACGCGGGGGCGTGGACCCGGGAAAATAGTTTCCGGCAGGCTTGGATACCTTCTTTGTCCGCTTTCTACCGACCGGTGGAATGGTTTGAGATGGATGCGTTCGCCAAATTGAGTTACCGTCTTCCAACCTTCAATGATTTGTATTACGCTTTGATCGGAAATACGAACCTGCGGCCGGAAAGCGCGATGCAGGTGGGAGTGAACCTCTATTTTCAACTCTTGAGAGGACCGTGGACAGCTTCCTTGCGTCTGTCTCCCTATTTCAACCGCATCCGTGATAAAATCGTCGCCATTCCGACCTCTTCCCAGTTTCGTTGGTCGATGCTCAATGTCGGTATTGTTGAGGTGCTCGGAGGAGATGTGAAGGCTGCCGGCGGCTATCGGGCGGGGGATTGGAAGTGCGATCTGACGCTTCGCTACAGTTACCAGCGGGCGCTCGACCGTACGACCCCCGGCAGTCTGACCTACGGCAATCAGATTCCGTACATCCCCTTGCACAGTGGTTCGGTGGATGCTTCCGTCGCTTGGAAGGGCTGGTCTCTGGCTTGGAGCAGCGTGTTCACGGGGACGCGGTGGTCGCGTACGGCCAATATCCCCGAATATGAAATCAAGCCGTGGTCCATCACTGACCTGCGTTTGGGTAAAGAAATCCTACTGCCGCGCTGGGGCTCCGGCCGGACTGGTTCCGATCCGCGCGACAAGATCATCCCGCCCTCGCTGGCGCTGGGCGTTTCATTCAATAATCTCTTTAATCAATCTTATCAAATCGTGCAGGGCTACCCGATGCCCGGTTTCAGTATGATGTTTTCCGTCACCTTCAAATGGTAATCTTATGGCTGTTTTTTTGAGTATTCTCTATGTCGTTCTTTCGGGCGTCGCGCTCCCGGTCGGGGGCATCCAGATGCAATATCTTTGGCGTAACCAACTCGGGGATGTGTATTCCCTAGGCCTGGGCAGCGCGGCCTGTCTGGGGGCGGCTGCAGCCACGATGAGCGGCTGGTGCTCGCTCACGGTGGGCAGTTTCCTCTGTACGTTGGCCGCTACCGTCATCTGCTTTTTCGTCACCCTTGTGGTCGATACCCGCAAACTCATTACCTTCGGCATCCTTTTCGGAACCTTCATCGGCTCGCTCGGCACCATTGTGGTCACCAACGCCCCTACGGGCGAATTGATGCGGAAGTACTATCTCTGGGGAGCGGCGAATTTCCGCCTGGAAGATGTGACGGGCGGGGACATT
>CACZWF010000056.1 GCA_902784785.1 uncultured Bacteroidia bacterium
CCCCGATGCCCTTCTGAAATGACCATTGGGTGCGCATACCCCTCGTAGAGGGCATTCTGGTGCAGGGTCTTGCCCCCGATGCCCTTTTAAAATGGCCACAGGGTGCGCATACCCCTCGTAGAAGGCCCTCCAAGGCAGGGTGCTGCACCGGATGACTTGCAATAACAAGAAGGGGCGGAGCAATGCGCTTGGCTGTTGGCTCTGAGAGGCGTGTCCACCCCCGGACACGGGAAGGGGGCGGGGCCCGTCGGCAGCAAGTTATCGCAAGGCGATGACGCAGATGACGATGGGAGGGGCCGAAGCGAACGAAGTGAGCGGAGTCCTCGAAGAGACAAGCAGCCAACGCTGCATGTGCTGCACTCATAAAGAACGCCAACAAGAACGTCAACAAAAAGCCATCAAAAACGGCCAAAAAGAACGCCAAAAAGCTATCAAGAAGGCAGGCAAAAACGCCAACAAAAACGCCATCAAGAGAACGCAAAATCCCCAAGAACAAAAAACACCTGGCCGCAGGGACCAGGTGTTTGGGGAGGGGATGACCGGTGACAGGTGTCAAGCCGGACTAAGGCATAGCCCGGACCCGACTCGAACCGGGCTTACTTGTTCAACTCGTCGGCGCTGACGATGAATTTGGCGAGTTCTTCCTCGGTGATGGAGTAGTTCTGCATTTCGCCGGAGAAGTACTGGTCGTAGGCGCCCATATCCACGAAGCCGTGGCCGGAGAGGTTGAAGAGGATGGTCTTCGCTTCGCCGGTCTCTTTGCATTTGAGGGCCTCCTGGATGGTGGCGGCGATGGCGTGGCAGGACTCGGGAGCGGGGATGATGCCTTCGGTGCGGGCGAAGAGGACGCCGGCCTTGAAGGAATCCAACTGCTGAATGTCGACCGCTTCCATATAACCGTCTTTCATCAACTGGGAAAGCACGACACCGGCGCCGTGGTAGCGCAGACCGCCGGCGTGGATGGAGGCGGGCTTGAAGCTGTGGCCGAGGGTGTACATCGGGAGGAGGGGAGTCATACCGGCCTCATCGCCGAAGTCATATTCGAATTTACCCTTGGTGAGCTTCGGGCAGGAAGCGGGTTCCGCCGCGATGAAGCGGGTGTCTTTGTGCTCGCCGCTGATTTTGTGGCGCATGAAAGGCAGGGCCAGACCGCAGAAGTTGGAGCCGCCGCCGAAGCAGGCGATTACGATGTCGGGATATTCGCCGGTCATTGCCATCTGTTTTTCAGCCTCCAGACCGATGATGGTCTGATGCAGGCAGACGTGGTTGAGCACGGAACCGAGCGCGTATTTGCAATTCGGGGTGGTCACCGCCAGCTCGATGGCTTCGGAGATGGCGCAGCCCAGGGAACCGCGGTCATTCGGGTTCTTGGTCAGGATGTCCTTGCCGGCGCGGGTGGACATGGACGGGGAGGGGGTGATGGCCGCTCCGAAGGTCTGCATAATGCTGCGACGGTAGGGTTTCTGCTCGTAACTGACTTTCACCATATACACAGCGCAGTCGATGCCGAATTTGCTGGTCGCATAGGACAGTGCGCCGCCCCATTGCCCGGCACCGGTCTCGGTGGTCAGGTTGGTGATGCCCTGCTCCTTGGCGTAGTACGCCTGGGCGATAGCGGAATTCAGTTTGTGACTGCCGGCCGGGCTCACGCTCTCATTCTTGAAATAGATGTGGGCGGGAGTGCCGAGGGCCTTTTCCAATTCATACGCACGCACGAGCGGGGTGCAGCGGTAGGCGGCGTACTGCTCGCGGATGGGCTCCGGGATGGGAATCCACTCGTCGGTCTGGTTGAGTTCCTGGTCGGCGCATGCTTTACAAAAGATGGGATAGAGGTCTTCTGCCTTCAACGGCTGCTTGGTGGCAGGATGCAGGAACGGGAGGGGCTTGTTGGGCATCACCGCCTGGATGTTGAAGTAATGGGTGGGAATCTCAGATTCCGGGAGCATGAATTTTTTCTGTTTCATGGCTTTAAAAATTGATTATGTTGTTAATTTTTTGCTGTCTTATTCGTTGGGTCCGGCTTCGCATCCATCGCCTATGGCTAATTTTACAAAGTAAGGGACCGCCCGTTTTCGGACAGCCCCTTTTATGTATTTCTTCCTTAATTCATATTACCGCACGCAAAGAGTCTGACCGAAATGTTCGCTCAGGCGCCACCAAAAATTATGCGTGTGTTTTGTCATATCGGCTGCAAAGTTACGCGTTTTTTTCAAACTTGCAACTAATTTAATAATTTTTTCTTACCTTTGTTGGACTTGGCTATGAAAAGAGACTATTCGAAATATATAGTGTCGCTTAGGCTGTTTGTGCTGGGGTTGGTGTTGATGATGACGGCGATCCTGTCTCTTTCTGCGCAGAATGCCCGCAAACCGGTCAATCTTCAATTGAATGTCTATTCGGACACCGACGGCGAACCCCTTGTCGGCGCCGCCTGCTTGCTGACCGAGCACGGCATTTTTGCCATCACCGACCCGGAGGGCATGGCCATTCTGGAAAAAGTTCCGAGGGGAAAAGCCACCCTCACCATCCAGATGCTGGGTTTTGAAGATTATGTCGCCAAGATGAATTTCGGGCGGGACAGCATCCTGAACATCCGCCTCAAAGAATCCTCTTTGGCCCTAGAGCAGGTGGTGGTGACCGCCATCCCGAGCGTGGCGGGCGCGTCCACCAGTTCCACGGTCGGCCGTATGGCCATCGACCACTTGCAGGCGACCAGCCTCAAAGATATTATGCAGCTCATTCCGGGCCAGTTGATGACCACGCCCGATATGACCTCCGAGGAAAAGATGACCATCCGTTCCGTTGGTCTCAGTACGGACAACAATGCGTTCGGAACCTCCGTGGTGATGGACGGCGTGCCGATGTCCGACAACGCCTCCATCGGCGACAAGGCCAGCGGCAGTTCGGGCGGAACCGGTTTGGACCTGCGGCAGATCAGCGCCGACAACATCGAGTCGGTGGAGGTCATCCGGGGTATCCCTTCCGCCGAATATGGCGACCTCACCTCCGGTGCCGTGGTGGTCAACACCAAGGCGGGTTACACCCCTTACGAGGTGCGCGCCAAATACAATCCGACCACCCTCAACGTCTCTTTGGGCAAGGGTTGGAAATTCGACAAGAAAGGCGGCAGCTTCAATGTGAACGCCGACTACGCCCGCGCTTCCAGCGACCCGCGTCAGAAAAACCGTTCGTTCGACCGTATCAACGGCGGCGTCACCTACAGCAACGGGGTGGGCAAGTGGTCCTCCACGACCAAGGCCCATTTCTCCGGCATCATCGACCTGCGTACCGACGACCCGGATGTGCTGATTGAAGGTACGCAGACATCCCAGAAATCATTCACCGCCCGCATCACGCACAACGGCCGTTTCTCCTTCAACACGCCCTGGTCCCGTTCCATCAATTACGCCTTGGGCTTGACCGTGACCAATAACGAGACCCGCAAGAGCGCCATCGTCTCGGCCGGCGGCGGACTGCCCGTCGTCACTTCGCTGACCGACGGCTACAGCAGCGTTCCTTGGCTGACCGAATCCTACCGGGCCTCCGGCGGTACGGCTTCCCGCCCCATCAACTTCTACGCAAAAATCGGTAATGTGGCGTCCGTCACCACGGGCCCTGTCCAGCAGCGTTTCAATATGGGCGCGGAATATCGCTTGGAGAGCAACAAGGCGCGGGGCTTCTACAACGATGATGAATCGATGCCGCTTTCGCCCAACAGCAACGGCCGTCCCCGTCCTTATTATGACATTCCGGCTTTGCATCAGATTTCCGCTTATTTGGAAGATAACCTCACTTGGGATATCACCAAAACCGTTCAGTTCAAGATGCAGTTGGGCGGTCGTTTCGAAATGCTCCAGCCCGGGTTGCCCGAGCAGGTGTGGTCGATTTCGCCGCGTATCAACGCATCCTTGAAGGTGACGGACTGGCTGACCTTCCGGGGCGGTTGGGGCCAGAGCAACAAGACCCCCGGTCTGGCCCATCTCTATCCTGAAACCAAATATATGGACAGGGAAGTCGCCAGTTATTTACCTTCCGACGCTTCTAAACAATTGGTGATGTACAACACGCACATCACGGAGGTGGCGCGCAACAACACCCTCAAGAACGCGACCAATACCAAGGCGGAGGTCGGTTTTGACTTGAATTTCAAGAACGGAATGTCTTTCAGCGTGGTCGCCTTCCAAGAAAAAATGGAAAACGCTTTCGGCAACTTGACGGAGTACAGCACCTTCCTTTCCCGCTACTATTCCAGCGAGCAGGGCATCGCGCTGACGCCGACCGGACAACCTTATATCCAATGGGACAATCCCGCCCGCGTGGACACGGTGTACGTCACCAGCGGCCGTATCGGCAACACCAGCGCCAGTCTCAACCGGGGTGTGGAATTTGATTTCAACTTCGGTCAGATCAAGGCGATCCGCACGAGCGTCTTGCTCAGCGGCGCCTATATCGAGTCCCAGAACTGGTCCACCGGTCCCAACTTCTCCAACCCCACGGGCATTCCGGCCGATTCCGATTACGCCAAAGGCGGAGCCAACACCCCTCCGTTCAAATTGCTCTATCCGAGTGGTCTTTCCAAGGATGTCAACCGTCGCTTCAGTATGAACCTGCGGCTGGTCTGCAACATCCCCCGGATGAAGATGGTCGTCTCCCTGGCCAACCAGGTGATTTTCTACCAATACTCGCATACGACCAACCAGAAGAGCGATCCGTACGGATGGTTCGACGCCAATTTCCTGGCCGAGGGCAAAAACCCCGTAACGGATTATTACCCGATTACCGCCGAGATGCTGGCTGACCCGAACTACCGCATCAAGGGCATCCTGCTGGCGGACCAGCGCAAGAACCCGAGCGATACCGAAGCGACCATCCAGCCGCCCATCTGGGTGATGAACCTGCGTCTGACGAAAGATGTGTCCAAAAACTTCGGATTCTCTTTCTACGTCAACAACGCCTTCTATTATATGCCTTACCAATCCACCAATAAGTCCGGCACCCTGACGGAGCGGAACCAAGGCACCTTCTCCTTCGGTGTGGAAATGTACCTGAAAATATGATGAAGCGTTTCTCATACCTCTTCGCGCTCTGCTTGCTCCTGATGGCCTGCAAGCGGGAGGCTCCGGTGTCGGTCAGCTCCTTCCGTATGCAATTCGCGATGCCGACGGAGTGCCGCGACGATATCTTTTATGCCGCCCGGACCGTGAATTTCCGGGGCCCGGCCCAGTACAGTTTCCAGACAGACGCCGGCGGCGGGATTGAAATCTCTTCTCTGATTCCGGGCATTTACGATATCACGACCTATGTCGAAATGACGGGTATTGAATACAAGGCGATGCTCAAAGAGGCCTCCACCTTGGCGGACGATGCCCGCATTATGCTGGGGGTGTCCCTGATGAACCGCAAGATATTCAACGCCGAGGATTTGAAGCTTCAGATTCTGGCGATGCAGATGAGCGATCTGGTCATCTCCAAGATTTATTATTCCGGAACCAAGGATAAGTTGGACCGCAACTACACGGTGGACACCTATGTGGAATTGTTCAACAATTCCGACCATACCGTCTATGCCGACGGCCTTTATCTGGCGCTCACCGAATCGGTCTCTCCCGCCGCGTATCCGTCAAAAGATCACCCCGATTCCCTCTACGCCCGCCAGATCTGCCGTTTCCCGGGTGTCGGTACGGACTTCCCGGTGGAGCCGGGCAAGACCCTTCTGGTCGCCGCCCGCAGCGCCCGCAACCACAAGGAAAGCGCTCCCACCTCCGTGGATCTTTCCCACGCGGATTTTGAAGTGAAACTGGAGGAAGGTTCCGGCAATCCCGATGTCCGCCGCTTGCCTCTCATTTCTAATTCGACCTCGATTCAGTATTTCAATCTGCTCAGCGGCGGGCCGAATGGGGTGTACCTGTTTGCGACGGATGAGGATGTGGTCAATGACTGGCCGGAAGTGTACCAGATCGGCAAGGTCTCCGCGGAGCGTTTCCGCCGTATGCACAAGAGTGTGGTGCTGGATGGCGTGGAATGCCTCAAGAAACCCGCCCAGTCGGCTCCAGATGTCGACACCAAGCGTTTCCCGAGCGAAATCGACGCGGGTTATATCACCATCAACGCGGTCAACGGCTACAACTGCCAGAGCGTGGAACGCCGTGTTTCCCGTTTCGAGAACGGACGCTACTATCTGGTGGATACCAACAACAGTTCTTCCGACTTTGTGACCAGCAATGATCCCACGCCGGGCAAATATGACAAGGAGGGCCTGCAATGAGGAAGATTGTCTTGTCAGCCCTCGTCAGTTTGGCGACGCTCGTAGGTGCGGCGCCGCTCTTCGCGCAGCGGAATGCGGCGGCGAAGGCCCCGGCAAAGCAGCCTTCCGACCTCCATCGTCTGGAGTTGGAATCGACGCTCCAGCAGTTCGGGCGCACCGACAACACCGCCGGTATGGGACTTTTCCAGCCCGTTTCCGGCAGCGTCACCGAAATCAATGTTTTCCGCGAGGCGGGGGATTACCACCGCGCCCAGGAGGGGAGTTCCGACATCGGATTCCGCTTCTCCACCCTGCGTTACGACCGCCTGACCGAGCAACTCTTTATGCGCGGGTCTTTCTATTACAGTTATGACAGCGAAAAAGACCGCAAATGGTCGGATGTGATGGACCCGTATTATTCCATACCTTATATATATGGCAGTTCCGTCGCCAAGAATTACGACCGTCACCATTGCGGTATCGATTTCGATCTCTATACGACGCCGCTTTCGGATATCGTGTCCGTGGGCCTCAAGGTCAATTATGAGGTGGCGGACATTTCCGGGCGCCGCGACCCGCGTCCGAGGACGGGTTATCTGGGCTTGCGGGCCATTCCTTCCGTTCTGCTGACTTTCGGGCAGCACCATATCGGGTTGGACGCCGGCTACGGCTATTCCAAAGAGAAACTCGTCGGCCTTTCGACCATCCAGAGTTATCCCAACCTCTATTATTATCGGATGTCCGGTCTGGACCATGTGGAGGGAACGGTGGCCGGTTATTCCGGCTTTAAACGCCATTTCGAGGGCCATCGCGGGCTGGGTGAACTGTCTTACAGTTGGACGTCGAAGAAGGTGGATGTGCTCGTCAGCGGGGGATTCGAGTATGAGACCCTCACCGCCTACGGCGACATCAAACAGACGCCCGGCACCTTCAACGCCTTTATCTACAAACTGCTGGCCGAAGTGAATGTCCGGGGTCGGGAGAGTTTGCACGCCATTCGGCTGAATGCCTCTTACAAAGATGGCGGCGCGGATGAATATCTGCAAGAGAAAGTCAGCGTCATCGATCCGATTACCGGTCAGTCAACCCAGACCTGGGAGACGCTCTATATCTACAAGAACCGCTATGTGATGGGCAAGACCGACGCCGGCGCGTCCTATCGCTATTATGGTGGCTACACCGGCGGCGACTATCGCTGGAGCGTGGGGGCCGAAGCCGGCTGGAGTTCCTATCGCAGGGCTTATTATCTGCCCTTCTCTTCCGCCGGGGTGACCGGTTGGAATCTGGGGGTGGAGGGTTCTTGCCTCTTGCTCAAACTGCGTGGCCACAAACTCGACCTTTCGGCCTATTGCAAAGGCTATCTGCACGGGGAATCTTCGTTGGAATTGACGAACGACAACCTCTATGTACAGGAGGTGCTGCTGCCCGACCAGGTCTATTATTCCAAGGATTATGTCCGCGCGGGAGGCAGTCTCTCCTGGCAATTCCCGCTGAACTTGGGCAAGGCGGGTGCCGCCAACGGCTATGTGCGTCTGTGCGGAGGCTATTTGCGCGCTTTCCCGACGGGCTTCTACAATGACATTTCGCTGGCCGTGGGCCTGTTCACTTTCTAAGAGGCCGTTTAACTTTTCTTTAACTTCGAAGAATGAAAAAATACCTCCTCATATTCCTCTTCGCACTCTTCCTCCTGCCTTCTTGCAAGCAAGAACAGGATCTGCGTTACATCGCCCCGTTGGTGGAATTCGCTTCCGGGCAGTATGCCGTGGATTTGGAGAAGACTCCGAGTCTGGATGTGGAGATTCTGCTGTCCAGGCCGGTGCAGGAGGCCCTTACGATGGAGGTGAATTTTTTCGGTACTCTGGAGGAAGGCACCCAGTTTTCCGTACCCTCTCACACGGTCAATGTTCCGGCCGGTGCGAGTAGCGCAAATTTGCATATCGACTTTACTCCGGATGATATTTGGACCGACGAAGCCACGCTTGGGCTGATGCTGGCTCCAGGAACCCGTTATGCCTTGAGTCCCGAAAAGAATTCCGAAACCCTGATTGCGGTGACCAAGGAAGTGAAGGGACAGATTTTGAAGCTTACCGCATCGGAATCTTCCCTTGAAGTCAATCCCTATTTCCCCAAGAGCCTGACCCTTACCATTGAGGCGGCACAGGTCCAGAATACGGATTTGGTGGCGGATTTGGGTTTCGGCGGTCTGATTGTGGGGCAGGATATTTTGATTGACGGCGGCGCGGTGACGCAGATCACCATTCCCGCAGGCTCCCTAACGGCCAGTTTCCAGGCGGATATCGCGGCCAGGGACCAGTCCGGATATGAAAGTACGGGTAAAATCTCCCTTCTCCCCAAGAGGGGCAGTTATATGATACGGGCCAAGGAGTCCTCGCTTCCCATCCATATCGCCGACCCGGTTGTGGACTTCAGCAAATTGCTGCGGACTGCCGCCCTCCAGTCGGGCGAAGGATATCAGGTCCGCCAGGCCTTCAAGACCAAAGAGAACACCTGGGACGGTACCACGACCGTCGATCTGGGGGTTTCTTCCACTGGGTCCAACTATTTGCGTAACTACCGCAATATGTACAACCATCCCAGTTTCAATTGTATGGCGAACTCGGCGACTTCCCAGTTGCTGCGGATGTCCGATCTGTTCCCCAACTACCTTTATCCGAATCCGACGGCGATATTGGACTATGGCAACGACCAAGGACACCGTGAGTTTACTCCGGCGGATTCCGTCTTCCGTTTCGTGCCTCTGCCGGACAATCCGCTGAAAGGTTCCATCCTGTTGGCCAAACCCCGGACTTTCCAAGCGTATATAGGTTCCTATGAGCAGTGGCAGGACAAATCTTCGGGCACGAATGCCTGGGTGCTGGATTCCCGGGCGACCGGAGGCGATATCTCCGCTTCCACCCACCCCGCCATCACCGGTACCATCACCTTGACGCTGGAAAAGGTGGAAGGGACTTTCGATTTCACCAACAGAGATGAACCGGTGGTCCTTTCCGCGTGGTTCAGCAGTCCCTCCGAGCAGTTTATGGCAGGTTTTGATACCGAGAAATACGAGGTCGTACAAGAAGGCGGCAGATGGAAACTGACCTATAAACTATGGCCAAGATAAGACACTTTTTAATCACTTTTATATAAAACTCAAATATGATGAAAAAAACTACTATTTTGAAATCCTTGATGGCCCTGTCCATCGGATTCGTCGTGTTGTCCTGCAATAAGGAAAATACACCCTCAACTCCTGATCCTCAGCCCAAGGAGTACAACCGCCAGACCGACTCCCTTGCTTTGGTTGCCATTTACAATGCGTCCGATGGAGCCAACTGGAAAGAAGGCAAGCAGTGGAAACTCAATAAGCCGCTCTCTAAAGAGGATTGGCCTGGTATTCAAGTTGATGATAGAGGTCGAGTAACTTCTTTGTCTTTCTCTACGACAGATCTTTTCCCGGAGAATTGGGAACTTCCCGCCGACATTGGCGATTTGAAAGAATTAACCTATTTGAAAGTTAACAATGCAAAGTTAATAGGGGCTATTCCTTCTTCTGTTTTTGGTTTGACAAAATTGCAGAAGTTATTCTTTGAAAAGAATAATCTGTCAAGTGTATTTACGGGCAATTTGGAAAATTTAACCGAACTTACAGATTTCTATATTGATTCAAATACGAATTTGGAGGGAAGTGTTCCTGCCCAAATTGGTAACTTGAAAAATCTGAAGCAAGTAAGTATTGCTTATACGAAAATGTCGGGTGCTATACCAGCGGAACTTAATAACTGTACTAACCTTGCATCTTTTTCTGCCAATCATACGACAGTAACTATTGATAATGTTGATTGGACTAAGTTTTCCAATCTGACATCTCTCATGCTAAATAACAATGAGGCTTTGACGGGACCGCTCCCCGATCTACCAACGACGCTCACCAATATTCAGTTGCAGGATTGTAATTTTACGGGTAATGTGCCGGAGTCTTGGGCGAATTTAAACAAAAAATGCGGTACCTTG
>CACZWF010000057.1 GCA_902784785.1 uncultured Bacteroidia bacterium
AACTGGTGATTATCGCCACCCCGACCAACTACGACCCGCAAAGGAATTATTTCGATACTTCCCATGTGGAAGAGGTTGTCCGACAGGTGCTGTCAATCAACCCAGAAGCCGTGATGGTGATCAAATCCACCGTCCCCGTGGGCTATACCGCCCATCTGTCCGCCCTGCATCCCGAAGGGAAATTCCTCTTCTCCCCCGAGTTCCTGCGCGAGAGCAAAGCCCTCTATGACAATCTCTACCCCAGCCGCATCATTGTCGGCTACGACAAAAAAGACTTGCGCGCTTCCGCCGAAATGTTCGCCGGTCTGCTCTGCGAAGGAGCGCTCAAAAAGGATATCGACGTGCTCTATATGGGTACGACCGAAGCGGAGGCCGTCAAATTGTTCGCCAACACCTATCTGGCGCTGCGCGTGAGCTTCTTCAACGAACTTGACACTTACGCCGAAAGCAAAGGACTGGACACCGCCGCCATCATCCGGGGCGTCTGCCTGGATCCGCGCATCGGCCAGGAATACAACAACCCCTCTTTCGGTTACGGCGGATATTGCCTGCCCAAAGACACCAAACAGCTGCTGGCCAATTACAAAGATGTTCCTGAGAACCTCATCCAGGCCATTGTGGAGAGCAATCGGACCCGCAAGGATTACATCGCAGACCGCGTCTTGGAGAAAGCCGGTTACTACACGGGCAGCAGCGACTGGAACAGCCGGAAGGAAAAGAAAGTCACCATCGGTGTATTCCGCCTGACCATGAAGGTCAACTCCGACAACTTCCGCCAGAGTTCCATCCAGGGCATTATGAAGCGAATCAAGGCCAAAGGAGCCACCGTCATCATCTACGAACCGAGTTTGGAAGACGGCACCCTCTTCTTCGGCAGCCGCGTCGTCAACGACCTGAGCGCGTTCAAAGCCGAAAGCAGCGTCATCATCGCCAACCGCTACGACAATGTATTGGACGATATCAAGGACAAAGTTTACACGCGCGATATATTTAAAAGAGACTAAATGAGGTAAAAATGCCCCGAAAGCGCGTTAAAATGAAAACTTTTTTGAAAAAAGTTGGATATTTCCGAAAATAATTTTACCTTTGCAGCCCGAAAAAACAAAAGCAACCGCTGACGCTGGGTGAAAATAAACGTTACGTTGCCACTAAAAACAAGAAAGACATGAATCTTATTGACATTGTAGATAGCGCCTTCGCCAACGAAAAGGTTGCATCTTATCCCCAGTTCAAGGCCGGTGACACCATCACCGTTACCTTCAAGATCCAGGAAGGCGACAAATCCCGCCTCCAGAAATTCAAAGGTGTGGTCATCCAAATCAAAGGCGCCACCCCCGCCACCCGGACTTTCACTATCCGTAAAGTTTCCAACGGCGTCGGTGTCGAAAGGATTATCCCCTTCCAGTCCCCTGCCATCGACTCCATCGAAGTCAACAAAGTCGGTAAAGTCCGCAGGGCTCGCATCTTCTACCTCCGTAACCTCTCCGGTAAGAAAGCTCGTATCAAAGAGAAAAAGCTTGCCATCGTAAAAGAAGAGGCCGCAGAGTAGACCCAACAATGGCCCGTTAGCTCAGCTGAATAGAGCGTTTGACTACGGATCAAAAGGTCATAGGTTTGAATCCTATACGGGTCACGACCAAGCCCATTGAGGCAGCAAAGGCGCCAGACGAAAGTCTGGCGTTTTTTGGTACAGGGCCCATCCGGAAAGCTCGCTTTCCGAGTGGGCCCTGCTGCCAAAAAAGCAGCCCGGGGCTCCGCCCCGGCCCCTTTGCCCGCCTCAATGATTTCTCGCGTCGGTCGTAAGACAGCCCCCCGCAGGGGATAGGATGTGACTCGCTTAGCAGACTGCCCATGCAGGATGCGCAGCGAGGCAAATCCTATACTCGACAGCATTGCCTCCTCCAGCCCCTTCCTCAAACGATGTGTAAAACCACCACCCTCCACAGCCCCCTAGAACGCATCCTCGCTGCGCACATCCCCTTTACAAAGCAGATGTGCGCAAACCACCTGCCCCACACGTGCCTCAGAACGGGTATCTCATTGCACATCTTTTGACGAAGCAAAGCCCCTAAGACAATCGGACTAAAATCTGAATCTGCGGTAAGAAGTTCCACCTTTGTTTCCAATTTTTTGACAAAATTGGCAACTTTTTGGAAGTTGCAGGAGAAAGTTGCGAGTTGGCGACGATTTGTCACCAACTAGAATCGTTTTCGTCAATCACTTTCCACGAAATTCATAAAATTCGTGGATTAAATTCCTCAAATTTTGAAATTTTCGTGGAATCACTTCCGCAAAATATACCCCATTGGGTATGAAACACACAAAAAGCAATAGAATTATACCCTTTCTGATATAATTCAAGAAAATTTCATATATTTGTACCCGAAAGACTATATTATATGGAAACAATATCGGCACATATCAAACAGAAAAGGAAAAAGTTTGGCCTTTCTCAGGTTGAAACTGCACAAAGAGCCGGCGTTGGGCTACGCTTCATACGGGATATGGAGCAGGGCAAGCAAACGCTGCGGATGGACAAAGTCAATGATGTACTGGCGCTATTTGGAGAGGCTTTGGGTCCCATTAAAATCACTGAAGAATGAACAGTTACATCAAAGAAACTACGGTAGGAAACATTGTCTGGTCCATCTATGTTGATTTTATTCGTTCCATTCAGGATGACGATGAAATAGATTTGCTTGAAGAACGAGAGGAAGAATACATCAGTTCACATCTCTTTAATCTGGAACAAGCCGAATCGGTCATTGATGAATTAAATAAATACTTGGAAGATGCTG
This sequence comes from uncultured Bacteroidia bacterium, assembly GCA_902784785.1. Lineage (GTDB taxonomy): Bacteria > Bacteroidota > Bacteroidia > Bacteroidales > UBA932 > Cryptobacteroides. Next base: position 2,799 of record CACZWF010000057.1, read on the forward strand.
TTTCTGTTGGATATCTGCTCAAATTTCTCAACGATGAAGCCGACTGCATCGAAAGAGTTGCAATGGAGCCCAAAGAAAAGAAGCAACGATATGTGATAGTCATAGTCAACGCTTTAGCTTCAACACTATGGCGCCATACGGAGTTGCAGAAACGATTCATTGAAAGATGCCGCTTGCAACTGGGCATAGACTCCGTAACTTGGAACACGCAGAGCAGCAGAATCAGGCACGCCTCTCCCAGAAACAAGACGGTCAGCCGAAAAACGCTCAACCTCAGGGAAGACCTTTACGATTTACTGAACATACCTGAGGAGCACCGACTCTAAAGAGCATTGCCAATAATATTGGCCAGCACCACATTTATCATTGTAACAAACTGATTTTCCGAAAATTAAAAATAGTCGTTTTTCTTTGCATTGCCATTAATGCACAATACCTTTGCAAAAAAGAGAACGACTATGTTTAATCAATCAGAAACTTTCAAACAGGAGTATTGCTGCACGATTGTCAGAATTGGGAAAGTCTCCCCCATTGAGAACTCGGATTTCCTTGGACAAGTTCTTGTCGAAGGAAGGACAATTGTTGTCAGGAAAGATTTAGTTCATGAAGGAGATGTGATGTTTTATGTCTCCAACGAATGTCAATTAAACGCCGATTTCCTCAAAAGCGGCAATTATTATGAAGATAGAAGCCTGAATGCCGACCCCGAGCGCAAGGGATACATTAATAAGTACGGGCGCGTAAGGATGGTAAAATTACGCGGCGTTTTGTCAATGGGTCTTCTTTTCGGCTTGTCCGAAATGGAACGGTGGTGCCCCAAACTTCACGGATTTAACTTGGAGGAACATATCGGGGAAGATTTCGATACGATCAACGGGGTTCTCTTCGTGAAAGCCTATGTACCCGTGCGCAAGGAATCGCATTCCAGAAAGGGGATTCACCCCCAAAAACAACGTCCTGGATTTGACCGCATCATCCCCGAGGAATTTTCGTTTCATTATGAAACCAAACAACTCAACCGAGAGATTGATCGCTTTCATCCTGATGACGAGGTAAGCATCAGCGTCAAGCTTCACGGGACTAGCCTGGTTATCGGGAACATTCCCACCCTTCAACCGAAATGGGGCGGCATCTATGCACGAGTTTTCAATTGGCTGCCCAAGGCGTTACAATTCACGCGTGTAGGGCATGATGTTGTGTATTCTTCACGCACGGTTATTAAAAACAAATACTATCAAAGAAAAGCACATCCCGGTTATTATGAAACGGATGTCTGGGGCGAATACTACGGACTTTTGAGCCCGTATATTCCTCAAGGCTATACCCTCTATGGAGAAATTGTCGGTTATGTAGGAGGGTTAGCACAAATGATCCAAAAGGGATACGACTATGGATGCCGGGAAGGATGCAACCGCCTTATGATTTATCGAGTGTCCGTAGAGGAAAACGGCAAGCATCGAGAATTCAACATTCCCGAAGTTCAAGAATTCATCCATATGCTTCGTGAGCAGTTACCCGAAGAAAATTCTGACAGGCTAATGGATATTCCCCTTCTCTTTCAAGGCCGATTAGGCGATCTTTATCCTGAAATCGGCGAGGCAGATAACTGGAATGCAGATTTGCTTGAACGACTCAAAAACGACAGCGCAAAACTCGGAATGGAACAGGATGAGCCCCTTTGCATCAACAAAGTCCCCCGAGAAGGAATTTGCATACGAATTATGAACGACCCCATCAAGGAATGCTTCAAACTCAAGTCTTTGCGATTTCTGGGCAAGGAAGCCGAACTGATTGACAAAGGCGAAGTTGATATGGAATTATCAGAAGCCTAAAAGGTCACCAGAAAATTTTTCAAAAAAAACACGTACTCTGTTGTAATATATTGAAACTTTATTAACTTTGCAGCAAAAGGGTACACGATGGAACACAAAAATGACCACCAGATTAGGGATTACGACGCCGTACTGGACGCGAAATACGGCGCTCCCGGTACACCTGAGCGGAGACAATTCGAAGCAGAAGCGGATGCCTTCTATTCCGGACAAATTCTTCGGGATGCAAGAAGAGAAGCGGGAATGACGCAAGCCGAAGTTGCCGAAAAGATAGGGGCCAACAAAAGTTACATTTCGCGTATCGAAAACGGCCTTGTAATACCATCAGCCGCGTCTTTCTTCCGTATCGTTTCTGCAATGGGGATGAGCGTTCAGATTACAAAGAGTGTCGTTTCAATTTAACTATTCATACCCACCAAAGCCATTGAGGCTCTTCAACATTGAATCTTTGCACTATGCGAACAGTAATACAACGAGTAAGTTCGGCGTCCGTCACCATCGAGGGGGCGGTCAAGTCCGCCATCGGGCCCGGGCTGATGATTTTGCTGGGCGTCGGACACGAAGACGGGCCGGAAGATATCGAGTGGTTGGTCAAGAAAATCGCGGGCCTGCGCATCTTCGATGACGAAGCGGGCGTAATGAACCGCAGCATCGTGGATGTAAACGGCGAAGCGCTGGTCGTGAGCCAGTTCACGCTGATGGCCTCCACCAAGAAAGGCAACCGGCCCTCCTACATCGGCGCCGCCGGTCACGAACTGGCCGTCCCGATGTACGAACGATTCTGCGCTGCCCTGTCAACCGCCATCGGCAAACCAGTCGGAACGGGAGAGTTTGGTGCCGACATGAAGGTCGCGCTGTTCACTGACGGCCCTGTAACCATCTGCATCGACACAAAGCACAAGGAGTAATTCCCCTACAACGAGAAGCGCCAGATGAGGCTTAACAGGATGTAGTTGTTGAAGGAGCGATAAATGGAGAGGGTGCGGCTGGTGGAGGTGAAATTGGCGACGATGTCGGGAAGTTGGTGCAGAATATCGTAGGCATCCAGCCGCAAGGTCGCTGAATTTTTCAGGAAAGTCCAACTCGCGGACGCGTTCCACACATAATAATTGCGATTGAGGTCGGCATAGCGAAAGCCTCGCTGGAACAGCACATCCAGATCCGTCCCCAGGCGGACATTCCCCGGCAAAAAGAACAACAGCGAAGCCGTCGGCGTCACGGTCCAGGGGTCGCGGTTCATCTCCGCCCGCAAAAGACTCTGCTCGTGGGTATAACTCCCGTCCACGCCGAGTCCCAATTCCATATAAGGATTCCTGTACAGACCCATCACCGACAACTTGGCCATCAGACGATGGACCGTATTGGCCTCATCCGCCTTCAACTTGTTGTTATAGAGCAAGGAAACATCGTTTTTATAATCCCATGACAGATTCGTCGCCAAGGCAAAAGAGCTCATGCGGAAAGACTCGTCATACGCCACCGAACCGGAGAGTCCCCAGTTGCCGGCGATATTGACCGGGGTAATGGTCCGTGCTCCCGTCTGGGCGTCAAACACCGTCGAATTGCAAGTCGCATTCTCCACCAGACGCCACTGTACCGAAGCTACCAGGCTGTTTTGACGCCTCGGATCGGAATAATTGTAGTTCAGACTGGCCCGATGCGTAAAACTGGGCTTCAGGAAGGGATTGCCATAGTGAAGATACTGCGGGTTCGTACCGTTGGCCACCGGAACCAGATTGTAGAGAGACGGCTGTCCCGACCAAGAGGAATAGATGAAAGACAGTTTGTTGGTCTTGGACGGGGTATAATGAATGGACACGTTGGGTGCGGCGTTGAAGACGAAGCTGTTCACCTTCTGCCAGACGCCGTTTTCCCAGTACTGCAGCCAGGTGTTCTGAGGCTTGAGCGTCACGCCGAGGGTATATTTGCATTTCCTGTACAGCAGGCGGAGGTTCACTTGGATATGCGTCGCCAGATAGCGATACTGTCCATTGCTCGAAAGCAGCGGCTGCGCCTCGAAATCCCGTTTCCGGAAACTGCTGTGATATTCCTCCCGCACCTGCATCTGCAAATGCACATATTTGCTGAACGGTTCGTTCCAGGAACCCTGCAATTGCGTGAAGAAGGTCCCCGTATAATCTTCATAATGCTGCTGTCGATAGAGCACGGAATCCGGATTCGACTTAATCTTGTAATAGCGGATGGTGTTGAAGGAAAGACGGTCCTGCCCCTGGTCATAATAGCGCAGACGGGAATACATCGAGACGGAACGCCCCCGCTTGGATAATTTGCGATTGAGGCTGAAAGAGATATCCGCGTTCAATTTGGAGCTTTTGTTGAAGATGGAAGCGACCGAATGGTTGATGGGCGAGGAATCCAGGGAGAAGGCTCCCCCATCGGAAGCAGATTCATTGTTCTGATGACGGAACGAAAACTGAGGCTTGAGCACCATACGAAGTGTGGGATTGGGCTGCCACTCGAAATCCGCGTCCGCCGAAACGGCATTGGGCCGCGTGATGTTCATCCCGTCCGTTTCCGAATAATAATTCCCCTTCGCAAGGATTGTCTCGGTGCGGTTGGCATAGCGGGAGTCCGCATTGTTGCCGTCATAATGCACGTTCGTCGACCACTTGAAACCCTTCGTCTCTCCCGATAAACTGGCCCCGGCCTCCCGGTCGTGCAGATGGCCCTGACTGCCGCATCCCACCACATAACGGGAAGTGGTCGCCGACAAGGCGCGGTCGCCGATATTGTCCGCACTGGCAATGAGGGTCGTATGGGCATCCTTGCTGATTTTGCTGACATTCGCCTTGGCCCGGTACTTGGCATACGGGTCGAAGGTCGCTCCCCCTCCGCCGTTGAGCGTCACCCGCCAATCACCCATCCGGTCCTTACGGACGCTCAGGTCCAGCACCGTCTCCGATTCTCCGTCATCCACGCCGGAAAGCCTCGACATCTCGCTCGGGATATCGTAGGCTTTGATGTTCTCGATCATTTCCGCCGGAATATTCTTCAAGCCCGTCCGCACATTCTCGCCAAAGAAGCGTTTCCCGTTGAGATACAGATGACGGACCGGCTTTCCGCTCACCATCACGTTCCCCCTCTCATCCACCTGCATCCCCGGTATCTTCCGGACCAGCTGGTCGACCATCGCCCCCTCGTCCAAACGGTAGGCTGCCGCATTATAAATTACCGTATCTTCTTTGACGACAACGCTGGGAGCCTTGGCCGAGACCGTCGCGCTTTCCAGATAGATTACATCCTCCTGTCCCTGCACCGTCAGCGGGAGCATCAACCACACGAGCAAGAAGAATACGAAGCGGCGTCTCATTTCCAAACAAAGGTCCCTTTCACGAAGTACAAAATTACAAAAATTACTATAAAATTACTATCTTTGTTCGCTATGGCGGAAGACGGAAAAATAATCATCCAGGGAGCGTGTGAGAACAACCTGAAAAACCTTTCGGTGGAGATTCCCCGAAACGCGTTGGTGGTTGTTACCGGCGTTTCCGGATCGGGAAAATCTTCGCTCGTCTTCGATACGGTGTACGCCGAAGGACAGCGCCGCTTTGCGGAAAGCCTTTCGTCCTATACGCGGCAGTTCCTCGGAAGGATGAAGAAACCGGATGTGGAACGCATCGAAGGCATTCCGCCCGCCATCGCCATCGAACAGAAGGTCATTTCGCGCAACATCCGCTCGACCGTCGGAACGATGACCGAAGTCTATGACTATCTGCGCATCATCTTTGCTCGCATCGGACGGACCTATTCCCCCATTTCGGGACAGGAAGTCAAATGCCACAGCAGCCGCGATGTGATGAATTACCTGCGCGAGGGCTGGCGTACAAGCGGCCAGAAGCAAGCCTCTGACGAAATCGCCTACCTTCTTTCGGATATCGGCTGGAAGGAAAGCAAAACGCGAGTGGAACGTCTGCTGGGCCTGGTCGAAGAGGGATTCTCGCGCGTGCTGGCGGACGGTCGCATTTGCCGCATTGAAGACATTCTCAAAGAAGCAGAAAGCGAACATTTCCCCGCGCAACTGTCTCTGGTCATCGACCGCGTGCGGTTGCCTCTGTCCGAGGACAGCGACCAAGACCGCCTGCTCTCCTCCATTGAACGGGCTTTTTCCATGGGAGAAGGAGCGATGAGCGTGCTTTTGGAAAGCGAGCGGCGGAAGGCTGAGCAGAACTCGGGACGGCAGGTCGCAAGCAAGCAAGACGAACCGCAAGCCGAAGGCAAGCAGGCAGAGCAGCTCGGTCGGCGCTTCAGCAAGCGATTCGAGGCGGATGGAATGGTGTTCGCTCCCCCGGACGAATACCTGTTGAGTTTCAACAGCCCCCTGGGAGCCTGCCCCACCTGCGGCGGCTACGGAAAAATCATCGGCATCAGCGAAGACCTTGTCGTCCCGGACAAGAGCAAAAGCATCTACGATGGCGCCATCGCCCCCTGGAGGGGCGAAAAAATGGGTTGGTTCAAGAACAAACTCATCGAAAAGGCGGCGGAATTCGACATTCCTATCTTCGAACCCTGGTGCAATATCCCCGAAGACAAAAAACGTCTCATCTGGGAAGGGACCGGCCGTCCGGAAGACGGAGAAGACCGCATTATCGGACTCAACGAGTTCTTCAAATGGGTCGAATCCAACAAATACAAAGTTCAATACAAATATATGCTGAGCCGTTTTTCGGGTAAGGCCGTCTGTCAGGACTGCCACGGAAGCCGGCTCAAGAAAGAAGCGCTCTACATCCGCGTCGGGGACAAAAACATCGCCCAACTGCTGGCAATGAGCGCAGAGAGCCTGCTGGAATGGCTCAAGAACGTCCAACTGGACGATTGGGAACGGCAAGCCTCGCAAAAGGCCTTCGAAGAAGTACGCTCACGCCTGGAATGCTTGTGCCGCGTCGGCCTGGGCTACCTTTCGATGTCCCGTGCCTCCAACACCCTCAGCGGCGGGGAAAGCCAGCGCGTCAATATCGTGCGAGCATTGGGAAGCCCCCTCGTCGGCTCCATTTACATTCTGGACGAACCCTCTATCGGCCTGCACGCCCGCGATACCGCCCGCCTGATCGAAGTGCTCAAGCAACTGCGGGATGCCGGCAACACCGTGCTGGTGGTTGAACACGACGAGGACATTATGCGGGCCGCGGACCGGCTCATCGACCTGGGGCCGTTGGCCGGGGCGGAAGGCGGAGAAATCGTCTATGAGGGCAAACTGCCAGACGCCAAGCCTGCGGACTTCGATGATTTACCGCCGGATGATGCCCCCGACGCGCCTGCAAGCGGGAAATCCCTGACCTTGGCCTATTTGAGCGGAGAACGGACTTCCTACCGACGCAAACATTTCAAGAGCCCGTACGCCATTACGGTCAAAGGGGCGATGCAAAACAACCTCAAGGATATCGACGTTTC
>CACZWF010000058.1 GCA_902784785.1 uncultured Bacteroidia bacterium
GGGGCCAGCTGCATCTGGACATCCGCCCAGTCTTGCAGGTAGAAATAGTCCTTGTCGAGCGTGGTCTCAATAAAACTCACCAGGCCGACTTCTTTGTGGAGGACAGCCTTGAACAAGTGAGCGGGATAGATGGCATCGCTGCAATTGTCTTCTGCGAAGGCCTGAGCGATATTTTTGAGTTTTTCCAGCATACTTGTACGCACTTAATACAAATTCGTACAAATGTAGGGAAAAAATACTTGAATTGCAATGTTTTTGACAACATTATTCGCTTTCTTCGGCAGAATAGGGCCTTACACCCCGCAAATTGAAGCCGAAATAGCGTTCCCAGTTGGCTTTGTCCAGTATCCGGTCACCCGCGGTAATCGACAGGCAGCAGGCGTTGATGGAAGCCACGTCGCTCGCGCTCCAGCCGCTGTGGCTGAGGGAGCCGAGGTAGAAGAAGGCACCGTCGCTGGTGTTGTTGCGCGTCTTGCCGTCGAAATAGCCGCCGACGGGGAGGAAAATGTGGGCGTCCCGGGCCGAGTTGTAGTCGAGTCCGGACGGGGCGGCTTCACCGTCGATCCACTTGATTTTTCCTTTGTCCAACGAGGACTTGGCCTTGAAGACATAAAAACCGTTGGCTGTGACGCCGTGGTAGGACGAGGCACGCAGGATGAAGCAGTTGTTCAACAATTCCAGCCATTCGGCATAAGTCGCCTGGCGGAATCCGCTGCCCATCGTCTGGGTGACGGCATCGTCGCCACTTTCGAGGGTGGCGCCGGCCGTGGTGTATTTGCTGTAAGAGGCGCCGTTATAATAGGGGGCGTAACTCTTGACGTAGCCGTTGCTCCTGTCGCTTTTCCAAGTGAGGGGAGAGAGGCTGGTGTAGTAAGGCGTCAAGGCGCCCCAGGCATAAAAGTCACCGGCGTCCTGCGGCCTGTCCGCGCCGAGATTGCAGGCGCACCAGCGCAAGCCGCTGTCCAGGCCCAGATTGACGAAACGGTGTCCGTTGTAACGGTCGAAGGCCAGGCCGGTGAGGGTGACGCCGGTGACCTTTCCCCGGTCAATCTTTTGGGATGTGTTGGCCGTCCTTTGGGTGGAATACCCTTTCGGGTTGGTGATGGTGATGCACAGGTTGGTAAATTCGTTGACGGGCAGGTAGAAAAGAAATACTTTCGTCTCCGCTATGCTGACGGGCGCATCCATCGTCATCGTGAGGGTGCCGTTGCCGCCGGTGATGTTCGCCAAGGGGTAAGGCTCCCGGGAATCGACGACCAGTTCGGCCGCTCCGCTGACGGGCTGGTCGGCGCTGATTCGGATGCTCTTTACGCTTCCCGTGCCCTGCAAAGAGAGTTTCAACACCCCGCATACCGCGCCGAAAGTCAAACTGTTGCTGCTGCTTTCCGCGTACATCGGCCAGGCGGGAATGCTGTTGTCCGCATAGGGCTGCGTGGCGGGCAGTACGATTTGGCTGTCGTTGTTGCGGATGGAGGCCGGGTAAATGACTTTGAAGGGGGCGGAAGCGTCGCCGGAAACAGGGCCGAAATGCGCTGTCTGCGTACCGGCGCCCGTGCTCAGCAGGTATTCTTTGCCATTGACGCTGATACGGTCTCCGCTGCTCCAGCGCACGCTGTAACCTCCAGCCTCTTTGGGCGAGAAGGAGGTTTTGGCCTCCGGGGTAGATTCTCCGATGGAGGCGGTGAAAAAGGAGGCTTCGGACGCGGGTTGCGGACTCGGCCCGGAGGTAGCGGGCGGCGCTTCTTTCCGGCAAGCCCATAAGCCTGCCAGCGCCATCAAAAGATAGAGTGCTTTTTTCATTGTCTTACAGGCTTAATAGTTGTTGAAATCATCATTGCCATATTCTCCACCGCCCGTGGAGATATCTTCCACCCCTTGTACGGGGAGGCTGAGGCAGAGCGGACGGGCCGGGTACTGAATTTCTTTCAGTACGCAGGGGGTTGTATAGAATGCCTTATTCATCGGGGTCGCTGCCTCTTTGTATAATCGTGAGAATATAATCCTCCGCTCCGGGATAATGGAGTTTGAGGATGGCCTTCCGTTCCTCCGTGTTGTTGGGTTCGATGCCCAGCGAGAACTTGGTGGCGCTGACGCTTTCGTGGACCTTCAGCCATTGCCCCTCCTCTTCCACCGATATGATGATGGTGTCATCGGGCGTGCTGGGGTCAATCAGGTGGTAGTGAACCGCCAGGTTGTTGTTGGCGCCGCTGCCGATGCGGAGCGTCCGCTCGTTGTCGTCGACATAATCAACCCGTATGCCGGACACCGTGGGCAACTGTTGGATGACCAGGGCGACGACGCCGGTCGCCGGATGATAAAAATAGATTTGCTCGTTCTGTATCCTGTTCGCGGTGTTTTCATCGATGGAAAAAGTCAGGCTGTCTTTCTCTTCGACCGAAGCGGCCGTCCGGATGCGGATGTCGTTCAGCCGGTTGGATGAAGTGCCAATCGTAATTCTCCTGAACCAGGGAATGGCATCGGCCATATAGCAGGGAATGGTAATGGTCTTGGCCGCTTTTCCCGTGGTGAGGGTGGGCGTCTGGGGATTCATATTGTCGGCAAAACACAGGTGGGTGAAATGACGTCCGGTCATCTCCAGGATGCGCATATATTTCTGTTTGCCCAGCAGCAGGGTGTCGTTTTGAATCCGGCACGCCCCCAGATTGTTGCGGCCGACATACAGGATGCCGTCGCTGATGCGATAAGGTTGGACGTTGATGACCGTGTCTATGTCGTATTGGGACCAACTCCAGATTTTCCCGTCCTTGGCGAGAAAGGTTTCGTATAGTTTATGGGTGGACAGGGTTCCTTTTTCAAAAGCCAGGTAGCGGTCGGTCAGCCAGTTGTCGTGGATGGGAGCCCATTTTCCTTTCAGTCCATCCACGGAGGCGTAAGTTGCGCTGTTGTCCTTTTCGCACGCGGCGAACAGGACGGAAAGCAGCAAAAGGGGGATGATATTTCTGTGAAAAGTCATATTGCTCATAAGGGTCAAGGGTTAGTTTTTCTGGCAACGGACATTGTATCCATTGATGCGGTTTCCATTGCTCCAACTCGGATGGGAACAGTAAACGCCATACGTTCTACCGTCGTAAATGAGGTACAGATAGTCAGGCGTGTGATTCTCCCACTGGGTGCTTGTCCAAAGGACGCCCTTGCCTATCGCGACATAACTTCCCGTTTCTGCAATCCACCCCGGAAGGGGATAGGTCGCGTCTGAACTGATTCCGAACATATCCCTAAGTCTGTTCATACTGAAACCGTTCTCTCCTAAACGCTGACCATAACGTTGTTCTGCGTCCAACGCCTTTCTCCATATTCCCTCCGTCGCGCCTTTCGCCCGGCCGGTGGGTACACGCCAGCCCGGGGGGCAGGGATCGTAGAGGGTTTTTGCATCTCCCCACAGCGTGTCGTCATAGTCGGCGAAGAGCCAGTCTTTCCGTTCGCCCCCGCCTGTGAGAAACTCGGTCGGGTGTGCCACGGTATAGTCGATAGTGCCCGTGGTCCCGGTGCTGGCCGTTTTGGGCAGCAAGCCCAAAGTATACGCGCTTTGCCGGCACACATCCTTTGTCTCGCTGGCGTTGCCCGGGAAGGGGTCTTTGCGTCCCCATTGATAGAACAACCCGAAATGTTTGCAGGAATGAGTGTCGGTGGAGAGTGCGCCCAGGTTGCGGTCCATCAATTTTTCGGAACTGTACCGGTAATTTTGCGCCGACTTTTCCGCATCATAATCCTTACAGACCCAGATGTGCCAGGACCAGAGGATTTCCTTGTCTTTGAATACGGCAATCAAGGCGTTTCCGTCGACTCTTCCCGCCGTAAAGACGACCTTGTTGCTGTCCAGCATCACGTGGTGGATGATTTCCGCCTTTTCGGTCGGTTCCAATGTCGCTTTACTTTCCCAAAGGACCGCGACGGAGTCGGCTGCGGGGAGGCGCTTGTCGCTGTTTCCCTTGACGTCGCAGCGGAACTCCCATCCGCCGTAGCGGGACACGATATAGCAGTTGGCCGTCTCCGTGGCGCTCAAATCGCTGCCTACTGACACTTTGCAGGAAGTGCTGACCCCTTTGTCCAGAATGACGGTGATGGTGGCGGTGCCGGCGTTCAACGCCGTGATGATACCTTCCTCGTCTACGGATACGATGTCTTCCCTGTCGGATTGCCATTGCGCATTGTACCAAAGGCTATGTTCGGGGGAGGCGGTGAAAGAAAGCGCCGTGTCCCTGCCGGCCAGCAGGGCGTAATTGTCCCGGTCAAAGGAGACCGACCGGGGGATGTCGTCAGGATATTGCTCGCGGACAAAAGTCTTGAAGCGGCGATAGTCCTTTCCGTTGATGCGTACTTGGTCATCCGTGATGCGAAGCAACGGCACTTCCGGTCCGTCGCCGATGGTAATCCTGTCGGGGTTGCTTTGATGGAACTCCTTGCTTTCCAACAGGAAGCGACTCATATCCTCGCAGCCGTACATCTTGTCATCGGTGACGCGATGCCACTCGTTGCACTCATAGTGGTAGCATTTCCCCAGATAGAAATCCATATAACTGTGACTATGCCCGTATTCATTGACTTCCGCCCATTTCCCGGAAAAGTTGCTGGGGAGAACGGTGTCTATGGGCGCTTTCGAACAAGCGAAGAGGGCGAGCAGAAGGGAGAGTCCCGTCAGGGTGTGGGTCAAATTCTTCATCGTCTTGTCTTTTATTCCATCATACAACGAACGGCGTTTCCGCAAGCCTTTCCGCAATAGTGAATATCCTCGTCCCTGAGTTTGCCTCCGGGCGCATTCCAATAGAGTCCGATTTTATTCGGAACCTGGTCATCCGTGAAATTGAGGCAGATGGATTGGGCCGTCGAGGCATTGTCCACCCGTTTGTTGCACCAGATCCGGGAGAAGTCCGTCATATAGTAGAATGGCGTACCGTCAGCCGCTGGTACGAAGATGCCGGCCGTCATCGGATAATAGACGTGGGTGGCGGTACTGACTTTCCTGCCCAGGTCAAAGGCCCAGTAGCCGTCCAGTCTGGGCCATTCCAGCAGACTGGCCGACTTATACTCGACGGCATCCGTTAGCGCTTTGGTCAGCACATTGGCATTCGCGACTTTCCAACCCGGCGGACAGGGGTCATAGCACGTCTTTTCCTCGTTCCAAAAATTAAGGTTGGATTCGGCCCATTCATAACCGTTACTGGCTCTGCAGAAGCGCATAGGCTTTGCTGCATATTCCGGCGGGATAATCCCGACTACATATTCCCAATCATCGTCGTGGGTTGTCTTGGCCCTGAGGATATTGCGGGCGGGAGCGACCTGGGTGGCACCGGGGAAGGGGTCTTTGCGCCCCCATTGGTAGAGCAGTCCCGCGGAACCCATTTGGCCGGGCTCGGCACTCAAGGCGCCCAGGTTGCGGTCCATCAGCGTACCGGCGTTGTTGAGATAGACTTGTGCGGTATTGACGGCATCGAAATCTTTGCACGACCAGATGTGCCAGGACCAGAGAATGGTGTTGCCGGCGTCCACCGCAGCGATGAGGGCGTTGCCGTCCTTCATCGGATAGGGGATTTTGAAGTAGATGCTGTCCTTGTTTTCAGAAAGCCGGACTTCCCGGATGATGCTTCCTTCCTCCGGTGCTTCCGGGGAGTTGACGGTCTCCCATTTGACGACGACGTCGTTAATGTTTCTTATGGGGGTGTCCTTCTGATTGCCTTTGAGGGCTTTGAAACAGTATTGTCCCGGACTGTTGGTGATGTAACAGTTGGCCGGTTTGTCTTTCGACAAGTCTCCGCCGCCGATGACCAGGTGGCAGATGTCGGTGCACCGCGAGTTGTAAGTGTGGATTTTGATGACCACCTCTCCGTTCCGGCGGGGGGTTATCCTGTCATTCATATCAATGGTGGCGATACTCTCGTCCATAGAAATGCATTCCACCCATTTGGCCGCTTCATTCGGGGCGATGGGGGCGCTTTCGCCTGTCGCATACAATTTATAACTCAGATAAACTGGCTTTCCGACTTCGGTAAGAAGCACTTTCTTGTCCGGGATGGAGGGGTCGAACTGCTCCTTGTCGAATACGACTTTGTCAAATTCGATATGACTGTCCTCCATAATACCTTTGATGCGGTGATAGCGTTCCTGGTTGATGATGAGTACGGTTTCCCGGGTCTGTTCACCCAGCCCGGGCTCTTCGAGAAGCAGCAGGGGGCCGGCGTCTTTTCCTTGCAGAATCAGGTGGGCGGGGTTGCTGTCCGTCAAGTGGCAGTAGGAGGCGTCCATCAAGGTGAAGTATCCGTCGGATAAATAGATGTATCCCTGGCGGATGGGCATAAATGTCTGACTGATATAGGTGTAACATTGACCGCTTTCGAACAGGATGTAGCGGTCGCAGCCCGGTTCGCCGCTCTCGGGGGCCCAGATGCCCAGCAATTCTTCCGGAAGGGGCCCGGGAATGGTTCGTGTCTCATCCATCGTACAGGAGGAAAGGGCTCCCAGGGCCATCAAAACAATCAAAGTAAATCTTTTCATACGACAGTAAGGTTAAAAACTTACGCCGAGGGTGACGGCGGGAACGATACGGAAAGGATAACCCTCGCTGCCGCTCCGTGTGTACAAAGGCCAGGGGGTGTTGCGGGCGCTGACGGCGAGGTTGAGCGCAAGCGAACCGCCCAGACGGAAGGACGCACCGACTCCCACATCCAATAAGGGTGCCAGACTCATTGCATAAATACCGCCCGATAAGGTGAGGTAGGGCAGCACGAGTCCGTTCCCGAAATGACAGCGTCCGTTGACAAACACGGGAATGTCGAAGCGCCGGGGAGTCTTGTCGCCATACAGTTCGGTTTCGATACGGTCGCCGTTCCTTTCCAGGGATACGGTATTGTACAGGAAGCCGATGCCTCCGCTCACGGAGAACATACGGTTGAAACGCCATCCGATGGAGTAGGTCAGTTGCAGGGGGTGCAGGCTGGAATAATTGCGTATGCCGCTGTTGACATATACAATCTGGCCGCTGTGCGGCTGGTAGGCGTAGGAGAAATCAACGCTGTGTGTCAGACCGCTTTCCTTGTACTGGCTCTTGCTGCCCGGGGTTTGGGGGGCAGTTTTCGCCTTTTTGGATTTTGCATCCTTGTTTTTGGCAGCCTGCCCGGCCTTGGCTTCTTGTTCCGCCTTGGCCTTGGCTTCGGCTTCGGCCTTTTCACGGGCTTCCCGTTCGGCCTTTTCCCGGGCTAAAGCCTCTTTTTCCGTCTGCGCTTGGGCTTGCGAGGCCGCCTGCGCCGCACTTGCCGCCGTTCCGCCCGCCACGACGGGCGCCGCGGCATCGGCCGTTGAGTCAGGTTTCATTTTAAACAACAGATACCCGCTGGATATCTCCAGGGTCAGGGGTGCGTAGCCGTCCACGTAGGCCGTCAGTTTCTGGCAGGAGAACGGAACTCTGATTTCAAACTGGCCGGTACGCCCGGCTTGGAACGGCTTGTCGACACCATCCGCCTTGAGTATCGCGTTGGGGATGACCTGACCGTCCGGTGTGGCTACCAGTCCTCGAATCGTACGCAATTGTTGTGCCCCGAGCGACCATCCGCAGAGCAGCAGAAGGGTCAGAATATAGGCGATTTTCCGTTTCATAGCGATGGCTGGGGTTCCTGGATGATTTTGAGTTTGGCGTTTTGCGCACCCGTGTAGGTGAAGGTAATCGTGATGTCGCGTTCGCGGGAGGACTCGTTGGCAAAAGCGAACAGCCTGACATTTTCCGGCGTGATGATTTCCTTGTCCTGCTGGTCCAGGGCCACTTTGACCATACTGCCGTCCGGGATGGGGGTGACGGAGAGTATGTCGCTCTTGTGGACGGGGCAAATCAGGTGGTATTGGATGCTGATGAAATTCTCGACGGGCGGAATCCGGAGCACGAGGGTGCCGTCCGTTTCTTTCCGGACGTCCATCACCTGGTTGCCAATGGTGATGCGGTCGATGTCAATCCGGCTGTCGACGCTCAACTGTTCGATGGATAGCGGAACGAGTCCGGTCACATTGTGGTAGATGTAGAGGTTTTCCGTCGTGTCTTTCCGGAATGTGTTGGCGTCGATATGGAAAGACAGGCTGTCTTTTTCGCCTGCCTTTTGGGCTTTCATCATCCGCACCCGGTCGATTCGGACGGACGGGGTCATAAAAGTCAGGTCCACGTCGAAGGGAAGGCGGGCGGCGAGGGTGCAGGGGATGCGGACGGTCTGGTCTTTCTGTCCGACAATCATACGGTTGTTTTTAACCCGTTCCCCGAAATCCACCCGGGTGAAATGCGCCGAACTCAGTTCTTTGACCCGTTGGAACTTTGCCTGACCGAGAAGAAGCGTATCGCCCGTCACCCGGCAGGCGCCGAGGTCGTTGCGGCCGACGCACAACCGGCCGTTTTGGATGGAGTAGCGTTCCTGTTTGACGAGTTCGGGCTCCCCGACGGTCATTCCCCAGACTTTGCCGTCTCGAACTACTTCCCGTTCGGGCAGGCTCAAGGTGCTGAGCGTTCCGTTGTGGAATTCCAGGATGCGGTCGGTCTGCCAGTCCGCCGTGACGGGCGCCCATTGCCCTTTCAATCCGCTGATGGCGGACATATCCGTCGATTCTTTGCTGCAGGCTGCCAGAAAGCCCAGGCAGAGCAGAAACAGGCTGTATTTTTTCATTGTTTTCATTCCGTTACGATTTTTTGGCAGCGAACCGATTGCCCATTGGCCCGGGTGAAGAAGTTATCATCCATAACGCCTATCCAATTGGGCGCATTGGCATAGCAGGCGCAACTGCCCCTGTCGTCGTGTACCAGATAGAATCCGCTGGGGTAGAAGTAATCCATACCCTTGTCTTTGCAGTTCGTGCAGGACCAATAGTAGCCCATTCCGCCGACCCCCTTGTAGGTTCCGGTCAGGCCCTCGATTTTTCCGCCGACGGGGTAGCAGCAGGTATCGCCGCTTTTTTTCGACAAGACCTCCGTCAAGTTGAAGGAAACCAGTCCCGTCCAGTATTTTCCGTTGGCGGAAGACCAGGGGAGTGAACTGCGCCATACGCCGTACTGCTCGTTGGCGAGCCCGACGAATCCGGACGGGACGCGCCAGCCGGGAGGACAGGGGTCATAGATGGTTTTGGACGAGGCCCACATACTGTTGATGCGCTCGGTCTGCCGGTTGCTATCCGTCGAATAGAACCAGTTGAACGCTCCGTACGCATAGTTTTTGACGGGCTTGATGAAATGGGTCGGGTGGGCGGTGGCGTACTCGATGGTTCCGATCGTTTCGCTGCCATCCACCACTTGCAGGGGACTGCCCGTGGTGGCAACGGGGGTATTGTCGTTCTTTTGGATGGCGGCGATGCCCGGGAAGGGGTCTTTGCGGCCCCATTGGTACAGCAGGCCGGTGAAGGTGATGTTTTCCGGCATTCCGGACAGGGCGCCCAGGTTGCGGTCCATCAGAAAGACGTCTTTTTTGTCTTCCGCCGTCGATGGACCGCTGTTTTTATATTGTTGCCGGGAGGCTTCGGGGTCGAAATTCTGGCAGACCCAGAGGTGCCAGGACCAGTAAATCTGTCCGCTTTCGTTGGTCAGCGCAACCAGGGCGTTTCCGTTGTTTTCTCCCGTGGTGAAGAAAATGTGCTGGTCCACCCACTCCACGTTTTTGACGATGGAGCCGGCCTGGGGTGCATTGGGGGTCCCGTCGCTTTCCCACAGCACGCTGGCTTTGAGCGTGCCGGTGTAACCGTTGGGGACGGTTTTCTGCGTGCTGTTGCCTTTGACATCCGCGCGGAAGAACCATCTTCCGGGGGCGGAGATGACGTAGCAGTTGGCCGTCTCCGGTTCGGACAGATTGTT
>CACZWF010000059.1 GCA_902784785.1 uncultured Bacteroidia bacterium
GTTGTTATACGTCGGGATGATGACACAGATACCTCTGTTGCGAAGCCCTATTTGACAAGCATCCGGCATTGCAATGACATCTTGGCGATGGGGGTTTCGGGGGTATGGAACGAGACTTGCGCCTTGACGAGCCCATCGTTGATTTCTATTTTCTGCACCTCGACCGACACGGATCCCATATTCGGGCGAAGCACGCTCAAGAATTTGACATTCTTCACATTCACCACCTCCAGTTCACATTCCACGGCATCGGCCAGCAGGTCGAGCCCCACCTGAAGGATACAAACCCCGGGGGTGATCGGTTCTCCCGGGAAATGCGCTTGGTAAATCAAATGGTCCGCATTGAAATGAAGGGTATAGCAAAACCCCGCGTCCGTGCGTTCCTTCGCATCTATAAAGTAAAAATCATCCCTAAAAACCATATCGAACATTCGTAAAGGTGATAACCATCAAATCTCCGGCCGCCTCAAACATCTCGAAACGGGTGGCGGCCATCGTCTGACGATTGTAGTACAGCACCCATTTCGACCACATCTTTTGGAGATGTTTCTTTTGGGGATACAACGTCACAACCAGCCGGTCACCTTCCCGGACATATTCCGTCCGGAACAATTTTTCATTCGTGAGGACACTTCCGTCCATATTGCCGATAATCATCCGCGACATTTCCTTCATCATCCGGCCCGCATTGCCGGCCAGCGACTCGGTCTGCCCGTTTCTCTTGACACGGACCTCATCCCCGTCCGCAATGAAAGTCAAGGGATTCGGGCTCACATAATCCCATTCCAGATAGCCGGGCTTGCGATAAGTCAGGTGGCCCGAAGAGACGGCCGGGGCCGCCAGCAAAGAGGATTCCTTGCTCTGGACGAAATCACATTCGATGGAAACGACCTTGGCGCTGAAGGCCAGGAGGTCCTGCTTGTCCTGTTCCAGCGACTCCCCCCGGGCGCCCGCAAGCCCCGAAAAGAGCAACAAAACCCCTATGAACACCCGACGCATCATCTGGCGATAAAATAACAACCCGCCATAATCAACAGCACGCCCAGCCATTTGGCGAGGCTGACCGGCTCGTGAAAAAAGATGATGGCGGCGATCATACCGAACACATAACTCAGGGAGACCATCGGGTAGGCCATGCTGAACGGAAAATGTTTCAGAATGTAGAACCACAGCAGACTGCCGGCCCCGAAGCACACGCCGCAGGCGGCGAACTGCCAGTTGACAAACACCGACTTCCAAAAATCCGTCGTCCACGCAAAGGGCAGCATCCGGGCCAGCGCAAATTTGAGCAGCACCTGACCGGCGGTCAGCAGCAGGCTTTGAAGGATAGCCAGAGGAAGAAGGATAAGGTTGCTCATAGTCAGTCTATCGTATAAAGGGTGCTTTCCGCTTGGAATACAGAGGTCCTCCCCTCCTGCAGTTCCTCATCGAAGGCGCACACCAACACGTGTTTCGCTTCGCCGAGACGCAACAGGCGCTTCGCATCCTCGACAGCCCAATAAGAGGACTCGTCCCCTTGCGAATAGGTGATATTGTAACCGTGACAGCCCGTACGGATGGCGATGGCGGACGCAACGGTATTGTGCGTGCTCTGCATAAACAGGGTCGGTTTGAGCAACTCTTCCTGGTTGTTGATGATGTCTTCCAAAAACAGGGTGCTCAGTTCAAACATCCCCCGTGAAGTGGCGGCGATGATGGCGTCCGGACTTTGCAGACCGGCGTCTTTCAGCGCGGTGAAAGCGGACAGCAGACTCGCCTTCAGAATTTTTCCCATCCGACGGGTATCCATCGGCGACAAGTATTCTTTCAGTTCGGGCAGTTGCTCGTCCGAAGACACAAGCCTGCGGGCCTCCACACGGATGCGTGAGGCGTCCGCCAGCGCCCGTTCTTCCGGAGCAGGACAGGTACGGCTCAGAATCAGGCATGAATCATTGCCGCCGAAACCGAAGGAGTTGCACATCACATTGTTCAGCCGGATGCCGTTCTTGCCTTGTGTCGGAATCACACCGTCGGGCATGGGATGACTCCACCCGAGAGAAGCCGGGATGAAATCGTTCTGCATCGCCAGCAGGCAGATGACCGCCTCGACGGAACCGGCGGCAGAAGTGGTGTGTCCGGTATAAGACTTGGTGCTCGACATATCGGGAAGACGGTCCCCGAAGACCCGCTTGAACGCGGCGCTTTCCGAGGCGTCGTTGTCCGCCGTCCCCGTGCCGTGCGCATTGATGTATTGGATATCGCCCGGCTGGAGACAGGCTTTCCGCAAGGCCTCCGTCATCGCCAGATAGGCGCCCTCCCCTTCTTTGGAAGTCGCGGTCTGGTGGAACGCGTCGCAACGGTTGGCATAGCCGCTGATATAAGCCAGTGCATTCGGAGCCTCTTTTTCCAGCACGACGAAAGCGGCGCCCTCGCCCAGGTTCAGGCCGGCCCGCGTCTCATCGAAGGGACGGCAGCGCTCCCGGTCCAGAATCATCAGGGTGTTGAAGCCGTTCAGGTGGTAACGGCTCAACGGCTCGGAACCGCCGGCGACCACCAGATCCACCTCGTCGTTCTTCAGCATTTCAGCCCCCAGCATCATCGCATTCAGCGCGGAGGAACAAGCCGTACAGATGGTGCAGCATCGTGCATTGCCCAGGCCGGAATATTGGGCGATTTCCTCCGTGCTCCGGCCACATTCGTTGCTGTGGGGCAGGTATTGGAGTTCCGGCTCCGTCTTCATCCGCTCAAAATACTGTTCGGTCACATCCATCACGCCCACGGTCGTTCCGGAAATGAGGGCCACCCGTTTTTGGGACACATCCTGAATGCCGGCCTGCCGCAGCGCCTCCCGCACGGCCAGGGCGCCCATCACGGAAGTACGGCTGACCGGCTGCTCGCCTTCCAGCCCCAGCATCCGCTTCATCTGTTCGGTGGAGAGCTTGATTTCGCCCACCGGGATATCCGTATGGACGGAACGGAGATAACGCATCGGTCCGATGCCCGATTCTTTTTTCTGCAACGCGTCCAAAACGGCCTGCTGATCGTTTCCGATGGCGCAGAGGATGCCCATCCCGGTTATGGAAATGCTTCCGCCCATTATTTGGTCCGGTGCTTCTGAACGTAATCCGCGATACAATTGACACTCTTGAACACTTCTTTCCCTTCCGCCGGGCTCTTCAGTTTGATGCCGTAGCATTTGTCAAGAATGACAATCAGTTCGAGCGCATCAATCGAATCCAGCCCCAGTCCTTCGCCAAAAAGAGGCGCGTCGTTGTCAATCTGATCGGGGGTCATATCCTCGAGATTCAGCGCGTCGATAATCTGTAGTTTGATGTCTTCAACCAATTGTTCCATTGTACGAATCTATTCTTTTATTTTCAATAAATTAAGTTCTGCAAAAAAGTCGTCTTCCGCCGGGCAGTCCACCCATCCGCACAGCACCGCAGCAGGCCGGGTGGCCGCCGTCGTAGCGGCGAAAATCATTTCCTTGAGCCGCTCATCCCTTTCGGGCAGCATCACCAAAGTTGTTTCGCCTTTGATGGTATTCTTCATCGCGATTTCGCCCAACACGACATTCGGGAGGGTGTTGATGAAGACGGACGGGCTGGGATAATACTCGTCGGGGTGGGTGTAGGTAGAAAGGTGTTTCCGATCGGCCAGCACGGAGCCGTTGACCGTGAAAAGCAAAATGGCGATATCCTCCGGAGCGATCCCCTCGAGGGAATCTTTGGCGAGCAATCCCGTGCCGATGTATGCCAGCCGGCTGAACAGGTCCATCTTGAAAAAGCGGGAACCGTCGGAAAGGTATTTCTTGTAAAGTTCCGACACCAAGGTCGCGCCTGATGCCTCAACGGGCGCATCCGCCCCGTCCATCCGCAGGCTTTCCGGCGTAATGCTCACCTGCCTGACCGTCTCGTAGGAAACCTCAACGCGGGCCGGCGCCGGCCAAGACTCCCTTGAGTAAATCACAGAGCCATTGCAACTGCCGAAGCCCGACTGCGTTTTGATGAAAGTCCGCTTGGAAGTGCTTTCTGCCGTAGCACAGACTTTGATTTTTCCGCTGACCCCGATTTCCTCGAAACCCATTACAGGCAGAATCAGCCCCTCGTCCAGCGAACACATCGTGATGATGGGCTCAACCACCCCGGAAGCCCCGAAGGTATGGCCGAAGTGCGGCTTGTAGGCCGTGGTCGGGATATCTCCGAGGCCCGCGTTCGCAATTCCCTTGGACTCCATCTGGTCGTTGAACATCGTTGCGGTGCCGTGGGCCGTCACACAAGCCATCGCATCTTTCAATTCAGGGGTCAAAATCTTTTGAATGGTGCGGCAGATGCCGTCTCCGCTGGGAATGGGCGCGCTGACGTGGTAGGCATCATTGTTCAGGCAGCCGTCCACAATATGCCATCCTTCGCCTTGCCCGTCATTTTTCAGCACCATCGTGGCGGCGCACTCGCCGATGTTGAGTCCCAGGCGCTCCAGGTCGAAGGGCCGGCACACCGTCGGAGAGAGGGCCTTGAACGAATCAAAACCGGCCAGCACGAAGGACGAAAGGACATCCGCCCCACAGACGACCGCCGCATCATAATGCCCGGCCTCCATCAGCCGCTGAGCCAGCATCTGCGCCGTAGCACCGGAGATACACGCGTTGCTGACGACCAGCGGGGTGGTCACAAAGCCCAGCCGACGGGCCACTTTCTGCGCCGCCAGACCGGGAGTCAGAAAGTTCTTATCTTTTTCAGGAACCTCCCCCAATTCCTCGATGCCGGCCGTCGAAGTACCGATGACCAGAAGGGTTCGCGGTGAGGATGCTTGAACAGAAGAATGGGACAATGCCTCCTGTACCGAATGAAGAACCAGGGATTCAAACCAGCTGCAACCATCGACTTGCAGGGCCGCCCGCTGACTTTCCGTAAACATTCCGACGCAAAAACGGACCGAGACTCCCAGGCATCCGTCCATCACTTTCAGCCCGGTCTCCCCCCGTTTGACGGCCGCATAATTTTCAGCGGTCGTCAGGCCCAGCGGCGAAGTGATATTGGTCGCGTCGATTCTCATCATAGCAGGCCCATCTGTTTTTTCCATTCCTCATAGAAAGCCGGCGACTCCCAGAGAAGATGATAATCCTTGTCCATAAAGACTTGGGTGGAATGGGCCTTGAGATACACTTCCCCATCCTCCGGATTGTAGATTTCGTAGTCGAACAGAATCTTCGCCGCGTCGCTGGGATGGTAGGTGATCCGGACCTTCGGCTTCATCCCGTAACGCAGGGGCTTGCGATAATTGAGATTCAGTTCCACGATGGGAGCGAAAGTATATTCCACGATATACTTCATATAGGACAATCCATATTTCGCCCCGAAGGCCTCCCGGGCGTCTTCCAGATAGGTGGCGTAGGAGCCGTGCCATACGACGCCCATCATATCCACCTCGCTGAAGCGGATTTCGATGTCCTTTTCTGCCGTGAGTATGATGTTCTCTTTCATTATGCTTCTTTGTTGTTGACGGCCAATTTCACCTGGCCGCTGGCGATAATCACGCCGTCACACTTCACCGTGGCCGTAGCCAGCGTCATTCCGAACACTTCCTCCAGCACATCCACCGTCGTGGTGAGCAGCGAGCCCACCTTCGCCTTGCCCGTGATGACATAATCCCGGATGGCGCCGATATAGCCGACCTGGACGTCCTTCTGAAGAATGTATTTGTTGTAAAAACCAATGCGGGAGGCGCAGGTCTGCGCGATGTTCTCCATCATCCCGCAGGGCGTGAAGAACCCGTTCTCGACAAAGAGGTTGTCTTCCCTCACCCGCGTTTCCGTCGTGGAACTGTTCATCTCGAAATGAAGGAGCCGGCCCACCATCACAAAGGGTTCCTGCTGGGGAAGAACGGTATGGATATCGATCGACTGAACGAAATCGTCTGTCACCTCTGAGAGTTCCATTATGCCCAAAAATCAAAAAAGTTAAACCATTGCGTCGGATAGCGCAGAACCATCCGTTCCAACTCGGCTACATAAGCCTCGGAAAGTTGGCGTACCTGCTCCTTGCGGGAAAGGGTTTTGTCGTAGGTCAGGGGCGTCAGGTAAATCCGGTATTTCTTCAAGCCCGCTTTCATCACATTCACCGCCAGCACATCCACGCCCCGCATCGCGGCGACGCTGAACGGGCCCTGCGGAAACTTCGCCTCGTCGCCCATAAACACGGCCGTCACGCAGCGCGCGCCTTCGACGTGGCGGTCCGTCGGAAAACTGATGATGTCGCCCCGGCACAAAGCCTCGTCGATTTCGAACAGATGGCTCATATCCGGCTTGAGTTCAATCATACTGACATTCGTCTTGGTGAACATACTGTTGCGGCTGCGCATCACGCTCTCTTTCTCGAAAGGATAGACGATAGCGTGAATCCCTTTTCGGGCCGAATTGAGCGAATAACCCGCAATCTCGTAGTTTCCGATGTGCGAACTCAATTGAATGAAGCCCTCGTCCTTGGCCTCCAGGATTTTGAAATAATCCGTGCCCTCGATTTTGACATCGAACGACACACCGGCATACATCGCGAATTTGTCGATGACCACCTGCGAAAACAGGCAGTGGTTGCGGTAGGCTGTCCAGCAGGCCTTTAAAACGCCATAGTGGAAACGCGTACGGTAGAATTGGTAGGACGCTTTCCCGATAGGACTGAACACCATGCAGAAAGGTACGATGAAGATATCCGAAAACAGATACAAAATCCGGACATCGACCACACGGAGGATGCGGATGAGATTCTTATGCATCCACCCGTTGCCAAACGTCGAGCCTATCCACTGGCGTTCCGCCATCTTACTTCAATTTCGTTTCGATATAATCGCAGAATTTCGAGAAGGTATCCACACCTATCATCTCCTCCTGCTTGATCTTGAAGCCGAATTTGTCGTTGACGAGCACCACGATATCGACAAAATCCAAACTGTCGATACCCAGATCGTCTTTCAAGCGGGCATCCGGAAAAATCTTTTCCTCGTCCACTTCAATATCTTCAATCAGAAACTGTTTGACCTTCTCTTCAATTTCTTTTCTTTCCATAATATCTTGTATTACAATTTTTTAATAATCAAGGCACTGTTAGTCCCGCCAAAACCGAAGGAATTGCTGAGCACCACATCGACCGGGGTGTCAACCGTCGTTTTCGCAAGATTGAGCTGGCTGGAGAATTCATCTCCTTTCTCAAAATTGATGTTGGGCGCGACAAAGGAATGCTGCATCATGATGAGGGAATAGACAATCTCACTGGCTCCCGCCATCCAGCATTCGTGGCCTGTCATGCTCTTCGTGCTGCTGATGAGCGCACGCTCGCCTTGGAACAGAGACAAGAGGGCCTGGGCTTCGCAGCCGTCTCCCTGACGCGTCCCCGTCGCGTGGGCGTTTACATAGTCGATATCCGAAGGCTTCATCCCAGCGTCTTCCAAGGCGCGCGCCATCGCACGCGTGCAACCCTCGGCGCTCGGCTGGCTGATGACAACGGTGCCGTTGGAGGAGAAACCATAGCCGACGACCTCCGCAAGAATCTTCGCTCCGCGGGCTTTTGCGTGCTCATATTCTTCCAGCACCAAAGCAGCGGCGCCTCCGCTCGGAACCAGACCGTCCCGTTCGGCGTCGAACGGACGACTGGCCTTCGCAGGGTCCGCGGCGTTCTTGGAGAAAGCGCCCAACGCGTCGAAGGAAGCCATCGAATAATAATTCGTTTCCTGGGCCCCGCCGCACAGGACCATATCCTGCAGGCCGTTCTTGATGAACAGATAGGCCAGACCGATGGAATGGCTGCCGCTGGCGCAGGCCGCGCTCACCGTGAAATTGATGCCTTTCAGACGGAAAATCGTACTGATGTTCATATTGACCGTCGAGTTCATCGCCTGGAAGATGAACGACTGGCCGAGCAAGGCGGTGTCGTGTTTCTCCACCATGATGCGCTCCGCCTCGATGACCGGTTTGGCCGAGGAATCGTTGCCGAAGATACATCCGATTTCGTGGGTATCCAGGTATTCGTCCGCCACGCCCGCCATTTCCAGGGCCTGCGAACTGGCCATAAACGCATATTCCGCCTCTTCGGACAAGCCCCTGCGCAGATGGCGGTCGATCACACCCTTCAAGGAAGGCTTGGGAACGACGCCCGTCAGGGGGGACTGGAAGCCATATTGCAGGCGCTCCGGATCGATGCCGATACCCGATTTCCCGTTATAAAGTGAATCCTTGACCTCCTGGATGCTGGTCCCGATGCAGGACCAGATACCCATTCCCGTGATAACGACCCTTCTCATCTCAGAACAACCCTCCATTGATGCTGATCACCTCGCCCGTGATGTAAGAAGCCTTGTCGGAGCAAAGGAAACCGACCAGTTCGGCCACTTCCTCCGGCTTTCCGAAACGTTTCATCGGAATCATCTTCTTCAATTCCTCTTCAGGCAGGTCCTTGGTCATGTCGGTCGCGATAAATCCGGGCGCCACGGCATTGACCGTCACATTGCGGGAAGCTGTCTCCTGCGCAAGCGCGCGCGTAGCACCAATGACCGCCGACTTGGCCGCACAATAATTCGTCTGCCCCGCCAGGCCTTTCAAACCCGACAGAGAAGACATATTGACAATGCGTCCGCCGCGTCCCCGGGCCATCATTTTGGGCAGCAGGAAACGGGTCACATAAAAAAGGCCGTTGACGGAGGTGCGAATCACCGTATCCCAATCGTCATCGGTCATCATGAACATCAGATTGTCGCGGGCCACTCCGGCATTGTTCACCAGATAGGCGATATAGTCGTCGGGATGGTCCTGTTCCCAGGCGCCCAGCGCCGCTTCCACCGCCTTTTTGTCGCACACGTCCAGTTGAAGGCTGGCGGCATTTCCGCCATTCTGTGCAATCAGGTCGCAGACTTCCCGGGCGGCGGCTTGGTTGGAGCAATAGCCCACGATGACCGGATAACCCATTTCCGCCAGTTTGAGGCAAACGGCACGGCCTATCCCGCGGGATCCTCCTGTTACTAATGCATATTTCATTTTCAGCGTATTCGATATGTATAAAGTTTACAAAGATAATAAATATAACTGGATTTTGCGATTTTTTATCTATCTTCGCAGTGCATTTTGAAAATTCTTAATTCGTTTTATATGAAAAAAGTCATCCTTGCTGCATTGATTGCACTTTCCGCGACCTTTGTCGCCGCTGCCCAAGAAGAGGCTGAGAGCGTTATTACCAAGCCCACCGTATCCTTCACCAACAATGGTCCCCGCGCCATCGGCGGTCGTTTCGGTTGGGGTGCTGAAGTCAGTTACCAGCACAACCTTGGTAATAATTTTGTTGAAGTGGATTTGGGAATACCTGGATTTGATGCATTTGGAGCCCATGTTACCGCATTATATGATTTTGTCATAGCCCAACCGGAGTGGACACCTGGAACGTGGACTTGGTATGCCGGCCCTGGTTTGCAGGCAGGCGTTTCCTTCCGCAAAGATTATTTCGCAACCATAATAGGCATCGCTGGACAGGTTGGACTCAGTTACAAATTTGAATTCCCGCTGGAGCTCTCCGTTGACATTCGTCCTGCGATTGGCGTCCAATTTGGCAGTGAAAACAGTGAGCCTTTTGTTAAAATTTATCCTCACGCAAATTGGGGAAATCAGTTTGGAGCGATTTTCTGCCCTCATCTTTCCGTCCGCTACGCTTTCTAAGGAGAGGCTGGCATCCATCAACCTGTCTACCAGCAACTTAATCAAAAGGACCTACCCGATTTCGAGTAGGTCCTTTTCTTTAATTTTTTGACACTTAGAAACT
>CACZWF010000060.1 GCA_902784785.1 uncultured Bacteroidia bacterium
CGCCCAGGGGAAAACGGCCCCGTACGCCTTTAAGGTACGGAAAGTCACCCTGCTGGGGAACATCTCGAACGATCTTCTCACCGGCTTCTGCATGGACATCACTACGCCCATGCTCACCCAGCAGTTCCGCCAGGACCTGGTGCGGGTGGTCCGCAAGCACAAGGGGAACATCCCCCTCACCCTGTACCTGTATGATCCTCTCACTCGCTACCGTATCCAGTTCTATTCCAAGAAGTTCCAGGTAGCCGTCACCTCGGAGTTCATCCGCGACCTCCGCGCCATCGGCGTGGACCAGTACGAGGTTCAAAGACGATAAGCACCAGGTGCGACCTCACGGTTCATCGGCCGGTCCCGCTTGGGTTCAACGGCAGCAAAAAACCGGCCCCCGAGTGGGAGCCGGTGTTGAATCGGGGCCGATGCCGCACGGGCAGGGTCCAGGGGATGGACCTTCGACACCTCCTCAGGGGTTCAAGAGAGAGTCCCGCGAAAAGTAATAGCACCGTTTGAGGTCGATTTCCTGCTCAAAAATGTTCTCTACCCCAAAGAAGCCCAAGCCACCCTTCACGTTATAAGGAAGCACGACAGGCTCGGCCAGCGGATCGGCAAAAGAAGACATGGAGGCGTTGGCGGCCAGTAAATACGTGAATTCCCCGTGCGTTAATGACGCCAGCCGAAGGCGAACCCTCATGTCGGCGTACTCTTTGTGCCCTATGTACAAATCATAGTCTCGCTGGCGCAGCCTGAAAGAAAGGCGGTAGGATTGATCGGCAAAGAGGTCATCGGAGAACACATGCGTGGAATTGGTTGTTCCGGAGAGGAAGGGGAATTCCAACAGGACTTCGAAGGGAAACTGTACCGTCACATTCTTGAAAATGGGGTCTTTCTCATCGATGGGAACCCACAGCCAGTCTTTTTGTTTCAGTAGGAGATCATCTTCTGTCTGGTGTGCCTCCGAATGCAAGGTGGGAGAGAACACCCTGTAATAAGAGGGCTCTCCAACAACATCCTTTATGATCATTGAAATGGTATAGTCCCTGCGATTTTCAACAACATGAGGAGAATTGTAGTAAAAATCATCCGCTACCGATGTGGTGTCAATCTGAACGGAAGGGGGCGGGGGTACAACGGATTCGCCGATGATTTCCGCATCCGGGAGATGCGCGACAATCTTGACATGGTCGCCGGCTTTCATCCTGGCGCGGATGGTATACTCCTGAAAGTCGATGTGGCTTACCTGGGTGCGGAGAAGTTCATATTGGTACGTCCTGTAGACAAGCGTGCCATTGATAAAGCACGATACCGTAGCTGTGTCATTTCCCGCAGAAACATGATACGCATTACTGGTACAGAGATAGACCTTGTGCTCGGAGTTCTCCGCATTCCACAAGGCATTCAGCACCGGAAGCGGCTCCCGGGACGAAATATCATACTCCAGCTGGCTCTCGCAGGATACGTGAAAGAGCAACAAAACAGCCAAAAGGCCGATTTCCCTATATCTCAACCAGGCCATATCAAAACTTAAATGTGTAACTAACAGAGGGAAGGATGGGCAGGTAGGTAACTTTCTTTACGACAATCGGCCGCATGTCATTGATGCCGTAGTGGTCCTGATGCATAAAGACCATGTTGGGATTCATGGCATCGTACAGATTATAAACACTGAACGCCCAGTGGTTTACCCCGTGCCTGACTTTCTTTCGGTAGTTTACGCTCACATTCAGCGTATGGCTGGGCGGAAGATGATAGTTGTTTCTCGCCGGATAGTAGTAGGCCACATAGGCAAGATCTCTGCCGACCACGTCGTCAAGCTCCCTTTCCGCCGCGTTCAGGTAGGCCACCGTGCGCTCTGGAAGGGTGAGCCAGGCACCGCTCATAATGGACCAGGTTGCCGATATATCCAGGTTTTGCGAAATGGCCCAGTCAAGGTAGATATGGAAGATATGCCGCCGGTCATATTTGTAGGGGAACCACTTTCCGCTGTTAATGTAACCGCTTGGAAAACAGCGGTCTGTCTTGGATAGCGTATAAGAAATCCATCCGGTGACCGGGCCTATCGTCCTTTCCATATAAAACTCCAGCCCCATGGAACGGGACAGTCCCATCTCTACCAGTGACTCCCATCCTTCCGTAGAGCTGTACATACTGGCTCCGTCGCGATAGTCTATGACATTCTGTGAAAGCTTAGCGTACGCCTCCACGGAAAACTGCCACCCTTCCAGTCCGTCGTAGTAAATGCCCAGGGAGGCGATATCGCTGACGACCGGCTTAATCTGGGAGGTGACGGGAACCCAGATATCGGAAGGAAGTGCTATGCTGGAGGCGGACAGCTGATGGACATATTGCCCCATTCTGGCATAACCGGCTTTAAAGGCAAGGCCGAAAGGCAGGCCGTACCGCATCGACAGACGGGGTTGAAGGCTGTGGTACGTGCTTCCGGAGGAGGTCATGAGCACATACCTCAAGCCGGGAAGGACCGTCCATCCGGGGAGCAGCGTTATCTCGTCTTCTGCAAATAACGCGAGCTCCCAGCCGTTATACAGCGGTGCACTTTCCAAATCGGCCAATACTTTTCCTTCTTTGTCATTGGTTGTGGTGACAAAACGCGTGGAGGGGGCAAAATGATGGTAAATACCTGAAACGCCTGCCCGTAAATGCTGGCGGGGAGACAAGTGCCCGTCTACCTCTGAGGACAACGCTCCGTCCTGAATGAGCGAGGCATACGAGGAGTTATAGAGGGCTTGTTCGTTGCTGGTGCCGTATTTTGCCGTAGAGCCGAAACTGTTATATGACGCCATGGTGCTCAGCGACCACTTCCCGTCAAAGACATGATGCCATTTGAGCGCCGCCATGACATTGCCCCAGTTCATCGACTGCTTCTCGCCTTTTTTGTCATATCCAAAATCGTCCTGGCCCACAAACGCACTTACGGACAGCTTGTCCCGATCCGAAAACCGGTGCGTGACCTTGGCGGTTACATCATAAAACCCGTAATTGACTCCCGCCTTGGTCCACTTGAGAACCGGGGTCAGCAGAATCGTGTGCATGAGGCGGCCGGACAGGGAAAACGTGGTTTTTCCCTTGACGATGGGCCCTTCCAGATGCAACTTGCTGGAAAGAAGGCCCGCACCTACCGTGCCGTGCAACTTATATTGGTCCCCTTCATTGGTGCGGATATCCACCACACCGGACACCCGCCCTCCATAACGCGCCGGAAAAGCGCCTTTGTAAATGGTTGTACTTTTGACCGATTCCGGGGTAAATGCAGAGAAGAGTCCCAGCATATGGGAGACATTATACAAGGGTACTCCGTCCAGCAGAAACATGTTTTCGTCTGCGGCGCCGCCCCGGACAAAGAAGTTGGAGAAGCCGTCCATCCCCTGCTGAATACCGGGAAGGAGTTGGACGGTTTTCAGGACATCCTGCTCTCCCAGGATTACAGGAGCGCGCTGGAGTACCGTTACAGGAAGTTGCATGACACCCATCTGCGTGGCGCGGATGCCCGTTTCCGAGACTGCGCTAACCCGGGATTCCGCCAGCGACTCGGACTGCTCCAAACGCATATTGATGGTCGTGTCCCGCTGGAGGTTAAGCGTTACAGACGCGCTTTTATACCCCGTATAGTAATAGCTGAGAGTTACCGGCCCCTTGGCCAGCGTAAGGGAGTATCGGCCCTCGTTATTGGCGACGGTACCCTCGTTTCCACAAATAATTTCGGCCGATATAAGCGTTTCCCCGCTGGTTTTGTCCGTGACATAGCCACTGACGGTCACCTTCTGTGCGGCGGCATAGACCGAGAGGAATAGCAGCGGCGTAAAGAATATGGCGCGCAAACTACCTTTCACGCTCAAAGGTATAGGTCACGGGAATCAGCATCAGTTTTCCCCTATTGTAATCATAGACAGGGAATTCGTCAATCTGGATCTTCAGTTGTTTCCCGTCGAATGCCGTCACCTTTGCCATGCTCATCAGGGCCAGCGCAAGTCTGTCATTCTTGAATTCTTTGTTCTCATAGGTTTCTCCCCAGAGGAGAGAGGTATCCATCTGAATAGAAAAAGGAATGTGGTGGGCCCATGTGGCATTGAGTCCCAAGGATCCATTAACCGGCGTATCCAGGGTATAAGGCGGTTCTGCGTCCGTAAGAAAACTAAAATAGTAGAACACAATCTTCACTTCCCCAGAACCGTCGGACGTATTGACAAAGGCATTCGCTTCTGCGATGGGCTGATTATTGTTGATGAAAAGGAACTGGTGATAAAGGTCCAAACGGGCATTCTCCGCTGTTTTTCTATCGTCAGGAATGACAAATACCCCCGATGCCGAAGACTCCATTCCGGTGACGACATATCGTCCCTGATACTTTCCTTTGGCCTCGTTATATACATCTGCCGCACTCGGTTTTGAGCAAGAAGCCAAAACAACCAAGGTCAATGCCGCAAGCAACTTCAAAAAGTGATTCATACTTTTATATGTTTAAGTTTCACAAATAGCGAACAATAAAGATCGGTATTTTTTCGCAAAAATCAATAATTAATTGCTATTTCTTGGTACCACCTGAAAAACTATACTCTCTGTCGTATACGACTTCAGCTGTGCCTTCGGTTGTGAGCCAGGCATGCTTAAAACAACTGCGTCACTATAGTACACCTCTTCCGTACCAAGATCATCACTTCCTTCGTTTTGTGTGAGAGTGACAGTGCTGGACCGGGAGGTCTGAGAAGATGAACCGGAGCCAAAGCCAATCTTCACAGTGGATGTAGATCCTTCTCCAGAAACAGTAAAGTTTGTTGCGTAAGAATAAGATGTCGTTTGGGTATACGTAGTTGTTATATTTGAATCTTTTTCCTCAAAATGGACCGAATACGAGTATGGAATAATGGACAAATCCCACGTGAATAATTCATGGTTAATGACAATCCACCGTGGTACAAGTTCACTTTGTTCAACTCGATACCAGCGATACGTGACGACTCCGAAGATATCCTCATACCACGTATAGTGTACCTTGTCCACGGCGAATGCATCGCTGATCTGAATGGAGGGTAAGACTATTTGCTCAAGATGATCTCCAGCCTTGACAGTGATGATAAGCTCAAAACGTCCTTCTATCCAGCCATATGTTTTCAGGGCCTCTTCTGACATCGCCTGGCCGTAATTGTACGATATTTCGTTTAATGACATGTTGTCACCCGACATCGGATCGTCTGTTAGTGCGGGAATGTTCCCGCTTGCAAAACAAAACCTATATAACTCTTCCGAATAATGAATGTCTACCATCCCGGTGTCGCGAACAGCAGTCATATCGTAGTAAATATGATCACGCTGTTTCATTAGGCTGTTCTTTTTTGATTCCGTGTAAGCAACTCGAACTTTACTAGGCAACGTAAGAGGGTGAACTGTATTACTCGGAGGAAGAATATCAAAGTCGTAAACGTCATCATACCATGTGCCCTTTGTCTTTACTTCTTGACTTCCATCATATGCGGGGTCATCAAAGTCATACATTAACGGCCCTGATTTTGTGGGCTGAAAAATCATACGTTCGTTTCTTTTGACCACCAGAACCGGAATGGACGGGAAATCATTTCCTTGCATAGATCCCAATAGTTCTCCTTTTCCGTAAAGAGGAATAAGTGAGCCCGGGCACTCATAGGTAACCAGCACGTCCGGGTTAGCCACATCCCAATTACAAACGCTAAAACACTCCTCATCTACCCAACTCCAATCTGGAACAAGGATATTTAGAAGGGCTCCCGGGCTTCAATCTCCTGAAGCAGCCCTTTGGTATCATATTTTTCGAGAATTTGACGAAAAGTCTGGTTGTCATATACGATTTCATCTTTTACGAAAGGATAAAAGACATCAAAGTCCCGGTCAAACTCTTTGAGTGCTTCAGACTTGATAAAGTCCCGCAAAGGCAACTCAGAATAGACAGCCGACGAGAGGATTTCGGCAAAATCGCTCAAAGCTGTGTTCTCATCAGGAAGAGTGGTTTCTGTCTCGATGTTGATTTCTTTGGTGCAACCAAAAAATACGAATAGGCTTGTTAAAGATAATATAATTATTGTATTTCTTTTCATGGCTTTACAAAATAAAAGTTCCTTCAAACTCCTGTCCCTCCTCTACGGAGATTTCTATGGTATAGCTGTCTCCATAGTTTCCGTTTATCGGCAACAAGATGGCGCCATCGGCCATGTCAAATAAGGTTTGATAGTAATCTCCTTCTAACGAGAAGAGCGTCACCGTAGCAGCCCCCCAATCTGTGTTTGCGACAAGAAGGACACCCATATTGGTGAGTTCTGCCGAAAAGGGGATCTCTACATTGCCGCGGGGGACATTCCCTGTTGGAGTGGTCGGTCGCTGCGAGATTAGGATTGTCTGACCTCGCACCTGCTCGGCCCGACAAACGTGAATGCTTGAGCTGAAGCTCATTGTCATCATTAGCCACACAAAGGCGTAGATGATTGTCTTTGCTTTTTTCTTCATGGTTAAAAAATTTGGTGCTGCAAAGTTCAATCTTTATTATCATTTTTCTACATGTTTCCGGTTACATTTTCAGGCTGTAACTTACTGATATTCAAGGCTGTGTTTTTGCGGGAGGTTACATTTACAAAAAGAACTTGCTTAAACCGACCTCAAATTGTAATTTTACGAAAAATTCTGTGTATGAAATCTCGTCTTGCGCTTGTTCTGTTTTTCTTTTCCATCTATTCTTGCAGCAACTCCATCAATCACCAGTTAAACGGGGTTGAGAAGGAAATATCGGACAGGCCGGACAGCGCTCTTTTCCATCTGGAACAGATTTCACAAAAGCGTTTGCGTACGCAACGTAGTCGTGCTAAATATGCGCTTCTGAAATCTATGGCTCTTGACAAAAACTATATAGATGTCGCGGACGATTCTCTCATAAACATTGCCGTTAACTACTATTCGTATTCAAGATGTCAGCCGCAATACAAGATGCTGGCTTATTACCATAAGGGTTTGGTACAAAGAAATGGCGCCAATTATCCTGCTGCCATCATTTCTTTTGAGCAAGCTGTGAAACAGGCTGCAGAACAGAGAAGTTTGCGATACCTTGGCCTCATATATCGAAACATGGCAGACATATACAATCTGTCTAATAATAACAAAGAAGCCAAAGAATACCATCAAAAGGCGGTTGACGCTTTTATCCTGAACAAGGATTCGCTCTATGCGCAGTACGCCTTGTATTCGCTTGCGGTTGATTTGATGAATGACAAAAGCTATCCGGAGGCGCGTAAGTTGTTTCAAGAACTTATAGCAGGGGACGATGAAACCTTGACAAATAATAGTAAGCTATGCTGTGGGCAGATCTGTGTAGAACAGGAAGACTCCTTGGAAAAAGCCATTGAACTCTATCGTCATACCCCTTTGACCTATTATCAGATGCTTGATTATGGATTCCGTTCCCGGGCGCATATGTTAGCCGGACAACTGGATTCTGCAGAGTATTGGATACAGCTCGGGTTTCAACTGGCCGACAGCAACGAAAAAAAGGCCACGCTGGAATTTCTTCAGGCCGATATTGATTTTGTCTTGAACAGAAAAGAATTGGCCTTCAAGCGTGTAAAGAGGGCAGCACACGTTCAAGATTCATTGACCCGGATTCTTCTCTATCAGTCCTTAAGCACAGCCCAGCGGGATTATTATATGCATGAGGTTGCAACCCAGAATATGAGAATGAGACGGCAGAAAGCATCTGTAATCATTTGGTCGATTGCGCTTCTCTTTGCAACAGCCCTCATTTTTATGTTCATTCGGGAAAAGGTTAGTCGTAAGGAACAACTCCTTAGGGAGAGCCTTCTTCATTTGATGCTGAAAAAAAACAAAGTGGCATCTGCTCTGGTCGGAACGCTGTTTTTGGAAAAGTATGCGCATGTCCAAGACCTTCCCGAATCCTATCTTGGAAAGAAAGGGGAGCAGCAGATAGCTTCACTTAAGAAGGATTTATCGAGCCTATATACAAACGAAAAGGCTTTTTCTGATTTGTATACTATGCTTGACACGTATGTCGATAATATTATGCAGAAATTTACCCGGCAGATTCCCTCCGTCTCAAATGACAATGTAAAAACAACCGCTTTATTTTTTGCCGGGATTCCGGATGAACTCATTCAGTATATCGTGAAGAGACAATCCGTCGGGAGTTTGAAAACCTACCGCTCCCGGCTTAGAACAATCATAAAACGTACCTCATGCGCAGACGAACAGTTGTTCCTGTCCCACCTGGAAAGGCAGCCACGAAAAACGCTATAAACTAAGGTCGAGCGTTGCTCGGGGTGCGGGGTGCGGCTAGCTGGTAAATATTTTGCCACCCAAGCGCTCCTGGTCGAGGCCCGGGCTAAGCCTGGGGCCCGCCGCCAGCCTCGGTGTGCACTAGGCCTCTCCAGCGCACACGGACAGGGCCGCACCGACCTCGTCATGCCCGGCTCCGACCGGGCATCTCTTTGTACGAAGGCCCCGGGGCACGAAAAAACCGGCCCCGCGATGGGAGCCGGCGTTGAATCCGGGCCGATGCCGCACGGGCAGGGTCCAGGGGATGGCTCTTCGGCACCTCCTCAGTTCAAGAGAGAGTCCCGCGAAAAGTAATAGCACCGTTTGAGGTCGATTTCCTGCTCAAGTTATGAACAATTTTGCCCGGTTTCCCGGCCGGTTCATCGGCCGGTCCCGCTTGGGCTCAACGGCTGGTCCCGCCACGGGCGCACTTTCCCGGAAAAACGTAGCACTGGCGGACCTTTCGGCCCGCCAGCGGCGCATTTGGGGCCCAAACCGTGCCCGTAGCGGTTCCCGGTGCGGGTAGGTGGTAAAAATTTTGCCACCCACAAGCAAAATCGGGCGTTTTTGCGGTTACCTGGCCTTTTTTTTCGCCACCTAACCGCACTGCCTACACGTCACTACGTGAAATCAGGGCAAAACGCGTAGATGGATGCCTGGGGGTGCACGCCCTTACGCGAAAAAGAGGAAAAATGCGTAGCACTGAGGGAAGAAAGGTCCGCTCGGTTACGGGGCCTGGCTGCTAACTATCTAATAATCAGGACGTTGTTGAAAATCCTCGGCGCAAATGGAGCCGAGGATTATAGTGTAATGCGAAGAGTATCAAATACTTAGTGGTCATTAGTGTAAAACGAGGTGCGTGGCGGTTAAAGTTTTGATTGTCAATAAGATGCAATATAATCCTCGTTCGAAATTTGAACGAGGATTAGTGTGTAAGTCGTTGTGGGATAAGTTGTTAGCTGTCACGAGGGAGGCGCCGCCGCACGCAACCAGGTGCGGCGGCTGACTGGACACGGAACCGCCGCCTCGCAATACGCGGCTCGGCGGCTAGCGGAAACCCACTCGGGCACCGTTAAAGGGCCCAAGAGGGTTCCGCTTACCTTCCGAAAGCGTCGCTGAGGGTCCAGGGGGTGGACCTTCGGAGGTCCAAAGCCGGGTGTCGTCCTCAAAAAGGGCTCAAAATAAGGATGAGCCACAAAAAACCGGCCCCCGCGATGGGAGCCGGCTT
Source organism: uncultured Bacteroidia bacterium (assembly GCA_902784785.1). Classification (GTDB taxonomy): domain Bacteria; phylum Bacteroidota; class Bacteroidia; order Bacteroidales; family UBA932; genus Cryptobacteroides. The sequence goes on from CACZWF010000060.1 coordinate 9,524, forward strand.
TTGAGTCGATGGCTGGAGGATGGGCCCAAGGGCACATCCAGCCAGAGCCATAGAGCTTACTTCTTCTCTTTCTTGGCCGCGCGGGCGGTGGCGTCGAACATGATGGGCGTACCAATCATGATGGAAGCGTAGGTACCGATGATAACACCCA
>CACZWF010000061.1 GCA_902784785.1 uncultured Bacteroidia bacterium
GACCGCCAAGGCACGGGCAATCTCGCAACGACGGCGCTCGCCACCGGAAAGCTGGATACCCAGACTCTTGCGGACTTTGTGGAGGCTGAACTCGTCAATCAGATTCTCCAGCCGCTCGCGACGCTCCTGCTGGGTGAACTTCGGGCAAAGCTCCATCACGGACATAATGTTGTCCTCGACCGACATTTTCCGGAAGACGGAAGCATCCTGTGCCAGGTAGCCCACGCCCTTCTGCGAGCGTTTGTACATCGGCAGGTTCGTAATATCTTCATCATCCAGAAAGATTCGACCGGCATTGGGAGTAACCTGACCCGTAATCATATAGAATGAGGTCGTCTTGCCGGCCCCGTTCGGACCGAGGAATCCGACAATCTCTCCTTGCGAGGCCTGCATAGAAACGCCCTTCACCACGGTTCGGACACCATATTTCTTCACCAAATTTTCGCAGCGGAGTATCATAAGCGTCTATTTTATTACGGCATCAAAGGATTCGAGCACCGAACCAATTTCCGGATTGGCCTGCACCATCTCCTTCAGTTGCTGCTCGGGCGAATAAGCTTTGACTGCCTGCGTATCCTGAGGCAAGGTTTCAATAACGACGTCGAGCGCATCGTAGCCCACGCGCTTGCGCAGGGACTGTGTCAACTCGCGGGATTTCTTGTCCTGCATCCACGAACGCTGGGCCTCATTCTGGACTTTGAGAACGACGCGCACTTGGGCGTTTTCGATGGAGACCTCGTTTTTATCAGAGGTCAGACAGGTAGCCAGACGGGGCTGGCCGTTATCGCTGTATTCCTGGGCGAGGGCAGCAAGGCCTTCGAGGACTTTTTGAGCACTGGGAACTTCCTGCTCGACTTTCTGCGCGACGGGCGCAGCCGCGACCGTTTTTTCTTCCGCCAGGGTATTGACGGAGAAGGAAGCACGCCGCCGTGTGGGAGCGGGCTGGGGTGCGGGAGCAACGGGTTCAGGTGCAGGCTGCTGTGCGGGGGTCAGAGCAGGCTCAGGGGCTACAACGGGCGCCTCAACAACAGCAGGTTTAGATTCTTCCTTAACGGGTTTTGCCTCAACAGCAGGCTTCGCTTCCACCGCAGGCCGGGGGTTAGAAGCTACAGGCGAAGCTTGTGGCGTAGCCACAGGCGCAGCTTGCTGCGCAGCCACCGGCTCCGCTTGCTGTTGCGGCGCAGGCGCAAAACCACCCGCCGGTGCCTTCATCAAGAAGGACAGGCGCATCAGTGCGAACTCGATATGCAGGCGCGGATTGATGCTCTGCTTGTAACCCGCTTCACATTGCGTCGTGACGGCCAAGGCTTCATAAAGGAATTTGAGCGAACAACGCTCCGCTTGGGCGCGGTAACGCGCCTTCATCCCCTCGGACAATTCGAGCAGCGCATCCGCCGAACCGGCCTTGCAGACGACCAAATCGCGGAAGTGCGAACTCAACGAAGAAATGAAATGCTGGGCGTTGAAGCCCTTGGAAAGCAAGAAATCAAATTTGGTCAAAGCACCCGCATAGTCCCCGGCCAGGAACAAGTCCACCAGCTCGAAACTGTGCTCATACCCCATCACATTGAGGTTGGCAATCACCTCTTCGTATTTCACATCCTTTCCGCAGAAAGCGACGGTCTGGTCGAACAAGGTCAACGCATCCCGCATCGCCCCGTCGGCCTTCGCCGCCAGGATATGCAGGCTGTCGTCATCAATCGTCACCCCCTCGCGGGAAGCCACCATTTTGAGGTTGCTCACGATATCCGGCACGGAAATGCGCTTGAAATCGTAGGTTTGGCAGCGGCTCAGGATAGTCGGAAGAATCTTGTGCTTCTCGGTGGTCGCCAGAATGAAGATGGCGTGTGCCGGCGGCTCCTCCAGTGTCTTCAGGAACGCATTGAAAGCAGCCTGGGACAACATGTGCACCTCATCGATGATATATACGCTGTACTTGCCCACCTGAGGCGGTACGCGCACCTGGTCGATGAGCGCCTTGATGTCATCCACGCCGTTGTTCGACGCGGCATCCAGTTCGTGAATACAATAAGAACGGCCTTCGGCAAAGGAAAGACAGGACTCGCACTCTCCGCAAGGCGTCATATCCGGCCCCGGATTGGAGCAGTTGATCATCTTGGCAAAAATGCGCGCCGTGGTCGTCTTTCCGACACCCCGGGGTCCGCAGAAAAGGTAGGCATGCGCCAACTGACCGCGCAAGATGGAATTCTTGAGCGTCTTGGCGATGTTGTCCTGCCCGATCAGACTATCGAAGTCCTTGGGCCTGTACTTCCGGGCGGATACCTCGTATGATTGTTCTTCTTGCATTCAGGAATGATTTATTCAGCGGGAATTTCTATAGCGGCAGGAGCCTCTGCGGGAGCGGCTTCGGCAGCGCATTCAGTATCGGCAACCACTTCCGTAGCAGGTGCTTCTTTCTGGAAAAGTTTCTTGAAAGTTCCGGTGAAATACAGGACGGCACATGCGACGGCCAGCGCAATAATGATACCGCAGAGCCATTTCACCCAAGCCGGCGTACCTTTCTTCTCGAAGGGATCGGCCAATTGGACCTTGGGGAACTTGGCCTGGCTGGTCAGGGTCTCACCGAAGCGGATATTGATCTTAACATTGGCGTTCATCGCCCAACCGTTGGCGTTGAGTACGGGAGAGAGGTTGCGTTTGCGCAGTTTTCTCCAGGCCAGGAACATCGAAGGACCGGAGATAAGCAGCATCACGGCCAGGATGGACAGCGGCATCTGCCACCAGGTCAGGTTGAAGAAACCGGTTGCAATCGCGACGAGGAAGCTGCCGATGTAGCCCACAGCCATGCCGATGGCGGCGAAGATACCGCAATACTTGGCAATGTCGAACGGTTGGGGTTTGTCGTCTTTATCGATAGGTTTTTCAATCCCCTCACCTACTTTGGAGGTCATTTCGCCCATCACTTTGCTGTCCTTATCGGCCGCCGCCTTGTTGATTTTGTCATCAATGAAAGCGGAGAGCTTGCGGTACGGTGACCAGAAGGCTTCGGGAATACTGATAGGATTCTCGATAATCTTGGTGATAGTGGCATCCCAGGGAACACCGGCGCGGTCGTAGAACACACCGTGCTTGCCCACCTTGACATTGCCGGTCTCACCGACGGTCAGGACTGCGATAATGGTGAAGCTTTCGCTGCGAACCTTGCTGGTACAATTGCAGAAAATCAGGAAGCAGCCGCTCATATAGGCCATCTTTTCCTGCCCGCCCATATCGCTGACCTTGATACAGAGGTCGCAGGCGCGCTGGTCGAGATAGAGCCGGCCGGCCTGGAAAATGGCCGTCTTTTCCACATCGTAGAAATCCGTGAAGGTCACATAGTTCTTGAGCAGGGTGTAGAAATCGCGGTACAGATAAAGGAAGTCCGCCAATTTCTCCATATTCGTGTATTCGGGCTCATAGCGAAGATCCTCGGCGATAAGGGCCGCCAAGCGCTCTTTGACGCCCGATGCGGGCAGCGCAGCCACGCGAGCTGCATCCAAGCCTTCGACAGAAGCCCCGGCCTTGGCACCCATCCACGCTTTGTAGGCCGCAAAGGAGGCCTGAATGGCTTTCCACTTCTCTTCGGTCAGTTCCTTACCATCAAACACAACGGCTTTGAAAGCGGCAACCGCATCTCTCCAAGCCGGGTTGATTCCTTTGAGGTCCAGGCTCAAAACGGCGTCAGAAGACACTTTGCTGAGCGGATAGTCGGCGATACCGTCCATTTTGTCCTTCAGATTACTCTCGCCCAAAGCAGCAATCGCATCCTGGGATACATCCAGACGGGAAGAACCATCTTCGAGAGCAAACGCAGCCAGTTTGCAACGGATGAACCAGTCGTCCAGTTTGTCTTGCAGGCGTTCGCAAATCGCCAACGCATCCGCAGTATTGTCACCATAAGGGAAGATGGCAGCTTTGTCGGCCTCTCCGGCCTGACGCCAGGCGGTCAGCTCTTCACAGGCCTTGAAGAAAGCGTCGATTTTATCTTGGTTCACACCGTCCTCACCGCTACGGTCCGTAACGGCGCCCTGGGTAGCGATGATGTCAGCGATAACCGCGGCCGCTTCAGCATCTTCCCCGGCGGATTTGGCGGTTATGATGCCATCCCCGTTGAAAATCGTCGCAGCGAAAATCTTGCTGCTGTCAGCAACTTCCGCGATAGAAATCTTTTCTTCCCCTTCTTTTCCCAAAGCGTTCAGCACTTCCTTGCTGCTCTGCAACAAAGCGGCGGCATCCGCATTGTCGGTATTGAAGTCCGAAAGCGCGATGGAATCCGAGCCGTCAAACAATTTGTCGGCATCCTTGATGACGGAGGTCAGGTAAGAGGAGGCGGCAATCACCTCGTCCACCTTGATTTTTCCATCGCGGTCCGTATCCAGGATCTGAAGGGTTCTTGCATCCATCTCCAGTCCTTGAACGGGACAATTGAGAACGGTCCACATCTTACGGTCAAGTTCCGGCAGATGACGGATATCTTCTCCATTCTCGATTTTGATGCGGGTCACGCCGCCGAGACGACAGAATTTCCAATCATAAGCATCACTTTTGTTGGAAAGGAAAGGTATTTTGATGGATTTAGCCATAGCGATTAATAACGGTTAAGAGGCATTCCTGCCGTTTTCATATTGACTTTCTTGCGAACAGAGTTGATGACGGCATTGTATTCCGCCTGTTCTTTTTCGCTGGCGACATAAGGGCTGCCGTCGGGATTCTTGCCGCTGACCAGGCCGATGTGGTCGCTGCAGGCTTGCAGTATGGTATCAATCAGTTCCACGATGCCCTTCATATCTTTCTCCACAAAACCACGGGAGGTGATGGCAGGGGTTCCGATGCGCAAACCGGAGGTCTGGAACGGAGAACGATCATCGAAAGGAACCATATTCTTGTTGACGGTGATTTCCGCCTTGACAAGTTCGTGTTCGGCAATACGGCCCGTCACCAAAGGGTATTTGGTACGGAGGTCGATGAGCATCAGATGGTTGTCCGTTCCGCCGGAAACCACTTTGTAGCCCTTGTCAATAAATTCCTGCGCCATCACGGCCGCATTCATCTTGACTTGCTTCTGGTATTCTTTGTACGCAGGCTGAAGGGCCTCGAAGAATGCCACGGCCTTCGCGGCGATGCAGTGCTCGAGGGGGCCGCCCTGGATACCGGGGAACACGGCGGAATTGAGCAACTGGGACATCTTCTTGACCACACCTTTGGGCGTAGTAAGTCCCCAGGGATTGTCGAAATCTTTGCCCATCAGGATGACGCCGCCACGGGGACCGCGCAGGGTCTTGTGGGTCGTAGAGGTAACGATGTCCGCATATTTGACGGGGTTGTCCAGCAAACCGGCGGCAATCAGACCGGCCGTGTGGGCCATATCCACCATCAGGAGCGCACCCACTTTGTCGGCAATCTGACGCATACGGGCATAGTCCCATTCACGGGAATAGGCGGAAGCGCCGCCGATGATGAGTTTGGGTTTGGTCTTGACCGCGAGTTTCTCCATCGCATCATAGTCGATCAGCCCCGTATTCTCATCCAGTCCATAGGAAACGGCCTTGTAAACCATACCCGACATATTGACCGGAGAACCGTGGGAAAGGTGACCGCCGTGAGACAGGTCCAGACCCATAAAGGTATCACCGGGCTTGAGGCAGGTGAAGAGTACCGCCATATTAGCCTGGGCACCGCTGTGGGGCTGCACGTTGGCGTATTCCGCGCCGAAGAGTTCTTTCAGGCGGTCGATGGCCAGTTGCTCGATTTTATCCACCACCTCGCAGCCGCCGTAGTAGCGAGCGCCGGGATAACCTTCCGCGTATTTATTGGTGCAGACGGAACCCAAGGCCTCCAAGACCTGTTCGCTCACATAATTCTCTGATGCAATCAGTTCCAGACCGGAACTCTGCCGGTTTTTCTCCTCTTTGATGAGATCGAAGATTTCGATATCCTGTTTCATATTTTTGGTTGAATTTTATATTTTGCAAACTTACACAAAAAATCTCAATTAAACGTCGGCTTTTATCGGATTTTACTTGATTCGGTAGGGATTGTTTTCATAAAGGGTAAACTTGCGGGCCTTCCGTACCCATTTCTGTTCTTCCGCCTTGAGATAGTCCCGAACAGACGGCCAGTCCCCCACGCCGTTTATGAAAGCCAGCAGGGTGTCGTCCGCCAGCGTTTCGGCAAAATCAGCGGCCAGTTCAAAAGCGGAATAACGCCCCATGAAATAACGCATCAGTTGCAGGGTATGGCCCAAACTATGATAAGAAGCACCCGGCAACAGCAGGGTCTGGTAGCCACGGCAAAGTTCGCCGGCATAACGTCCTTCGGACGGGATGAAGGAACAAGGGCGAAGGATAACTCCTTCGGGCACGGGTACAGGTTCATTTTCCAGGAATGGAGCCCCGAAATACTCGTACGGACGGGCCGTCCCCTCCCCGGCATTGAGATTGGTCTTGCGCCAAAGGTAAGAGCCGCTGTACACATCGCAGGTGAAGAGTCCCGGAATGTCGGCCGCAGGAGGAATCGCCCAGGGTAATAATGGACCGCCCCCTTGGGCTAGTGCCGAGATTACGTGCAGGGGACCCTTGTAGTTGATTTCATTTTGATACAAGTAACACAGTTCGCCCAGCGTCATACCGTGCCGGTGGCAGGTCTTCGGGAAAGCGCCCCCCTTCGAAGCGGAAGGCATCGAGCCTTCGACAATGCGGCCGGCCGGATTGAGATGGTCCACGATGTACAAGGAAGGCACTTCCTCCCCCAACCCGTTGAGCATCCGCATCAACGCAAACACGCTGCGTGTCGGTTCAAAATAGCGGGATCCGACATCTTGCAGGTCCACCACAACCGCATCGGCGCCGACAAAGTCATCCGGACGAAAACGGAGCGAACCCTGGTCAGGAGTACGCAATTCCCCTTCCGCAAGGGATATCAGTTTCTTCAAATGCCCTCTTTCCGCGAAAATCTCCCAGGTATAGCGTCCTTCTACCACATCATAACTGGAGGGAGAACACAGACACACGACAAGTCCCTGCACGAGGGACTTGTCCAATTGTTCACCCAAGGGTGTAGTCCGGAAAGAAAACACAGCGCAAACGGATTATGCGGCGATCGGCCTCAACCGATAATCTTGTTGGCCACCGCAATCACTTCGTTCGCGAGGGCTTCCGCCGCCTGCTGGTCCTGGGCCTCCGCATAGATGCGGATAATGGGCTCGGTGTTGGATTTACGCAGGTGTACCCATTGTTTCTTGGCCTCGAAAGAAATCTTCACGCCGTCGATGGTGTTGACATTCTCATTTTTGTAAATCACCTGCAATTCGGAAAGAATCTTGTCGATCAGGGCCTTGTCAGAAAGCTGGATCTTGTTCTTCGCAATGAAATACTGCGGATAGGTTTTCTTGAGCTGGCTGACCGTCATCTTCTTGTGGGCCAGGTTGCTCAGAAAGAGCGCCACACCCACCATCGCGTCACGGCCGGCGTGAATGGCAGGATAAATGACGCCGCCATTGCCCTCACCACCGATGAGCGCACCGACTTTGTGCATCAGGGTGGTCACATTGACCTCGCCTACGGCAGAAGCATAATAGGTACCGCCGTTCTTTTCGGTTACGTCGCGCAATGCGCGGGAAGAAGAGAGGTTGGACACCGTCGCCAGATTCTTCTTGCCCTCTTTGACGGCGCATTCGAGCAGATAATCCGCCACACTCACCAAGGTGTATTCCTCCACGAAAGGCTCGCCGTTTTCGCAGATGAAGGCGAGACGGTCCACATCCGGGTCGACAGATACGCCCAAATCGGCTTTCTCGCGCACCACGGTCTCACTCAATTCGATGAGATTGGCCGGAAGCGGTTCGGGATTGTGGGCGAAGTTACCGTCCGGATTGCAGTTCAGTTCAATACATTTGACACCCATGCGTTTGAGCAGACGCGGCATAATGATGCCGCCGACGGAATTGACGGCGTCCACCACTACGGTAAAACCGGCTTTGCGCACCGCGTCTACATCCACCTGAGGAAGAGCGAGCACCGCATCCAGATGACGGTCGGTGAAATCCTCTTCGATGATGCTGCCGATGCTGTCGATATCTGAAAAGTCAAAATCCTCTTTCTCGGCACATTCGAGAATGGCTCCGCCTTCTTCAGCCGTCAGGAACTCCCCTTTCTCGTTGAGCAATTTGAGGGCGTTCCACTGTTTGGGGTTGTGGGAAGCGGTCAGGATAATACCGCCGTCCGCCTCGCTGAAAATGACAGCCATCTCCGTAGTCGGGGTGCTGGCGAATCCCGCCTTCACGACATCCACGCCGCAGGCGATGAGGGTGCCGCAGACCAGATTCTCCACCATCTCCCCGCTGATGCGGGCATCTTTTCCCACGACTACTTTGTAACGCTCACCCGCCTTCTTGGGACGGCGTACGCGAAGCTGATCGCAATAGGCATAAGTAAATTTAACAATATCTACGGGCGTCAGCCCCTCTCCAACTGGACCTCCGATAGTGCCCCGAATACCGGAAATGGATTTAATCAGTGTCATAATCTGTAGAATTTTTGATTTACAAATTTAATCTTTTTTAGGGAATTTGCCATTCTTTTTTGTTTTTTTCAAATAAAAGCGTACCTTTGCCGTCCAATTCGTTGGATTTAATGTTGAAATTATAATTGATAAAGCAATGAAAAAAGGAATTCATCCCGAAACCTACCGTCTTGTAGCTTTCAAGGATATGTCCAACGACGTGGTGTTCATCACCCGTTCCTGCGCCTCCACCAAGGAGACCATCGTGTACGAGGGTGTTGAGTATCCCGTTGTCAAGGTTGAGATTTCCAACACATCCCACCCTTTCTACACCGGCAAGATGAAACTCGTCGACACCGCCGGTCGCGTGGACAAATTCTACTCAAGATACGGTCAGAAGAAGAAATAATTTCTTCTCTTCAAGGTTCAAAAGACGGTCCGACCCTTCGGGCCGTCTTTTTTAATGCTCAAAAATGTACAATTGCTCCTGTACAATGCTTGTCAGAGAGGAACCCACGTATAGATCCGTTTGATACCTCGAACTGTAATAGGAGAAACGGAGCGAGCCGGACACGTCCAGCGAATAAATGCGGTCGCAGGGTTCATAAAAGACGCTCACTCCGTATTCCACCAATTCCAAAGAAGGATAAGCGACATAAGGTTTATTATAGCCGTCGTTGTCTATTTGAAGGATTTCACGGCATCGCGCCGAGAAATTATCGTCTTCAAAGAAGCGGGTCTGTCCGTCAGGAGGGACCGAGTAACGGCTGGAAAAGAAATTTCTACGCACCGAATAGGGCATAGGAACGTTTATGTGAGAATAATTGCTGCTCTGGTAATAGACATACCCGTTGATATAGCCATAATAGGCGACATTGAAAAGTTGGTCATCGGTATCCGCAAACAGCGTGACCGTTGGTCGCATTCCCGTCTGCGAAAAACCGGCGACGACGTGAAGCTGTCCGATGTCGTCATAGGCGGAATATCGAAGTAAAACAGGAAGCGGATGGTCCGTCGTCCCATTCCACCACTCGGAATCAGAGGAGAACAAACACATCAAAGGAGGGTTGTCGCCCACCAATGAACAAGTCCATTCGATTTTTCCATCCAACCTAGCGTCACGCCTTTCCCCGTAACAAAGAGACGGCTCCAAACCGACCCTTGCATTTTTATAACATCTTGAGCACCAGAGTGTCACGGCTGCCGACGAAGCGCACGCTTTCCCTTTCCACGATAGAGAGTTGTTCGTCCGTGATGTCGATAATGTTGTAACTTCTGACAGGAGCCGGCGGAGAAACGACGAGGTCATAATTTTTTTCGGGAGAAACGACCAGCCCCCATTCCATCGGCAAAGCGGAAGGGTTGGACACGCAAAGCGTCCAATCCGCATCCCACGCTCCTCCATCCGTCAAATGGACCTGGATGGGCGGGATGTCCGTGCGGAGAGGGCAAGAAGCTTCCATACCATATCGGTTGTCCCGCACTCGCAGGTTGAAAACCGCCTCCCGCCGCAGGCTCTCCGTCAGAAAACGGGAGAGGGGTTGGTTAGATCCCGTGTGACGGATGTCTACTTGACAACTCCCGAAAGGGGCGGACGCGGACGGAAGACCGGCGGTCAGGCACGAAAACTCGGATATGTCAGGAGTCTCCCATTCCGGGTTGACGGTCAAGGCGTACTCCAACGCGAAAACATCGGGATCAAAGCCATAGGCGGCCGACAATGAGCGTCCCTGACGGTCTTTTACATCCAGCGGACAAGCGGCCGGGGTATCCGCATTGATATATACCGCAGAAGGCTCCTGCAAGGCAATGTCCGGGACTTGCACGGCCAATCCGGTGGTCAGATCAAAGAGTTCGCGTCCATCCAGACAAAGACGAATCCGTCCCGCATCAACCGGCTTCCGGCAATGCGCATCGGCCATCCAGACCCCCTCCCCCGAAGCAGTCCACGAAGAAAAGAGTAGACTTGTATCGGGTTCCTCCCGTGAAGGCGCAGATAGGTCCGAACTTCCGTCAAAACGCAACGAACAGCGAGAGAAGTCACCCCCGATAGCTTCCAGAAAGGCATCCGAAGGACGCACTGCATAGCGAAACACCTCGCCCACATAAAGGTCGTCGAGAGCATGCATCCCCGCGTCCAACCAGCCTGTCACTGCATCGGGCTGCCACGACAAACGGCTGTCTATCCGCCAGCCCCAGTCACCCCCGAGCAGACGGTCTGTCAAGAACAAGGTCAGATTCAATGAAGCGTTGCCGGGCACATCAAAATTATCGGCCGCATTGAGCCCCAGATAGACACGACACAAGGCGTCGCCCGACAGAAGTGTCTCCCCATCCTGACTGGCGGAAAGTTCCAGATAGGTACATCGCCCGGCCTTCTCACCGAGTGAATCAGGCACGCGAAGAAAAGGGTCATCGTTGCCGGGCAGAAGAGTTCCCTGCCGGTTTTGCGGGACATAAAGAATCAGGTTGTCGCCCGCGTTGAGTCGTTGCAAATCGGCGTCGCTGGCGACATCGCCATCGAGATATGACAATTCCGCATCGGCAGCCGTAAAAGGATGGACAGAGGAAGCGACCTGGCGGAGCCGCAGGCTCCCCACACGCAACAGACCCAACGCGCCCTTATCCAAATGGACTTGCAATTGGGCGAAAAGTCGCTCGAAAGAAAGCACCAGGGCCTGTCCATCATGCTGCGGAAGAAATGCATCCACGCGACAGGCCATCGGCAAGAACGATCGTTGCTGGAAATCCCCTACCGGTAGCGAAAGAGTCTCCATTTCCGCTTCCCTTCGCGGCGGGACAAAATCAGGGACATTGGCCAAAGCATACAGTTGATAGCGTCGTCCTTTGAATAGCTTGATAGAAACGGACGCCCCCTCACGCGCCCTGACGCAAGATTCCAGACAGCCCTCCCGATAGGCCATCAAAACAAAGGAATCCACCCGATCGGGGTCCCCGGTCCAGGAACTCCGGGTGGGGACATCCCCCGACAAACCATCGGGAGAACCGGGTTCCGAAAAACGGACAAGTATGCCGACCTTGGTTTCGTCAGCATCCGCATCCGATAAAAAAAGAGAATCTTGAAACTTCGCACACGCACAGACCAGCACGAGGGGAAGCCACAAACAGAGTAGGGTTTTTGTCTTCATAAGCGTCACTTTTCAGCGACGCCAAATATAAAGCCCCATTTTTGGAAAAGTCAAAAAGTCAAGAAAAATTTTTCTTTTTCTTTACCTTTTTATCTTTTTTCCGAATTTTTTGTGAATTTGCAATTTTTTATTCCTTTACGTACAGTGTACAATGGCAAATATCCTTTTCGCGATAATCGGAGCAAGGACATTTTTTGTCATAGCTGTCGTTGTGGCAAGGGCAGTCGCCGCCATTCAGACCGATGCGTTTGGTAATCGCCGCGACCACCTTCTCGTTGGGATTGAGCCGCCAACCCGGCTTAATAAAATATTCCATATTTCCGTTTTGTTGATGATCGATTATTTTGCCTCTTCGTCGTGCGCACTCATATTCTTGACAAACAGATTGAGAAGACGCTTCGTGATGAAAGTGTTCCTCACGGAATGACGCAGTTTATCGGCCCAAGCGTTATTGTCGCTGGACGGAGCGGTGGCCTCGGCCGCCGCCACTTGTTGCTCCCGGAGGTCCATCTTGGCGCGCAAGCTCGCCGGAGCGTGATTATACAAGAACTTGTAACAAGGCATGGATGCCTTCATAATATAAGGGGTGAGGAAGGTGGTCACCACACTGGAGGCCACGATGACAGGATAGATTTTTTCATTGAGAACGCCCAGACTGGTACCCAGCGAAGCGATAATGAACGAGAACTCACCGATCTGCACAAAGGAGAAACTGGTGAGCATCGAGTCACGCATCGTCTGACCGCCCCACCAGCAGCCCAAGGTGCCAAAGAGAATCATTCCGATGATAATCACCAGACAGACCATAAGGATATTGGCCCAATCTTCCACCAAGGCGGACGGGTTGATCAGCATACCCACCGAGATGAAGAAGATGGCGGCAAAAACATTCTTCAGCGGTGTCATCAAGTGTTCGATACGATGCGACTCCACCGTCTCGGCAAGGATAGAACCCATCACAAAAGCAC
>CACZWF010000062.1 GCA_902784785.1 uncultured Bacteroidia bacterium
GAGCCACAGTAACTGCATCCTCTCAATCCGAGTGGATAACAAATGTCAGCATTTCCAGCAATAAGGTAAGTTATAAAGTTTCAGAAAACAATTCTGGAAGTGTTCGAAATGGAATAATTAAACTCACCTACGGAGATTTTGCAACAAAGGAGTTTTCTGTATCTCAATCTTGGTCTGCCGCCAAAATTATCATTACTCCAGAAAGTCAAAATGTAGCATATACCGGTGGCAACTTCTCTGTGGATTTCTCCGTCTCCAATCCCCGCGATGGAGCGACAGTTACCGCATCTTCTCAATCCGAGTGGATAACGAATGTCAGCATTTCCGGCAACAAGGTGAGCTATAAGGTCGCAGAGAACAATTCTGGGACTGCTCGAAATGGGAAAATAAAACTCACCTACGAAGATTTTGCAACAAAGGAGTTTTCTGTATCTCAATCTTGGTCTGCTGCCAAAATTATCATTACTCCAGAAAGTCAAAATATAGCATATACCGGTGGCTACTTCTCCTTGGATTTTTCCGTCATCAATCCACGAGAAGGAGCCACAATTACCGCATCTTCTCAATCCGAGTGGATTACTGATGTAACGGTTTCCAGCAACAAGGTAAATATCAGAGTCAAGGAGAACAATAGTTCCGCACAACGATCGGGAAGCATCAAACTTTCTTATGGCACATATGCCGCACAATCTTTTACAGTAACGCAGACGGGAAAGCCCGTTCAATCTATATCCTTAAACACATCGAATCTTGAGTTGTATGCAGGATCGTCAGAAACACTAACGGCAACTGTTAATCCTTCAGATGCGGAGCTGTCGTGGTCGAGTTCAAATACATCCATAGCGAAGGTTTCTACTTCCGGAGTGGTAACGGGTGTTTCAAGAGGAACCGCTACTATAACAGTCGCATCAACAGACGGCAGCGGCAAGAGTGCGAGCTGTCAAGTGGAGGTGAAACAATATGTGACGGGCATAACTTTGAACAAAACCGCTCTTACGTTGAACGAAGGCCAGACCGAAACCCTATCTGCCACCATCACCCCCGACAACGCCAACGACAAGACGCTGACCTGGTCTTCTTCCGACACCTCCGTCGCCACCGTGGACCAGACCGGCAAAGTGACGACCGTTTCCAAGGGAACGGCGACCATCACTGCGACAGCCAACGACGGCAGCGGGAAGAAAGCGACTTGCTCGGTCTTCGTTCCCACAGATTTGTCCTCCTCTGCGTCCGCCAACAGTTATATTGTGTCCAGCGCCGGTACCTACTCCTTCAAAACCGTGAAGGGTAATTCCTCCACTTCGGTTGGCAGTGTGTCTAAAGCCGAGGTGTTGTGGGAGTCATTTGGTACGGCAACAGTTCCTAATAAGGGCGATATTATCTGTGAAGTGTCATATTCTAGCAACTATATCAACTTTATTACGCCATCCTCTCTGAAAAACGGAAACGCTGTCATTACCGCCAAAGATGCCAGTGGAAACATTCTTTGGTCTTGGCATATTTGGGTGTGTAGCGGGTACAATCCAGAAGATTCCGCTCAAACATACTACAATAATGCTGGCACTATGATGGACCGTAACCTCGGAGCCACCTCAGCCGAGCCAGATAATATTGGAGCACTCGGTTTGTTGTATCAGTGGGGCCGTAAAGACCCGTTTCTGGGTGGATGTGAAGATTCGTATAGTAGTTCATTGGTTGACCAAACGAAAACTTCCTCAACGATTTCTTGGCCATCTGCCGGATATCCAACAACAATTGATTATACAATCAAGAATCCCACAACTTTTATTCGCGGCACAGAAAATAGCAATTATGATTGGCTGAACGTCAAGGATAACTCATTATGGCAATCATCGAAAACCATTTATGACCCTTGTCCTCCCGGATGGAAAGTACCAGAAGGTGGAATTGGTGGTATCTGGGAAAAGGCAAGTGGCGTGACTAGCGAATCGTCCTCTTACAATTGGGATTCTACAAATAAAGGGATTAATTTTTCCGGAAAATTTGGCAGTAACCGAACTATTTGGTACCCAGCTGCGGGTGCAATTGGAAACGGAGGTAACAAACTAATCAATGTTGGTTATGGCGGATCATATTGGTCATGTACGCCTTGTGACAATAATTCCTACCGCTTCAGGCTTAATAGTGGAGGGTATGTTCCGGTAGACAATGGTGGAAGATGTAGCGGATTATCAGTCCGTTGTATTAAAGAATAAATATACTCGCTATGAACACCGTAAAAAAGACAAGAGAAATTGCAAACACACTCGAAAAAGGGAAAGTTCGTTACCATCTATATAAAGATTTGATTAATCGTTATTCAGAAGCAATGAAAGGAGGATTTTTCCTTGAAGCAATAACATTAATGGAAAGCCTCATATCCGATAGACTTGAATCTGCACTTATATATTATGGGGTCTGCACTCCTGATGAAGTTTTTAAGCCTTTAGGTGAAAATCTTAAACGGCTCGACAGCTTAGGAATTATTTCTGATGAATTATATGATGAGATTAATCACTGGAAAAAGTCAAGGAATACCGCTCTTCACGAAATGGCCAAAATTAGCGTTGGGGAACGTCCAACTTTTATAGCCCGCTATGAGAATCAAAAGCCTATTGCAGAACAAGGCTACGCAATTTTCAAAAAGATTAAAAATGAATTAAGATAAATAAGAGATTATGAGCTTATTTGATGATGATCTGGTCCAAAGGCCATTGATGAATAAGGAACAGTATGAGGTTCTCAAGAAAAATACTTACTGGGGTTCATTACTCAATACAAATGGCGTAACAATATGTTGGAGTGAGAATCCTATTGACTTCCACCTGCAACTTCTTTCTTATATCAAAGAAAAACCGTCAAATGCGAAGTTGCCGATTTCCGGAGTATCCACAGTATGCGAAATTGCTCCTGGGGGTGACATAATGACAATGCCACCCATTCTTCAAAATCAGAAAGGGCGCCCGTTCGTGTCAATAGATTGCTGTAAGTTGGGCAAATGGGACGCCATAGGGTTTCTTCAAATTTTGTCTAAATTACCACCTTCTCCGAAGCCGATTTTAGAAATTGTAAACATCACACAAATTCCACCCCTCGGAACAAATACAGACGACCCGTTACTCGTAGAAAATTGTTTGCTTCATTCGTGGCATAACGAGTCGATTGATTTGACCGATAAGAACGGGGACTCATTTTCTCTTAGCCCTCAAGATTTTACGATTCTAATACCTATTGCTAAAAACGAGGTGAACAAAATTAATAACTCGCGACTGAGGAACGATTGTTATAAGCAGATTCAGTTCGAGGATGATTTGAAGGATTGGATGGATAATTGCTTTACGGATGGAACGGAAGAATATGTAAAAAATGGCTTGATAACAAAAGAACAAGAAGTTGCTATTGATGACTATCTGAGTTATAAGAATTTCTTCGGATATTTTTTTCGCTTATACAAGATAGAACTAATCCGCAATGAAATAACATTTCAGATTAATACACCCTGTCATCGGTATGGATCAGGACCCTTTTGCAGATTTAAACCAGAGGATAAATTTTATCGCGATGGTCAAGACAAAAAACGAGGATTATATATTTTCGTGATAGACGGTATTGTTCGATATGCAGGACGCTGCTTGGACAACTATAATCAAAGGATCCGCAATGAATATGGAAATATATCGCAATCCAATTGTTTGAAGAAAGGTCGCCCCACAAACTGCCACATAAATCATGAAATTTTCGAGGCATTTAAACACAATCGCCGCGTTGAAGTAGGGATTTACATCATTGAAGATGCAAGTGATGCCGCGACAAAAAACAAGATAAAGATGGAAGAACAACGGCTTCTGCAGATTATGGCCACGCAACTACCCTACTGGAATTTGACATATTGAAATCAGCCGTTACGATGCACGGCTGCAGGCAGTGGAGGAGTTGTATTTGTAAGATGCGAGTGTTCCCGGTCTGGTCATTTTGGATGAGACCGGCGACGATTTCCCTAGAAAAGTGTTCCCGGTCTGGTCATTTTTGGGTAGACCGGGAACAGTAGTTTTGGAGGGGTTGGCGGATTCTAGTTCAGATGGAGGATCTGGAGGGCGGCGGTTTTGGTTTCGACTTTTTCGATGAGGCGTTCGAGGATGCCGTTTTCGTCGAAGATGAAAGTGCGGCGGAGGGTGCCTTGGACGGTCTTGCCGTACATTTTCTTTTCGCCCCAGGCGCCGAAGTCTTGGAGGAGTTGCGTGGTGGTGTCGGCGAGCAGGCGGAAAGGCAGATTGTGCTTGCTGCGGAAGCCGGCGTGGGATTTGACGCTGTCTTTGCTGACACCGACGACATTGTAACCGGCGGCCGTGAGGGCTTCATAGTTGTCGCGGAAGGAGCAGGCTTCGGCCGTGCAACCGGAGGTATTGTCTTTGGGATAGAAGTAGATGATGGTCTTGTGGCCTTTTCCGATGAAGTCTTCTGATTTCACCGTGTTGCCGTCTTGGTCCAGGACCTCGAAGGACGGCATTTTGTCTCCGATTTTCAGCATAAGTGTCTAATGTTTGTTTTTGCAAATATCGCAAAATTTCTGAAACTATAAAAGAAGAGTGCGAGGGCGTTGAGGGAGCACGAAGTGGAAAGATTTTTCCGATGCCTTTATTCGGCTCGGAAAAACTTTTCCTTCGTGCGTGAAAGCCTCAATCAATCCTATAGGGAAGAAGTGTATACCGCGTCCAAAGGCACGTCCCAGGGGTCGAGGGGTAGGGTTTCGAGGATTTGGTAGGGATAGGCGACGCCGATCTTGCGGGCACGGGTGAGCGTGGGAAGGAGGCGGTCGTAGAAGCCTTTGCCGCGGCCGAGGCGCAAGCCGTCAGGGGTGAAGGCGCGTCCGGGGATGATGGCGAGGTCGATGGCATCGGGGGCGATGTCGGGACAGGAGGGCAAAGGTTCGGGAATGCCTTGGTAGCCGGGACGGAGTGCGGCGGGATCGTAGGCTTTGAGGCGGAGGCGCTCCCCTTCCACCAGCGGGAGCACGAGCGTCTTGCCCGCACAGGGATGCCCGATCGGGTCGGGCATGACGGAAAAGTCAAAGTCGGGCACGACGGGCTGGGACCAGCGTTGGAGGATGGTGTCGGTGGGGACTTCGTCGGGCAGCGAGGCGTAGAGCAGGATGGTGCGGGCGGAACGGAAGGCTTCGGAGGATTCGACCTGCGACCAGATGGAGGCGATGCAGGCGGCGCGTTCTTCAGGTGTCGTTTCAGCGAGCCAAGCCTGCCGGTGCTCCTTTACACACTGCCGTATTGAACGCTTCTCTGTAAGGATAGCATCCGGAGCCCCAGACATAGCGGGTATTATTTCGTCCAGGTGAAAAGACGGTAGAGATTGCCGCCGATGGTGTTGCCAAGGACTAGGCAGCAGAACAGCAGCACCACGGAGCCGAAATGTGTACCCAAGAAATCCCAAGGAACACACAGGTAATAGAACGTGTCGGCGATGCAGTGCGGAAAGCCGCAGAAGATGAACATAGGCACACCGAAGAGGAGCGGAATCCACTTGCCCTGACGCGCGAAATTGACCGCCGTCGTCATAATGAAACCGCAACCGATGGCCAGCAGGCCGCTGCGCAAGGTTCCCGACATAAGGGCACCGTTGATCAAAGAATCATTCAAACGTCCTTCCAGGATAGCCTGGGCTTTCGCCTCCAGACCCATCGGAGACAGTTTGGCGAGCAAAGCCATCAACAAGCAGCCGACGATGTTGCCCAGAATGGTGGGCAGCAACTGCGCGATTTCCTCCTTCGTCTTCACAAAGCCCATCGCGCCGGTATAGAGTTTCAACTGATAATTGACGACCGTAGCCAGACCGAAGGAGAAGACAACGGCTCCGGCGATGTCCCCGAGAGGACTCCCCTTCAATGCGAGATAGCCGAATCCTGCGATGCCGATGGCGATGCCGGCGAGAATGCCGAGACGGAAAATGGAGAATGCTTGTTTCATAGGTTGTGACTTAGAGTTTAATGGGACAAAGTTAGCAAAATTCCATTCAAATCGCGAGAATTTATGTAAATTTGCAATCTATCAGCAACTCACGATACGAGCGAAGCCCTTCATACCCTGCAATGCCTCTTCCTGTCCCACAAAGGATGCGAAGCCGACTCCATAGAAGCCCTGCCCGCCTCGGCCAGCAACCGCCGTTACTACCGTTTGAGCGGCGGCAGGACGACCCTCATCGGAGTCATCGGCACCTCTGTGGAAGAAAACCGAGCCTTCACGACCATCGCCCGGCATTTTCAGAGCAAAGGGCTCCGTGTGCCCGGCGTGGTGGCTGAAAGCGAAGACGGCACGGCGTACCTCCAAGAGGATTTGGGCAGGATCGTGCTCTTCGACCGCGTGGCCCGGGGACGGGAGAGCGGATGCTACTCCCAAGAGGAAAAAGAACTGCTCAAGGAGACCATCGCCTACCTCCCCCGCATCCAGTTTTTGGGCGGCAAAGGGATGGACTGGAGCGTCTGCTACCCGCAGGAAGCCTTCGACGCCCGGATGGTGGACTTCGACCTCAACTATTTCAAATACTGTTTCCTCAAACCCGCCGGAGTGGAGTTCAACGAAAACCTGTTGCAGAACGATTTCGAACTTTTCAAGGAGGATCTGCTCGAAGACTCCGGCGAGACCTTCCTCTACCGGGACTTTCAAGCACGCAATGTAATGATCAAAGACGGCCAGCCCTGGTTCATCGACTTCCAAGGAGGACGCAAAGGCCCGATCTATTACGATGTCGCTTCCTTTGTCTGGCAGGCCCGTTCCCGATTCAGTCCGGAATTGAAAGATGAACTGATTGACCGTTATTTGGAAGCGCTACGCCCCTTCCGGCCGATGGACGGAGAAACCTTCCGCCGGAAACTGAAGCCCTTCGTGCTGCTGCGCACCCTCCAAGTGCTGGGAGCCTACGGATTCCGAGGCTACGTCGAGCGCAAAACGGCTTTTCTGGGCAGCATTCCTTTCGCGTTGCAGAACCTGCGTGAGATATTGCAAGAGCCATTGACCCGTTACCCGTATCTCGACAAAACGCTGCGGAAACTGTGTGAGAGAGGCGCCACGCAAGGTGTTTTCTCTGCGTGTGAGACACGGAAAAAAGACGAGCCCACCCCTCTCCAAGTGACAGTATACAGTTTTTCTTACAAAAAAGGTATTCCGGAAGACACGAGCGGCAATGGCGGAGGCTATGTCTTCGACTGCCGGGCCATCCACAACCCGGGACGCTACGAACAGTACAAATCCCTCTGCGGAACCGATGAACCCGTCATCCGCTTTCTGGAAGAGAGCGGTGAGACGGCGGCGTTTCTCGAGAGTGTGTACCGCCTTGTGGACGCGCACACGCAACGCTATATTGAGCGAGGATTCTCCCACCTGCAACTGTGTTTCGGCTGCACCGGCGGACAGCACCGTTCTGTCTATTGCGCGCAACACACGGCCGAGCACATCGCGGAGAAATTCAAGGTGAAAGTCGTGCTTCGTCACCGGGAGCAACAACGAGAGCAGATATTATGAAAGCGATGGTATTCGCAGCGGGACTGGGCACCCGCCTGCGCCCCTTGACGGACAGTATGCCCAAAGCGCTCGTGCCCGTATGTGGAAGTCCGCTGCTGGCGCACATCCTGCGCAAACTTCGTGCGGCCGGCTACACGGAAGCCGTCGTGAATGTCCATCACTTCTCCGAGCAGATACGCGACTACCTGGCCAACCATGATTTCGGACTCAAAGTCTCCATTTCCGACGAATCGGGCAGTCTGTTGGAGACCGGCGGGGGCATCCGTCGGGCGAAACCCTTGCTAGAGCCGCTGGACGAGCCCTTCCTCGCCCACAATGTGGACATCATCTCCAACGCGGACTTGGAGGGACTTCGCAAGCAAACTCGCAGCAACGCGTTGGCCACGCTGCTGGTGAGCGAACGGGAAAGCAGCCGTTATCTGCTGCTGAATCCCGACGACCTGAGTTTGGTCGGATGGATGAACATCAAGACGGGACAGTTACGTTCCCCCTACCCGGATCTGGACCCTGAGAAATGTCTGCGCCGCGCGTTCTCGGGCATTCAACTGCTCTCCCCGAGCATCTTCGACGCATTCGACGCGTTGGAAATGCCCGAACGCTTTTCCATTATGGATTTTTACTTGCAGGCCTGCGACCGTTATCCCATCTACGGCATCAGCGACCCGAACCTGACGCTGGTGGATGTGGGAAAATTCGACACGTTGGCTGAAGCGGAACGCATTTGCAGCGCCCTCTGTCAGTGATCCCTCAAATACAATAATGCCGCCTGGGCGCAGGCGCAGCCGAAAACGGCGGGAAGGTAGGAAATCGTCCCGACCTGGGATTTTTTGTTGCGTTCCTCGACGGAAATGATGCTGTCCCGGTCCGGCAGTTCTTCACTGTACACCACCGGGAAGCCTTTGCGAATCCCGAGCTTGCCGAGGCGTTTGCGGACAATGAAAGCCAGCGGACAGTGACGCGATTTGGACAAATCGGTGATGCGCACCTGTGTCACATCCACTTTGGCGCCCGCCCCCATCGAACTCACCAACGGCAACTTATGCTCCACGCAATAACGAATCAACGCCAATTTCGGGGCCAGCGTGTCGATGGCATCCACCACGAAATCCACCCGCTCCGGCCAACCGGCCAACTGTTCCTCCACCCGGTCCGCCTCCAGATACTCGCTGCGGCACTCCACCATCAGCGCGGGGTTGATGTCCCGAAGGCGCTCCGAAAGCACCTCGCACTTGGGACGGCCCATCGTGGACGTCAAGGCCAGCAACTGCCGGTTGCGGTTGCTCTCGCTCACCACATCGTTGTCAAACAAAATGATATGGCCCACGCCACCCCGCACGAGCATCTCAGCGGCAAAACCGCCCACGCCCCCGCATCCGACCACGGCCACCGTCGCATTTATCAAACGCTCCAGCGCCTCCTCTCCGAGCAGCAGCTGCTCCCGTTCCAACCAAGCCGGAATCATAAGCCTTTCGATTTACCTTCCTCCCAGATGACATCCATCTCATCCAGGGTCATATCGTGCAAATCGCGTCCCTGCCGGATGGTATGCTCCTCCAAGTAGCCGAAACGGCGGCGGAACTTGTCACAGGCCTTGTTGAGCGCCGTATCGGGATTGATGCCATACAGACGGCAGGCATTGACCACGGCGAACATCAAATCGCCGAACTCTTCCTCCTCGTGGACGGGATCATCCTCCCCTGCCGCTTCTATCACTTCTCCGAGTTCCTCGCGAACCTTGTCCCACACATCTTCCTTGTGCTTCCAATCGAAGCCCACGCCCCGTGCCTTGTCCTGCATCGCATACGCCTTGAGGATAGGCGGCATCGAATCCGGAACGCCCGAAAGCACCGTCTTGTTGCCTCCCTTCTCTTTGGTCTTGAGCATCTCCCAAGCCGTCGCCACCTCCTCAGGGGTCATCGGAGCCGCATTCTCATCGGGCGGATAGACACCCCCGGGGAATACGTGCGGATGCCGGTAAATCATCTTTTCACAGAGCCCCTGCATCACGTCGCCCACATCCCAGAGCCCCTTCTCACGGGCAATCTTGGAATAAAAAACAATGTGCAACAGCAAATCGCCCAAAAAGTCTGCGAACCGTTCCAGGAGCAACGCGCTCGCAAATAGTCCATTATATCGAGGACTTGGGCAAAAAGTGCCAGATTTTCTTCTCTATTGTGCATAACAAAGGCAAAATTACAAAAAAAATACTTATCTTTGAAAGATATTTCGACTTATAGAGAAAATGAAAGAACTGAACTATATCTCCGCAGACGAAGCCGTCAGCCACTTGCGTTCGCACGGGCACATTCACCTGAGCAGTGTGGCCAGCGTACCCCACGTCTTGATCGAGGCACTCTGCCGGAGAGCGGACAGAGGTGAAATCGAAGATCTGCACTTCCATCATTTCCATACGGAAGGTCCCGCTCCCTACAGCGAGGCGCGCTACGAGGGCATTTTCTTCGAGCAAGGCTTTTTCGTAGGTCCCAATGTCCGGGCCAACGTCAACGCCGGCTATGCGGACTACCTGCCCGTACACCTGAGCGACACTCCCAAGCTCTACCGCCGCGGCCATATCAAACTGCACGCCGCCCTGGTCCAGGTGTCTTTCCCCGATGAAAACGGGATGGTATCGCTGGGCACCTCTGTAGACTGTTCCGTCGCCGCCATCGATTCGGCGGAAATCGTCATCGGCGTTGTCAACAAGAACGTTCCTTACGCATACGGCGACCTCGTCCCCCTCAGCAAGTTCACCTATCTGGTCCGGGACGACACGCCGCTGGTCACCGCCGTTTACAAAGACCCCACCGAGTTGGAACAGACCATCGGGAAAAACTGCGCAGCCCTCGTGGAAGACGGAGCCTGCCTGCAAATGGGCATCGGCGCCCTTCCCAACGCCCTGGCCGCCCAGCTCTCCAACCACAAAGACCTCGGCCTGCACACCGAGATGTTCGCCGACGGCCTGCTCGCCCTCATCAAGAAAGGCATCATCAACGGCCGCCGCAAAGATATCAATACGGGCAAGGTCGTCGCCTCCTTCCTGCTGGGGTCCAACGAGGTTTATTCTTTCCTTGACCGCAACGACGCCGTCCTGATGAAGGACATCGCATATACCAACGACCCGTATATCATCGCCCGCAACAAAAAAGTGACGGCTATCAACTCCGCCACGGAGGTGGATTTGACGGGACAGATTTGCGCCGACTCTATTGGAACGCGCATCTTCTCCGGCACCGGCGGACAACTGGACTTTGTCAAAGGGGCGTTTCTGTCGGAAGGCGGCAAGTCCATCACGGCCTTCGCCTCCCGCACCAACAAAGGGAAAAACAAAATCGTTCCCACTCTCGCCGAAGGAGCCGGCGTCGTCACTCCCCGCGCGGACGCCCATTGGATCGTCACCGAATGGGGCGCCGTCGATTTGACGGGAAAATCCCTGCAAGAAAGGGCCAAACTCCT
>CACZWF010000063.1 GCA_902784785.1 uncultured Bacteroidia bacterium
CATCCAGAAGAAGAACTGGTCCTCCGGCTTCATGCCCGCCAGCACCCCTGCCAGTTCAAAGCCCTTTACGCGGCCTTTTTTGCTGACCGAACCCAAGCCCATCGCCACATTGTCAAAACGAACCGTAACCACGCTGTCTTTGAACTCATAAGAGACGGGATAAGCATAGCCCGAAGGCAAGACTGGCTGCTGATAGACTTTGTCCATCGCAAGGAGCAAGAACTGATAGGCAACCTCTTTCTTTTTGGCCGGATGGATGCACTGCTCGTCTCCGATACTCTCGGTGATGGCCGCATACGCATTGGGGATGAACTTCAAGGAACGCAACTGATTCTCCACGAAGAAGGCGCGCGTCGTAGCCTGGCTGCCTTCATATTTATGCGGCGCGATGGTCGTGAACATAAAAGGCATCTGGTTGTCCGCATCACCCCAGGCCTTGCGCCACTGCTTGACCATCGCCGTCTGCATCAAATCATAATAGCGATCGAACTTATTGGACTCACCCTGATACCAGATAAAGCCTTTTGCGGCATAGCCTGCGATGGGAAGCATTCGGCTATTCCATATAGTCGCCACCTGCTTGGGGCCTTTTTTCTTGACATTCTGCCGCTCGAGCACCGCCCGCAATTTTTCTTCGGGCACATTGTCCGTCAAGGCGTTCACCACATATTCTTCAGTCATATAGGGTTCGATGCTGCAACCGCCCCAGGCATTCTCGATAACACCCACCGGCACATTGAGCTGATCGCTCAGGTTCTTGGCGAAATACCAGGCCACTGCGCTGCAGTTGGCCGCATTTTCCCCGCTTCCTTTCACCCAGGCGCACAGCGGGAGATCGAGCATCGGGGTCACGGTCGCCGGACGTTTGACCTGAAGGATACGAACCTTGTCTGCGTAGCGGGCCGAAGCCATCACTTCGTCCAAAGTCCCTTCCGTTTTCTGCATCCGAAATCCTTTGACCGGCATATCCATATTCGACTGACCGGCGAAAATCCACACTTCGCCGATAAGCACATTGGTCAGAATGCGTTCTTCGCTCCCGGCATTCACCTGAATGTCATAGGGGCCACCGGCTTCGGGCGTAGGAAGATAGACCTTCCAATAGCCTGATTTATCCGCCTTGGCAGAATAGGATTTCTCGTTCCAGTAAGTAGTGACTTTCACGCTGGTTCCGGGCTTGGCCCATCCCCAGATAGGCACCTTGGCATTGCGCTGGAGCACCATATTGTCGGAAAAAGCCGAAGATATCTTGAAAGGAATCTTGTTGCTCAAGACGAAGATGCCATCCTGACCCTGCACATACAGTTTTCCGTTGTAGCAACTGATATCCTCCAACTCGCCGCTGGTGCTCTGCGTCAAGTCGACGGTCTCCATTGATTTCTTCTTCAAATCCCAAACATAGAGGATGGACGGATGAGCATCCGTACCTATTCCCGTAGGCATATACAATTTGTCGTTTTGGATATAAAGTCCCTGGCCGATGGGATTGAAACGGAACTCCGAAACTTCTTCGATCAGGTAATTCTCCAGCGCATCTTCGGGTTTGAGAACCACCTCCGCACCGGAAGACAACATCGGCAGCGGGAATTTGATGATGCGGTGACGGTTGGCAGGATCATCGTTGTTGACCGTGTTTCCATAGCCGTAGAGCATCTTGTTTTTGGTGTCAATCACCCATTGGAGAGCGTAGCCGAAGTCCTTGTTGATATCGTCATAGAAAATGGTCTGCATCAGCGCGGAGCTCTGCAAATCGGGCATGATGCGCTCGACAAACAGGAGGTCCTTGCGACCGTCGTAAGGTTTTTTGTGGCACTGGCTGACATAGAGGACCGGCATCGGATCACCCTTATCGGCTTTCTCCACGCCGAAGGAAGCGACATTCGCGTGGTTGACCTCGTTAAAAGTCGCCAGCTTGAACTGCGACACCTTGGTAAACTTGTCCTTGGACAGTTTATAGATGGTGGCCGCGCCCTGGTTCTGACAACTCACCATATAGTCGCCATAAATGTCCATTCCCTGATAGGCAAAACCGTGTTGTTTGTGGTTCATTCCCTCCATAGGGCCCAGATAACGGGCGTACTGTGCGGAAAGCGTCAGACCGCAAAGGAGAGCAATAAAGAAACAGTAGAATTTTTTCAACATAATAGAATTATTTAGTAGATGATTCGGATGAACAGAATAGGGCGGAGATAAAACCGCAGCCATAGCCCCACAATTGCACGAATGCCGCCCTTACGGAAAGCAGGGCCACCTTCGGGCCGTTGCGGAAAAGGCTGTCAATGTAGAGTAGCAGGCCGTAGAACACAAGCGGAGCCAGACAGAAAAGGGCCGCTTGTCCATAGCCCGTCAACAGGCAAAACAGGAAGCCGCAAAGCAAGAGGAAGGAGCCCAGGGTAAAGATGGCCGGCAAGGTGTGTACGGCTTTGAGACTGTGCGGATGACGCCGCTCCAAGCGAACACGGGCCTGGCCCGAATGGAAAACCTGGCGGAAAAAGGCGGTCATATTCGTGCGGCGCTTGTGACACACCCAGGCATCCTTGAGCAGCACGCTCTTATAGCCCGCACGCATCAAGCGGATGCTAAAATCGATATCTTCCCCGTAGCGCATCCCGGAAAAGCCGCCCAGTTTTTCAAACGCCTTGCGGGACACGCCCATATTGAAAGAGCGGGGATGGAATTTTTCCATCTTCTCTCCCCCACCCCGGATGCCGCCGGTCGTGAAGAAAGAGGTCATCGCATAATTGACAGCCTTCTGCATCGGGTTGAAATCCGCTCCGGCCCGGTCGGGACCGCCGAACACATCGCAGCCCGTCCGGTCGATGCCGGCTTTGACAGCCGCCACATATTCCGGCGGAAGCACGCAGTCGGAATCCAGAAACACGAAGAAGTCCCCTTGCGCGAGCGCCGCTCCCTCGTTGCGCGAGAGGCCCGGGCCCGTGTTGGGTTTGGTCACATAACGAATGTTAAGTGAGGAGCTGGGGCTGTCGGCTGACTGTGACGCGTCCGCTTGAGATTCGGCTTGAAAGACGCGGACGACGGCTTCGGAACTTTCGCTCGAGCCATCCTCCACCACAATCACCTCGAAATCGCGATCCGTCTGCCCCGCGAGCGAAGCCAACAGTTCCCGCAATTCCTCGGGACGATTGTACACCGGTATGATGAGACTCAACAACACACGTTGTAGGTTTAAATATCATCGTCTTCCATCCCGAGGGCGACTTTGGCCTCTTCGCTGAGGCGGCTCTTGTCCCAGGCGGGTTCGAAGACCAGGTCGATGTCCACGCTGACGACGCCCGGCACATCCTCGACCGCCTGTTTCACCTCGGCCAGCACTTCGTCCGCCATCGGGCAGTTGGGCGCCGTGAAGGTCATCTGAATATAGACGTGATGGTCTTCGTCCACACGCAGTTCGTAAATCAGGCCCAAATCATAAATATTGACCGGAATTTCCGGGTCATAGACGGTCCGCAGGGCCAGTACGATATCTTTTTCCAAATTCATCTTTTCACTTTTAAAATCTGCCATTCACGCTTGGGCGGCGGTTTCGGCCAACTGGCGGATGGTCTGCATCATCGACAGCAAGCCGTTCTGACGCGTGGGAGAAAGGTTCTCCCGCAAGCCGATCTTGTCGATAAATTGGTCGTCGGCCTGCAAAATTTCCTCGGGGGTGCGGTTGGAATACACATCGATGAGCATCGCGATGATGCCCCGGGTGATGATGGCGTCGCTGTCCGCCGAAAACACCACCTTGCCGTCCACGGTCTGCGCATCCAGCCAGACGCGGGACTGGCAGCCTTTGATCAGGCGTTCGTCCGTCTTCTTCTCTTCCGGGAAGGACGGCAGGGCCTTGCCCATCTCGATGAGATATTCATATTTATCCAGCCACTCGTCAAACTCCGAGAAAGCTTCCACCAATTCTGCTTGTTTCTCCGCTATCGTCATACTATCGCAACAAGTTTATCGCCTTGTCCAGGCACTTGATAAAATACTCGGCCTCTTCCATCGTATTGTAAGGAGCCAGCGAAGCGCGTACCATTCCGCTCACCCCGAAATGACGGATGACCGGCTCGGCGCACATCAGGCCGCTGCGGACCGCGACGCCCATCTTGTCCAGCACCTGCGCCACATCTTCGTGATGCACCCCGTCGATGGTAAAGGAAAATACGCCGGCACGGCGGTAGGCACCGGTCGGGCCGGCCTCGCCGCGGAACGTTTCCGATTCACCATACAGCCGCAGATCCCCGCGGGCGCGCAACGCATCTTCCAGATAGGCGCAAACCTCCTCGTAGGCATTGGCAATCTCCGGCTCGCGGGCCAGCAGAGCCGTTTCGAAGGCCTCGGGGAAAGTCGCGATGGAAGCGAAATTGCCCGTTCCCGCCTCGAATTTGTGCGGAAGACCTGCGAAATCCGCGTGCTCCAGCGTCACCGTGCCCACCATTTCTCCTCCGGAGAGGAAAGGCGGCATCTGCTCCAGCCACTGTTTCTTGCCATATAACACACCCGTTCCGGTCGCCGCATAAACCTTATGCCCCGAAAAGGCGTAAAAATCACAATCCATCGCCTGTACGTCCACCCGCTCGTGAACGATGCCTTGGGCCCCGTCCACCAGCACCGGCGCTCCGGCCGCATGGCTCAGACGAATCAGCTCTTCGACAGGGTTGACCAGGCCCAGCACATTGCTGATGTGCGTCACCGCCACCAGCTTTACGCGCTGTGCGGCTGCAACCGGGCATCCCTCCGCCAGCAGTCTCTTCAGCACCGACAGATCCCAATGCCCCTTGTCATCAATGGGCAGAATCTTCAAAGTCGCTCCCGCGCGCTCGCACAGCAACTGCCACGGCACCAGGTTGGAATGATGCTCCCCTTCTCCGACAATGACGATGTCGCCCGCCTTGACGAAGGCCTGGCCGAAACTGAACGCCACCGTGTTGATGGCCGCCGTACAGCCGGAGGTAAAGATAATTTCTTCCCGGGAACCCGCATTGACAAACGCCCGCGCCGCTTCCCGCGCCTGCTCGTAGGCATCCGTCGCCTCGGCCGACAACTTATGCACTGCACGATAGATATTGGCGTTGCTCTCCTGCGACAGCGTCAGGAACTTATCCAACACGCTCCGCGGCCGCTGGGAAGTGGCCGCATTATCAAAGTATACGAGGTCCTTCCCGTACACCTTCCGCGTCAAAATCGGAAACAATTCCCTGAACTCCTTTGTCGTCATTTCGTTTGATTCTTTTGGCGTTCGGTGATGGCTTTGTGGTATTCGTGAGCCATCCGCTGGTGCTCCGTATAGGAGGAGGCAAAGCGATTGGTCCCGTCAAAGGCGGGATTGGCGCTGAAAAAGAGATAATTGCCCTCGGCCGGACTGAGCACCGCATCGATGCAGGCCTTCGGTGGAACGCTGATCGGTCCGGGAGGCAAGCCCAGATACATATAAGTATTATAAGGCGAGTCCATCTTCAGATGCGTCTTGAGCACCCGCGTCAGCTTATAATCGTACAGATAGCAAATTGTCGGACAGGCCTGCAGTTTCATATTCATCTTGAGCCGGTTGAGATAGACCCGCGCCACAAAAGGATACTCGTCCGCACGATTGGTCTCCCCCGATACAATAGAAGCCAGAATCGACACCTCCAGCGGCGTCAGCTTCAACTTCCCTGCCTTCGCCTGACGGGTCTCGTTCCAAAACAGCTCGTACTCCTCGTAGAAACGCTTGAAAATCTCATAGACGGTCGCATTCCAATACAACTCGTAGGTATCGGGCAGAATCATGCTATAGACATTGCGCGAATCGAAACCGAACTGCGACAAAAACGCGTCGTCGTTGAGCGCCTCCATCACCTGTGCCGAATCCACCATCATCTGCGCACCGATGATACCGGCCAGACGGCCTTTCGTCCGAATGGTCCCGGACAAGGTCAGGCGGCAGGGACGCTGCCAGCCCCGCTTGATCATCCGCGCCACTTCGATACTGGAATGCTCTCGCTTGACTTCATAACGTCCGATGCGAAGATTGTTCTGCATATCCTCCTCACGGAATGCCCGCTTCAAACTGCTGTAACTCTTGCAGAGTGTATCCGTACGAAAACGCGCCAGCAAACCGTCCGCCGTCGAAGTGTCGGAAATGAAAATCACGAAATCACCCCGGAAATTGGACATTTTATGGTCACGGATATAAAAACCGCCGAATACCAGCAGGCCGACGGCCAGCGCCAGAGCGACGGCCACCATCACGCGCATACGCGCAGACCCGGTCATGCGTTTCGCAATATTAGCGCAGTTTAATCGCATCCCCTTCATCCAGATAATAATTCGCGGTCAGTCCGTTGCGCTTGAGAATACTCTTGAGCGTCACGCCGTAGCGTTGGGAAATCCCCCAGAGTGTCTCCTCCGAAGATTCGACGATATGTTTGTCCAGACCGCGCGCCGTACGAGCCTTTTTCGCGTGCACATAAACGATTTCTCCCGTATTCGGCTCACGCGCCCCTTTCTTCAAGTCATTGAAACGGTAAATCTCAGCCGGGAACAGATGAAATTCCTTCGCAATCATCTCGTAGGTCTCCCCCTCCATCGCATACACGCAAGCCACGCCGTTCTTGGAATAAACCTGGCGCTCCAGACTGAAATAGAAACTATGACCATCCATCCGCTGGGCTTCTTCCAACTGCTTGGGAGGCTCGGGCGGACCCAGACGGGCATCATCCGCCGCTTCAGCCTTTCCGCTTTCCGAGATAACGCCCTGCGGGGTAACCACCTCTCCGGGTTTCATCTTGTCATAGCGATGCAAGCCGTATTTTTCAATGGTCGCGATAAGTTTCGTCGCATAGGACGGGTCCGTCGCATAACCCGCTTTCTTCAACCCGTACGCCCAGCTCTTGTAGTCGGTCAGCTCATAGTTAAAGAGGAATTTATAGCGGTCGCGATAACGCAGGAAGTCGGAATGGTCACGATAGGAATCCATCACCGACGGATATTTCCGGAAACACTCGTGCTTGGCGTCGTCATCGCGATAAGCACGCTCCCCGGTCCAATCCCGATGGCACTTGATACCGAAATGATTGTTGGCATATACCGCCAGGAAAGACTGGCCTGCGGAGGACTCCAGCAAGCCTTGCGCCAGGGTGATACTGGCCGGAATACCGCTGCGGTACATTTCATCCACCGCCACCCCGGCATAGCGCTCTACATACGCTTCCTGAGGGGTGCTGGCTGCAAAAAAGACCAACGAAGCAAGAATCAGCAAGATTATCTTTTTCATAACTGACAAAGTTCGGAATTTTCCATGGGAAATGCAAATAAAAAGGACAGGAGACCCTGTGCAAAAAAGAGACTGGCCCGACGGACCAGTCTCTTCTGTAATATTTGGAAGTCGGATTACTCCCCTTTCTCGAGTTTCTCTTTGAGAGCAGCCAGGGCGTCGATATCACCCAGGGTGGTCTTCTCAACATTGTTGTTGATGATCTTGACCGCCTTGTCGGTGGAAACACCCTCGGAAGCGGGTTTCTCGGCTTTCTTCTCGCTGGAAGCATAGGTCTTCACGTGAGAGAGAACCGCCACTTTCGTCTGCTTCTTCAGACCGACCACCTTGAAGGAAAGGGTCTCGCCGGCGGCAGGAGTGCTGCCATCTTCTTTGACCAAGTCCTTGGCGGAGCAGATACCGTCGATGCCGTCGAGTTCAACCTTGGCGGCGCCTTTCTCGTCGATGGAAGCAATCGTGGCTTCGATGACGCTGCCGACGCTGTATTTGCTTTCGATCTCATCCCAAGGGTTGGGGGTCAGCTGTTTGTGGCCGAGGGAAAGCTTGCGGTTGGCCTCGTCGATGTCGAGGATGATCACCTCGATCTTGTCGCCGGGCTTGACGATATCGGAAGGATGGTTGGGTTTGCTCCAGGAGAGGTCGCCAGTGTGAATCAGGCCTTCGACACCCTCTTCGAGTTCGGCGAACACACCGAAGTTGGTCACGTTGCGAACGAGCACTTCGTGCTTGCTGCCGACGGGATACTTCGTGGTGATCGTGTCCCAAGGGTTGGGGGTCAGCTGTTTCAGACCGAGAGACATCTTCTTCTCTTCGCGGTCGAGGGTCAGGATCTGGGCTTCCACTTCGTCGCCGACTTTCAGGAAGTCCTGGGCGATGCGAAGACGAGGGCTCCAGCTCATTTCGGAAACGTGGATCAAACCTTCGACACCCGGTTCGATCTCGACGAAAGCACCGTAATCGGCGATGAGCACGACTTTACCTTTGACCTTGTCACCGACTTTGAGGTCAGGATCGAGGTTGCTCCAAGGATGGGCGGTAAGCTGTTTCAAACCGAGGGCGATGCGTTTCTTGGTCTCGTCGAAATTGAGGATAACGACATTGATCTTCTGGTCGAGAGCGACAATCTCTTCGGGATGGTTGACACGGCCCCAGGAGAGGTCGGTGATGTGAATGAGACCGTCCACGCCGCCGAGGTCGACGAACACACCGTAGTTGGTGATGTTCTTGACGGTACCTTCGAGGACCTGTCCTTTCTCGAGTTTGCTGATGATTTCGCTCTTCTGGGCTTCGAGTTCGGCCTCGATGAGGGCTTTGTGGGAAACGACCACATTGCGGAACTCGGAATTGATCTTGACGATCTTGAAGTCCATGGTGGTGTCCACGAACTGGTCGTAGTCACGGATGGGCTTGACATCGATCTGGCTGCCCGGGAGGAAGGCCTCGATACCGAACACATCCACAATCATACCGCCTTTCGTGCGGGTCTTGACATAACCTTTGACAATGTCGCCGTTGTTGTAAGCGTCATTGACCATATCCCAGGAACGAAGCTGACGGGCTTTCTTGTGGGAAAGAATGAGCTGGCCTTTTTTGTCTTCCGTGCTTTCCACGAAAACTTCCACCTTGTCACCGACTTTCAGATCGGGATTGTAGCGGAACTCGGGAGCCATGATGACACCCTCGCTCTTGTAGCCGATATTGACGACGACCTCGCGTTTGGTGATGGCGGTCACGGTTCCTTCCACGACCTCGCCTTCCTGGACGCGGGAAAGGGTCTGGGCGTACTGGGCTTCGACGCTGGCCTTGTCTCCGTCATAAGATTCTTCGTTCTCGAAAGCGTCCCAGTCGAAATCCTCGGGAGCGACGGATTTGTTGGAAACGACTTTCGCGGGTTCTTCTACTGCAACAGGAGCCTCCTCAACGAGGTTTTCTTCCTGCATCAGTTCTTTGTTTTCTTCCATTTTTTTGAATGAATTAGTGGGTTAAACATTATGTATGTGTGCTATAAAGCTCGCAAAGATAGCAATTATTTTTTAGTTTGAAAACTATTTCTTACTTTCCTGCTTTGCAGGTTTGTACTTCCGCCTCGGAAAAGCGAATCTGAAATTTGCTTTTCTCTCGGCTTATTCGTACATTTGCAGTCTGTTCGTTATCTTATATCGGGAAAACCACCCTGACCAAGATGCTGGCCGCCCGTTACGGGTGGGTTCCCAAATACGAGTCCGTGGACTACAATCCTTATTTGAGTGATTTCTACGAGGATATGGAGCGCTGGTCCTTCAACATCCAGATTTACTTCCTGAACAAGCGGTTTAAAGATGTGCTCGAGATCACGGCCAGCGAGGACATGATTGTCCAGGACCGTACCATTTACGAAGACGCCCGCATTTTCGCTCCCAACCTACATGAGATGGGCCTGATGAGCACGCGGGACTTCGAATCCTACAGCGAACTGTTCGAAATGATGATGAGCCTGGTGAAAGCGCCGGACCTGCTCATCTACCTGCGTTCCTCCATCCCCAACCTCATCGCCCAGATTCAGAAGCGGGGAAGGGATTTTGAGAAGAACATCCGCATCGACTACCTCAAGGGCCTCAACAAACGCTATGAGGAATGGATTGAAAATTATCCGGACCGGGTAATGGTGGTGGATGTGGACCATTGTCGTTTTGAAGAAAACCCGGAGGATTTCGACAGCCTGACGGCCCGCATCGAAGAGATTTTGAAGAATAAATTATAAGAGGATACCGTGAGCAAGTCCATGACCATCATCGAATTCTTTGAAGATTGCGTCAAGAAATTCGGATCCAACACATTCTTGAAAGAGAAAGTCAACGATGTGTGGACGGAAAGCACGTATGCGAAAGTCCGCAACGACGCACGACGCTTCGGCTCAGGGCTGATGGCCATCGGGGTGCGGAAGGGAGACAAGATCACGATGTTCTCCGAGGGCCGGAACCTTTGGATTGTGGCTGAACTGGGAATTTTCTATGCGGGTGCCGTCAATGTGCCCGTTTCCTTTAAAATAGAAGAGGAAGACGACCTGGTCTTCAAGATCAACCATTCCGAATCGCGTTTCATCATTGTTTCGCAGACCCAGTTGCCGAAGATCCGGGCCATCAAGGACCGGATTCCGGAAGT
>CACZWF010000064.1 GCA_902784785.1 uncultured Bacteroidia bacterium
ACCGGTTCACTGGACGAGGATGAACAATTCTATATGCGTTCGCGCGGCATCACCCTCGAGCAGTCTCGTCTGCTGCAACTGCGTTCCTTCATCTGGCCGGTGCTTGAACAGATTGAGGATGAATCTTTGCGTGATTCCTGCGACGAACAGGTCAGCCTGGCGTTGGCAAAAATGTTCCCCCAACCATGATTCTGCATCCCGGTATCAAGGTGAATCTCGGACTGGACATTCTGCGGAAGCGTCCGGACGGTTATCACGATATCGAAACGCTGTTTCTGCCCTGCGAAGACTATCATGACACCCTGGAGGTAGTGCCGGCCGACGAACCCTCGCTGCTCGCGTTTGACATCTTAAAAGAGTCCGGGCATCTCTTCCGGCAGGAGATTGCCGACGACGGCAAAGTGATGATGACGATAGGACGTAAAGAAGGCGTGGACTGGGACCCGCTCAAAGACTTGTGCGTCAAAGCCTATCGTCTGCTGGCGGCCGATTTTTCCCTTCCTTCCGTGAAAATCGCTCTGAAAAAAGGCTCTCCCGTCGGAGCCGGCTTGGGCGGGGGCAGCGCCGACGCCGCCTGTACCTTGCGGGCCCTCAATGAACTTTTTTCGCTGGGATTGAACGACGAGGCCTTGGCGGGTTATGCCGCCCGCCTAGGCAGCGACTGCGCCTTTTTTATTTACAATCGCCCGATGTTCGGCAGCGGCCGCGGCGAAGTGCTTCGAGACTTCCCGATGGGCGATTTTTTGGATTGCTATCAGATTCGTGTGTATATTCCCGAAGGGATCAGCGTCAGCACGGCCCAGGCCTATGCCAGTGTCACGCCGGCCATTCCCGAGCGTCCCTTGACCGAACGGCTGGCAGAACCGGTGGAACATTGGAAAGACTGCATTTTGAATGCCTTCGAACCCGGTATCGTCCGTCTTCATCCCTCACTGGCCGACCTCAAGGCCCGCATCTACGCCGACGGCGCCCTCTACGCCGCGATGTCCGGCAGCGGCAGCGCCTTCTTCGGGATCTTTACCCGTTGAGCGAAAACCCGTTATTTGCATTTTTCTGGAAGATTTTATAAATTTGCAAGTTGCATTGAACAAACACGAAAATTTTGTTTAACTTAATAATAGGTAAGTCTATGAAAACGATTGAAAAAATCCTCAAGGGAGGGGCCTTCTGTATCGCCCTCCTGAGCGTGACTTTTTGCGCGAAAGAAAATGCTGGATCCGGTTCTGGTGATGGCGGAAAAGAGAAAACTCCCATTTACATCACGGACAGGGCCAACTGCTTTGTCGTGGCCCCCGGCGCTTATGTCGCCATCGACCCTTGCAAAGGCAACTCGAAAGACAATGTGGACTTTGACAGCGTAGGTCTGGTTTGGGAAGACAACACCAACCTGGTTACTTCCGTGAGTTCCAAAGACGGCAAGATTGTCGTCGCCTTCGCCGCTGAAGAAGAAGGTAACGCCGTGGTCTGCGCCATCAACGGAGCCGACACCACCTGGAGCTGGAACTTCTGGGTGCTGAGCGACATCGTCAAGGATATCCCCGTCAGCGACGGAACGAACTCCGCTACTTTCATGGACCGCAACATCGGTGCCCTTTCTTATAGTGCTTACAATGAGAAATCCATCGGTAACGTCTATCAGTGGGGCCGCAAAGACCCTTGGGCCGGCTTGAACTATGAGGGCGGCCTCAAAAAGATGTATCGTTTCGCGGATGAAGTGACCCGTGACCTTCAATATCTGACGGCCGAGGTGAAGAACAATATTTCGAACGCAATCGCTCACCCGATGACGCACTATTCGCAGCAGTATTCTGTTTCACCCAACGGAAACTACTCCTGGCTTTCTACCGAATTTAACTCCACGGAGATTGCTGCGGCCGACACCTTGTGGAACAACGAGGGCAAGAAGACCATCTACGACCCCTGCCCGGCAGGCTACAAGGTGGCCTCTCAGGCAGATTGGAACATTGTGAAGGCTTATGCAGCCACTCCTGCTGATACGACCAAGATCATCGACCCCTCCTATGTGGTGCCTAAGGAGATTTCTGACAAATGGCAGGAGAAGTATGTCTACCAATATAGCAAACAAGTTCAGTTCCGCGGCGGTTGGTTCGGACCGCTTACCATTATGGTCGGCGGTGAAATCAGCCATACGCTTGGTATAGCGAAAAATGTTCAGGCCAATCAGCCCACGGCTGAAATCTGGACGGCTAACATCGACCCCAATTTCAAAGCAAGTAAGAATAATTTCAGGGCCTATGCGTGTGTTTTGAATGCCTCTTGGGTGACCGCCGATAATTATTTGAAGATGGGCAATCTCAACACGGCCAGCGGACTCAATCTTGCGCACGAACTTCCCGTCCGTTGCGTGAAGGAATAATAACGCGATGAAACGAATTTCTCTCCTACTGATGGCGGTGCTATTGCTCGCCATCAGTTTTTCCTGCAACAAGGAAAATCAGGCCGGTGGCAACTCCGGCAATTATGGCGACCTGGCCATTTTCTGGGGCAGCGATGAATATACGGTAGAAGCAGGTCAGAGCGTGGCAATGGCTTTCACCGTGGTGGGTACCGAAGGGGCCGCCGTCAAATGCACCCCTTCCGTCAACGACGCCGATTTCACCTGTAAAATCAAGGTCAATCCCGACTATACCGGTATTGTCACGGTGACCGCGCCGGACATTGTCTTGAGCAAGAAACGCCTGACCGTCACTTTGCTGGTGAAGGACAATGGGCATAACCGGGAAGCAATCGAAGAAGTTCCTTTGGTGGCCAACAAATCCGAAGACCTGGCGGTGGAGTTTGCCGCGGACATCAAGTCTATGGCGGCTAAAGCCGGTTCTTCCTTCGAGATCCCTTTTGTCATCAAGGGACAGGGTTCCGCCACCCTTAAGAGCAAGAGCGTGACGCTCAGCGACGGCTGGGCGGCGTCCACGACCTGGCCTACGGCCGAAAATCCGACCGGAAGCATCGAAGTGACGGCCCCCGCCACTCTGACGAACTCGCTCAATGTCAAGATTAACATCACGGACAATTTCAACCGCAACGCCCAGTTGGACGAGACCATCGGCATCGTTCCCATCGAGCCGGTCGCCGGCGCCGCCAACTGTTTCATCGTCGCTCCGGGTTCCACCTTGACCATCAATGCGGTGAAAGGCAATTCAGCCGAGAAACTCGACTTCGACAACGCGGGTCTGATCTGGCAGGACAACAACGGTATGGTCCGTTCCGTTTCCGGAAACGGAACGGAAAAAGTGGTAGTGGTTGCCCTGGCGTCCGGCAAATCGGGCAACGCCCTGGTCTGTGCCCGCAAAGGGGATGAGATCGTCTGGAGCTGGCACTTGTGGGTGACCGACTATAATCCCAATGACGATCCGTTCGTATGGACCAATACCGAAACCAGCAAGAGCTACACCTTTATGGACCGCAACCTGGGCGCGATGAGCAATGCCCAGAAGGATTGGACGAGTTTCGGCCTGTTCTATCAGTGGGGCCGCAAGGATCCTTTCGTCAGTTCCACCGGCGGTCTGGAGTCATCCGTGGAGACCAAACTGTATGACATCGACGGCAACAAATTGGAAACGAAGTGCTTCCCGCGCGGCGGGCCAGAACAACGACCTGTGGGGCGGCGTCTCCGGTATCAAGACCATCTATGACCCTTGTCCGGAAGGTTGGACGATTCCCGAAAGCGGCGACCCTTGGAAGTTCCGTTTCCAATACGAGAAAGAAGGAAAACTCAACGACAGCAAGCCTTACAATCCGGACAAACCCTGGTACATCGATGACGAGAGTGTCGGCTTCCGTTACAAGACGGCCGACAACAAGGAATATTGGTTCCCCTTCGCCGGCAAACGGGAAGTCGCGGACGGCTTCATCTCCGGAGTGGGCGGCGGCGCGCAGATCCATACGCGCAGCGTCTCTCAGACCTATTGTGTGATAGAGAGTTTCGCCTGGGGCAATCCTTCCACCGAGTTCCAACTCAACCGTCCGTATGGTAGTTCTGTCCGATGCATAAAAGAATAATTCTTCTTGTCTTTCTGCTTTTCATTCCGTTCCTGCTGGGAGCGCAGATGAAAAGCGTGAAGGGCGTCGTAAAACAAGCCAGCGACGGCGACCCGCTTACCGGGGTCGCCGTCCTTGACGAAAAATCCGGCCGCTCCGTCATCACCGACGGAGAGGGCCGTTTTGTCATTGAGGCGGACGAAGGGACCGTGTTGACCTTCTCTTTCCTGGGGATGAAAACGGAAGTGCGTACCGTCGGGCGCGAGAAGACCCTGGAAATACGGATGAGCGAGGATGCCAAGGTGCTTGAAGATGTGCTCGTCGTGGCCTACGGCACCTCCGCCAAAGAGTCATTCACCGGCTCCGCCGAAATGATACGGGCCGACAAAATCAAAGACCGTCCCGCTTCCAATGTCACCAAGATGCTTGACGGACAGGTGTCCGGCGTGATGACCAGTTCCGGCAGCGGCCAGCCGGGCAGCGGGGCCGAACTCCGCATCCGGGGCTTCGGTTCCATCAATGCTTCCAATGCGCCGCTCATCGTGGTGGACGGAGTTCCTTTCGACGGCGAGTTGAATGCCTTGTCCAGTGCCGATATCGAAAGCATTTCGGTGCTCAAGGATGCGTCCGCCGGTGCCCTGTACGGGGCGCGCGGAGCCAACGGCGTGGTCATCATCACCACCCGCAGCGGGGGAGAAGAAGGGATGACCGTCAGTTTCAGCGCCAAAGCCGGTTTCAATTCCCGGGCCATTCCGACCTATGAGACGATGAACGCCCGGCAATATTTGGAGCATATCTGGCGCGCGACCTATAACGATATGGTTTATTCCGAGGGCTATCGCCCGGAGGATGCCCTTCCTCTGGTTGCCGGCCGTGTCTCTTCCTCCTTTCTGGGACAGGACGAGCAATACAACATCTTTGATGTTCCCGTCGCCTCCTTGTATGACGCTCAAGGGAACATTGTCCCGCAAGCCCGTCAGAAATGGGATGAGAACTGGCTGAAAGCGGCGACGGCCGAATTTCCAATCCGGCAGGAATACCAGGCCGGCATCAACGGCGGCAACGCCCGGGCCAAATATATGGCTACTCTCAGTTTCCTGGATGACCAGGGCACGCTTAAGACAACAGGGTTCCGTCGTTATACCGTCCGAGCCGGCGGAGATTTCAAGCCCCGCGACTGGTTCAAGATCGGAGCCAATGTCAATTATGCCCATTCTTCCAGTTCTTTCCTGGGGTCGGAAGGGACCAGCAATACCAATGTGTGGTACTCCGCGATGATGATGGGCCCCATCTATCCTTTGTACAAAAAGAATGCGGACGGCAGCGACTGCTTGGAAAACGGACAGCGGGTGTTCGACTATGGTTCTTCCCGTCCCGCCGGCGCCCAGAACAACCGCAACTCTGTCGCCACACTTTTCGAGGACGGCTATTCCACAGTCTCCGACAACACCAGCCTGCGCGCTTATTTGGGCTTTGAATGGGCAGGTTTCGACCTGACCACCCACATCGGTGTCGACAATATCAACACTACGGAAGATACCCGTTACAACCGGGTGTCGGGCAATGCGGCGGGAACGGGCCGTCTCACCAAGGAGTCGATGAAGACCTTGAGTTACACCTGGAACCAGCTGCTGAATTATAAAAACGATTTCGAAGGCGGGCATCATTTCGATGCGATGCTTGGTCACGAATTCTATGGCTACCGCGCCAATTATATCCTGGCCGAACGCACCGGTTTCCCCTTCGATGACTTTGATGAACTGGCGCTGGCTGCCACTGTGGCCGACGCCAATTCCGCTTCCGAACGCTATTATATCGATTCCTGGCTGGTTCGGGCCAACTACAGTTATGCCGACCGCTATTATTTCAATGCCAGTTTCCGTATGGATGGCTCGTCCCGCTTTGAAAAAAATCACAGATGGGGCGCGTTCTGGTCGGTCGGTGCTTCCTGGCGCATTTCCCAGGAGGCTTTCATGAAGGATGCTCGCTGGCTCAACAACCTGACCCTCAAGGCCAGTTACGGTGTGCAGGGTAATGACAACCTGGGCTCCTATTATGCCTGGCAATCGCTCTACAGCCTGGCCTACGCCAATGCCAACCGTTCCGGCGCCATCATCACCTCCTTGGAGAACACGCAGGTGACCTGGGAGAAGAACGGCAACCTCAATGTGGGGGTGGAATTCCGTCTCTTCGACCGTTTCAGCGGCACCATCGAGTACTTCAACCGGAAAACGAGCGACCTGCTGCTATCCTACCCCTTGCCTATTTCCACGGGTTTCAGCGGGTATTATGCCAATGTAGGCAGTATGGTGAACCAGGGCGTAGATACGAGTTTTTCCGTGGATATATTCTCCGGGAAAGACTACCATTGGAATGTGGGATTGATTGCGTCCTCTCTGTCCAACAAGGTGCTCAAACTGACGGGCAACGGCAGCGATATCGTCAATGGCAACTTCCTCATCCGGGAGGGAGAAGCCATCAATACCTTCTATCTGTCGCGCAGCGCGGGTGTGGACCCTGCCACCGGCCAGCAGCTGTACTGGGCCTATGAGACGGATGCTTCCGGACAAATGGTTCCCGGGAGTGAATATGTGACCAACGATGCGACCGTAGCGGCCTCCAGCAAGTATCTGTTGGGCAGCCGTATTCCCATTCTGTATGGTTCCCTGTCCACCTCCGCTTCCTTCAAAGGCTTTGATGCAAGTCTGCTCTTCACCTGGTCCATCGGCGGCAAAATTTTCGACAGTGTCTATCGCAGCCTGATGGAGCCGTCTTATCCCGGCCAGACCTATCACGTCAATGCCCTGCGCAGTTGGAAAACACCCGGAGAAATCACGGACGTGCCGCGGGCGATGACCTCCCTGGTCACGACCGCGACCGACCGTTTCCTGGTGGACGCCTCTTATTTCACCATCAAGAGCGTCTCGCTGGGCTATTCGCTTCCGGCGTCCGTGCTGGCCAAGGCGAGAATCAAGCAAGTGCGTTTCTTTGTCACCGGAGAGAATCTGTGGCTGTTTTCGCATCTGCCCGGTCTGGACCCGCAGGCGAGTTTCAGTGGAAGCACCTCCTATAGTTATACGCCCAGCCGTACGGTATCCGTCGGCGTGGACTTTAAATTTTGACGGCGGATATGAAAAAGATTGGTTTTCTCTTACTGCTTCTGATAGGATCCGCTTCTTGTGCCAAGATGATGGATACTTCTCCCTCCATCGATGTGGATAAGTCCAAGATTCTGAAGGACGCCTCGTCGATGCAGGTGGCGATGGACGGGGTGTATGCCACGATGTACCGCCGCATTGACTTCGTGACGGCCAACGCCCACCAATGCTTCGGCAATATGGCCGTTACCCTGGCCGCCGATTTGATGGGGGACGATATGGTGCAGACCGCCCAGGGCCCCGGCTGGTTCTGGAAAGATTACAGCTACGAGCAGCGTCAACGCTACACCGCTAAAATATGGCGTTGCTATTTTACCTGGAAGTATTTCTACGAAATCATCAGCAATTGCAATTATATCCTTTCCGCCGTACCTGCGGCATCCGGGGATGGCCGCGAAATCGAAGACATCGCCGCCCAGGCCTATGCCGCCCGCGCGTTCTCGTATTTCATGCTTATCCAGTCCTACCAGCAGACCTATGTCGGCCATGAGGAGCTGCCCGGAGTCCCTCTCTATACGCAGGCTTCCGGGACGGATGTGAACGGCAAGGGCCGCGGAACCGTCCGTCAGGTCTATCAGCAAATCGACAGCGATTTGGACGAGGCGATGCGCCTTTTCCGGGCGTCGAAGCGTCCACGTGCCCATATTTCCCATCTGGATTCCTGCTCCACGCTGTTGCTACGGGCTCGTGTCGCCTTGGTGGAAAACGATTGGGCGAAGGCAGAAAACGCCTGTCGCAGCATCCTGCAGGGAACTTCGGCCCGCTTGCTTTCTCGGGCCGAGGCGACGGTGGTGAAAGGGACTTACGACGATGCCAACCCCAAGAATTGGACCACCGGTTCCACGCCGTTCAACGATGTGAACTCCGCCAGCGTGCTATGGGGTGCGCAGGTGCTTTCCGAGCAGGCCCAGCAGATCGTCTATGCCTCCTTCTATTCCCATATGGACGCCTGCACCGACATCTACTACGCGACGGAATCCCCCAAGTGCATCAGCAACTGGCTCTACGCTCAGATTCCTGGGACGGATATTCGGAAAGGCTGGTGGAATGGCAATATCGGCAAGCCGCGTTCCACTTGGAAAGGGGGAGCCAACCTCGATTACAACCAGTTCAAATTCCAATGGGCCGACCAGAAATCTTATCTGGGCGATTATATCTTTATGCGCTTGGAGGAAGTCTATCTGGTGTTTGCCGAAGCCCTGTGCCGTCAGGCCAAATATTCGCAGGCGCGCGACGCTCTATGGGAACTGATTTCCCGCAGGGATGACGACCCGACGGCCCGGACTGCTCTGGACGCCCTTTCCGGAGACATTCAGACCTTTGCCACGACCGGTACGGTAGTCACCTTGCTGGATGCCATCCTGCTGCAGCGCCGTATCGAGCTGTGGGGCGAGACGGGCCGTATCTTCGACATCCTTCGTCTGGCCAAAGGATGGACCCGCTACTGGGAACTGCCGGGCGGAGAAGTCTCCAATCACAGCAATTACCTGGAGAAATATGCCGAATACCTGGCTTTCCCCGCAGATTTCCGCGAGTGTATCATGATGATTCCGCAGGCGGAAATCGACAACAATCCGATGATAGGCCCCAATGATCAGAATCCTTATGTGCAATAGCGTTTTTCATAGATGGGGAAGACTCCTGTCGGGGCTTCTTCTGCTGTTGTGCCTGTCGGCTTGCGACAAGGCCAACAGGGGGCCGTTGTTTACGGCTTCCGGACCGGCTGCCGAATCCTGCGGCTTTGCCTCGTCCGTTCTGCGTGTCAGCGTCTCCGGCGAGGATGAGGGATTCATTCGGGTTCCAGTTTACCGCAATGGTACGGGACTCAAGAGTTTGAAGCTGGGCATTGCTTTCGACCCTGCCGGCACCGGCTCTTCGCCCGATGAGGACTGGGTGGACACCGATCCCAACGGCGTATTTTCGCTGACGACCAAGAATCTCATTTTTTCCGGGGATAACCTGATCAGTTACGCCCTTGTCAGTTTTACTGATATCGCCAAAGTCCATCCTGGACGGAAATATGTGATGCGCCTGGAGTTGGAAGGGCAGGAAAAGAGCCTCCAATATCAGCGGATTACCCTGACGGTGCGACGCAAACTGACCTTTGTCAAGTATGCCGATTGCCTTTTCAGCGACACCTGTCTGTTCGAAGAATCTTATGAATGTGAACTGTTCAAGGCCGAAGAGGCGGAGGTTTATCGGCTGATGGACCCTTACACCGAGGGGCTGGAGAAAGAGGGTTATACGGAGAATGGCCTGACCCGCAATCCGCCCGATTATATCGAATTTATGGTGGACGGGACGGGGTTGATTACCTATGATCCTTTCTATACCGGAATGCTGGTACCCACCCCTTCCGGAGCCCTTGCCGGGGCTTACGGCTATTGGCCCGGAGACTATATCTGGGGGAAGGATTTCTCTTCCTACAACAGTCTGAACCGCCGGGTGTCCGACAAACAGTTTGTGCTTTGGCCGGTGTACTGCCTACCTGACTTCAACCACGGATTCCTCAATGATGGAGTTTATCAGATGACCATCACGCTTCCATAAACTTACGGCGTTCGCGTTTCCTCATTTGCATCTTTTGGGAAGTTTTCTTACTTTTGCAAGTTGTATCGATTGTTTTATGAACGTGAGACGTTTTCTATTTATACTGGGATTCATCTGCTTCTGCGCGCTTTCTTGCAAAAGCGAGTATGAGATGTTGCTCAAGAGCAATGATGTGGACGCCAAATACAAGGCAGCCATGGATTACTATAACAAGGGACGTTTCAACAAGGCGGCCGGTCTGTTCGAGAGCCTGACTGTGCTGACGGGCGGGACGGACAAGGACGATACCGTCCAGTTCTATTTGGGCAAGAGCAACTACAACAACCGCGATTATTACACGGCAGAAACGAATTTTGCCAAATATGCTGAGGTCTATCCTTCCAGCGTTTTCACGTCAGAGGCGACTTTCCTGCGGCTTGAATG
This sequence comes from uncultured Bacteroidia bacterium, assembly GCA_902784785.1. Lineage (GTDB taxonomy): Bacteria > Bacteroidota > Bacteroidia > Bacteroidales > UBA932 > Cryptobacteroides. The sequence continues at coordinate 10,131 of CACZWF010000064.1, forward strand.
CCTGTATCGTCAGACCTTGCGTTATGAGTTGGACCAGAACCCCACCCGCAAGGCCATCGCCGCGATGAACGAGTACGTCAATGAATACAAAGACAAAAATGAGAACAAAGAGCGAATGGACCGTTGCTGGGAGATGCTGGATGACCTTCATTGGCGGCTTGATACCAAAGAATACGAAGCGGCGCGTTTGTATTATAACATGGAAGATTATATTGCTTCCCGTGTCGCATTCCGCAACATCCTGAAGGACAATGCCGAAAATTGCCATCGCGAGGATATCCTTTACTATATCGCGATGTCCTCCTATAAGTACGCCCGTCTGTCTGTTGACCAGAAACAGAAGGAGCGCTATCTTTCTTTCCAAGATGACTATTATAATTTCATAGGGGAATATCCGATTTCTAAGTACCGCCGCGAGATGGATGCCGTCTATCGTCGTTCGCAGAAGGCCCTGGGTCATTATGTGGGTGAGGTAGAAGATGACAATGTCAGCGAAAGCGAACTCGAAAAACAGCGCAAGTTTGAAGAGCGCAAGCAGGCCCTTGAGATTCAGAAGAAAGAAAGCGCGGTCCGGAATGCGGAAATGAAGGCAGCCAGAGAGGCGAAGAAAGCCGCGAGAAAGGCTGAGAAAGAAGCCCGGAAAGCCGCCCGCAAGCATGCCCAGGAAGTGAAGGCTGCACAGGATAAAGCTGCCCGCAAGGCCGAAAAAGAGGCGAGGGCTGCGGAGAACAAGGCCATTCGCAAGTCCGAAAATGATGGCAAGGAAAAAGATACGAGGCGAAAATTTTGAAACACGGCTTGCAATTGCGGGTATACTAAAGTGGAATATTAAAAGTAAAGAATATGATAACGACGAAAAACGTTCCTAACAACACGGTAACCAGGGATTTGAGCGAATTTGCCGCTCCGACCGGCAATATCTATGAGTCGGTCTCCATCATTGCCAAGCGGGCCAACCAGCTTTCCATCGCGGAGAAAAAAGAACTTTACCAGAAGCTCGAAGAATTCAAGGATTCCCGCGACAACTCGATGGAGGAAGAATTCGAGAACCGCGAGCAGATTGAGATTTCCAAGTATTACGAAAGCCTTCCCAAGACGACGCTGGTGGCTATCTCCGAATTCCAAAACGGCGAACTGGATTACCGGATGGCGGAAGAGGAGGCCTAATCCGGCTTTCGGCTGTGCTCGCCTCGCTGAAAATAAGCAATTATGTCCTGATAGACTCTCTGGAGGTCTCATTTCCGGAGGGTCTTGTTATTATAACGGGACAGACCGGTGCCGGAAAATCCATTCTGATCGGGGCACTGGGGCTGGCGTTGGGCGCCAAAGCGGATACGGCAGCCATCGCCGACGGGGCGGAAAACTGTGTCGTTGAGGCCGAGTTCTCCCATCCCAATCCTGCGCTGAAAGCCCTCTTTGAAGAAGAGGACGCCGAGTGGGATCCTTCCAGTCTCATCGTCCGCCGGGTGCTTTCCCGCAGCGGACGTTCCCGTTGCTTCGTCAATGATTGTCCTGCCTCAGCCGCCTTTCTGGGGCGGATTGCCGGCTATTTGATCGATATTCATTCTCAGCACCAGAATCTGTTGCTCAACGACAAGAAATTCCAACTCTCGCTACTTGACTATTTTGCGGATGATGCGGAACATCTGGCTGAAGTGGCGGATTTGTATGGCCGTCACAAGGACTTGTGCGCGCAAATCGCAGACCTGGAGCAACGTATCGCTTCGGCGGACGAGCAAAGGGATTACAACCAGTCTGTGCTGGAACGCTTGACCACGGCCGCGCTCAAGGAGGGGGAACTGGAGCAATTGCAGGAAGAAGAGAAGAAACTGGCCAATGCGGAACATATCAAGGATGCCCTCTGCGGGGCCCTTTCGGCGCTGGGCGCCGAGGGAGTCGGTGGATACGGTGACTCCGGCTCGCTGGACACGCGTTTGCGCACGGCGGGTAAGGAACTGGACCGTCTGGTCAAGTATTTCCCGGAGTTCGAAGCGCTCGCAGAACGTTTAGAATCAGCGCGCATCGAGTTGGATGATATTCTGGCCGAATTGGATCAGGCCAACAGTGCGTTTGATGCGGATGGCGGTCGACTGGAATTTGTGCAGGAGCGGATTTCCCTCTTGCAGGGTCTGCTGACCAAGTATCGATGCGCAGAAGTGAAGGACCTGATTGCCCTGCGCGATTCCCTTTCCGCGTTACTCTCGGATGACGGTGCCTTGCAAATCGAACTGAATGCCCTGCGCAAGCAGGAGGCGAAGTCGGCGAATGAACTGGCGGCTGCGGCGGAGCGGCTGCATCAGGCCCGTGTCCGGGCTGCCGGACCGCTCTCAAAGGCCATAACGGAGTCGATACGTTCCCTCGAACTTCCGTATGCCATCTTTGAAGTACAAGTGACGGAGAGGGGAGCGTCTGACCGGCAGGACGCCTCGGCCGTTTCCCATATCTTGGCCACAGGCAAGGATGAGGTGGCATTTCTGTTTTCCGCCAACGGTCAGGCCCCGGTCGAAGTGTCCAAATGCGCTTCCGGCGGTGAGGTTTCCCGCATCATGCTTTGTCTTAAAGACCGGATGGCCCGCTATACGGCGATGCCGGCGATGATTTTTGATGAAATCGACAGTGGCGTCAGCGGCAGCGTGGCCGACAAGATGGGTTCATTTCAATCCCGATACCCGCAAGGCCGTTTCCGGCTTGCAGCGTCTTTCCGACGAAGAACGTGTCCTTGAATTGGCGCGCATGCTATCCGGCTCCACCCTTACGGATGAAGCCATCGCCAACGCCAAGGCGCTGTTGCGGTAGTTCCGTTTTGAGTGAAATTATTGTTTCGTGGTGTCCGCCACGGCCGTGCTGTCGGCAGCCGCTTTGGTTTCAGGAACCACTTTCACGATGGAAATGATACGGACGGGTTCGAGCGGGCAGTCACGTTCGTTGGTCTCTACGGCCGCAATCTTGTCGATGATGTCCAAGCCTTCCACGGTCTGGCCGAATACGGTATATTGTCCATCCAGTTGGGCGCAGTTCCTTTCGTCCTGAACCAGGTAGAATTGGGAACCGGAAGAAGCTTTAGTGGGATTGACGAAATCGCCTTTGCGGGCGGCGGCGAGGGCGCCTTTCAAGTGGCGGTATTCCGGGACGAATTCAGCGGGAACGGTATAGCTGGGACCGCCGGTTCCGAACATAGGGGCGTTGGCCGGGTCCTTGGTCAAGGGGTCGCCGCTCTGAATCATAAAGCCGTTGATGACCCGATGAAACAGGATGTCGTTGTAAAAGCCTTCTGCGGCGAGCTTCTCGAAGTTCTGTTTGTGTTTTGGGGTTTTTGCATACAGTTGCACGCGGATGGTTCCCATCGTGGTGTTGATGTCGTACATCGGTTCCATAATTGTTTCGTTATCGTTGTTTTGTTCAGTCGTTTTATGGGAGCAGGTGCAGGCGTTGAGGCAAATGGCGGTCAGCGCCAGCGTCAGGAAATAGGAAATCTTTTTCATTTTTCAATCAATTTTTTGAGAGCGTTGTCATAGCGGAGGCGAATCTGGACGCCGGCGCTCTGGTAATAGTAGCGGACAGCCAGTTCTTCTTCAATAAAGGGAATGAGTTCGTCCTTTTTGAGCCGGATGAACTGCTCTTTGTCCAGCTTGATCACTTTCTCAAGCGCGTCCATTTCTGCGGCGGCCGTTTCGGCCATTCCGTCTTTTTTCAGGGCTTCGCGCATCTGGTCGAGCAGGGCGCTGGCGGACGAACGGAAATCGAATTTCTTTTCTTTGGCGAATTGTACGAAGTCTTCGAAATCTTCCTCGCCGAAATGAAATTTCTCCAAACGGGGCAGGCTCTCGTGCGAACGGACGTAGTACATGACATAGTCGTCGATGATACCGTTGCGGACCATGGAATAGACCAACCGGCTATATTCGGGCTCGGGAAGCTCTACATCGGGGGTGATGCCGCCGCCATCCCGTACCGGACGACCTTTGGTCGTATAAAAAACGTGGGTAAGCGAGTCGGGTATCTGTCCCACGCTGCCGTCTTCGTTGCGATGGGAATAGTCGATGGCTTGTACGCAGCGGCCGCTGGGGGTGTAGTATTTGGCGACCGTCACTTTGAGTTGGCCGTTATAGGCTACGGGCATCACGTGCTGGACAAGACCTTTTCCAAAAGAGCGTTTGCCGGCAATGGTAGCGCGGTCCAAGTCCTGCAAGGCGCCGGCCACGATTTCAGAGGCGGACGCACTACCGGAATCAATCAGTACCGTGATAGGCAGTTTTGTGTCAATCGGTTCGAGTGTTGTCCGGTATTCGGCGGCATCGTCGTCGCCATACGCTTTGGCGGTCACGACCAGCGAGCCTTTGGGGACAAAGAGGGAAACGATATCCACCGCTTCGTTGAGCAGTCCGCCGCCGTTGCCGCGCAGGTCATACACCAGATGCTTCATACCCTTTTTCTTGAGGGCGAGGATATCCTTTTTCAGTTCCTGCGCCACGCCCGAGGTGAATCCCGTCTGGGTGATATATCCGGTCGTATCGTTGTACATTCCGACGTAGGGGATGTCGGGGAGGTGAATCTTTTCCCGAATCACCGTGATGTTGACAATCTTGTTGGTGCGGACTTTCTTGACTTTGAAAACCACCTTGGTACCCGGCTGCCCTTTCATCCGGTCGGTGGATTCCTTGGCGGTCAGGGGCAGGACAGGAAAACCGTCCACTTCGATAATCTCGTCGCCGCATTGCAGGCCGGAACGGTCAGAAGGAGAGCCTTCGTAAGGTTCGTTGATGATGACGTTTTCCCCGGGAACTTTGTGGATGATAGCACCGATTCCCCCGTAAGAATGGGAGATCATCAGTTCGAAATCCGCATTATTCTCTTCGGGAACATAGACAGTATAGGGGTCCAACTGCTCCAGCATGGCCGTGATGCCAGCCTTCATCATCCTTTCGGTCGGGATGGTGTCCACATAGGAGGAATAGAGATTTTTGAGAATGGAATGCTCAATCTCAATCCATTTGCCCAATTCGAACGTACGGCTTTCCGCCGCGACATTTGCTCCGCCTATCAGGCATATAGCCAGCAATGTTCCAATAATCCGTTTCATCTTCATCAGCGTTCTTTCATATTAGAATGGTAAAGATACGCAATTTTTAGAATTTTCGAGGCTTATCGGCGTGTTTGGAACAGTTTTTCCGCAAAAAATTTTGCGTATTGAAAAAAGTCGCTTATCTTTGCAGTCCCAATCGCGGAAGTGGCGAAATGGTAGACGCGCTACTTTGAGGGGGTAGTGGGAGTTTTTCCTGTGCGAGTTCGAGTCTCGCCTTCCGCACCGAGAGGAGTTAGAAATAACTCCTCTTTTCTTTTAAATTCGCTTCCCTAGTGCGTTCTGCGGCCGATTTTTGCTTTTTTAAGAAGAAAGGAAAAGCATACAAAAGCACTTAATTTTACACCTGTATTTCTTATTTTACGCCTATTTTACACCACAAAATCCTGCACGCTCGGGCCTATTGCCCCCGAAAGGGCGCTCACTTCATAAGAGAAGTCCGTTCGCACTTCCTTTCGGGGGACTTTTCGGCCCGAGCATCCATCCCAATGTATTCGTCAAACGATGTGTGAAGTGACACTCACGCAGAAAGCCCTGTGGGGCTGGTGCCGTGCGCACATCCCCTTTGCGAAGCAGGTGTGTGCAGCGAGATGCCATTCTACGGGCCTGTAGCGGCATCGGAATTTACACATCATTTGAGGAGAACTACTGATATGCAATGTGTCTTGCGCCAGAAAAAAGATATGCGCGAGGCGTTCAACTTACCTTTCTTGTGCTTTAACCCCTGTCCTTCGGGCTTCCAGAAAATTTTTGGCTAAGTGAATTGGATTTTGTACCTTTGCCCGGTATGGATAGGAAAGTTTCATATATCGTTGCCATTATCAGTGATTTTGCCGAGCGGTATGGGTTGACCACGCCACAGGCATATCGCTATCTAGCCCTCTACAAGGGAATTGACTTTCTGGACGAATTCTATGATGTGGAACATACACTATCCTTTGACGATGTCGTAAAGGATGTGGCACTTCTGTGCCACAACAATGGAGGAGCCTTATCATGATTCTTTATCACGGCTCCAATGTAGACATTGAGACCATTGACCTCTCGCGTTCCAGCGTAGGGAAGGATTTCGGCTTTGGATTCTATCTGACGGCCAACAAGCAGCAGGCAGAACGGATGGGAAATAGACGGGCAAGGCTGTATGGTGGGGAAATAGTCGTATCTTCGTTTGAGTTTGACGAGAAGGCGGCTCGTGAGGCAGGTATGCGCATCAAGGATTTCGAGTCATATTCCAAAGAGTGGGCTGATTTCGTCCTTACAAACCGTAAGAACGACACCCGTACGCAAATTCACGATTTCGATATCGTTCATGGTCCCATTGCCAATGATGATGTGGGCTATCAAATCCGCCGGCTGCTGGCTGGAATAATTACTATTGAGACCTTCCTGGAAGAGTTGAAATATAAGGAAGGTATCACTTATCAATATTTCTTTGCAACGGAGAGGTCCGTCCAATTTCTGAAGAAACTATGAGCAAGGAACAGTTCATGATTGAGGAACTGGTCAAGGACCTTGTCCTCAAATTGATGGAAGACCGCAAAATTGCAATGGCGGAAGCCTTGGGACTGGTGTATAACTCAGACACCTACGAAAAAATACTGGACCTTGGAACGGGTCTTTTCTCCCAGAGCACCGCGTATGTCTATGATATCCTTGCCCGCGAGCTGACAGAAGGACGAATTATCCCATAAGTCCCTTAACCCAAAAATTATATCATTTTGTTCAGTACATCCCTGGTACCATGAAAAGCAAAGAAGTGAAATCTGTATGTAAGTCCTATTCTTATTTGACACCTATTTTACACCACAATTTTGAGGCGTTCTTTAAAAGTGTACTTCTTTGGCATAATAAACCCCCGAAAGTTTTTGTCTAACTTTCGGGGGGCATGTCATTCGAGTGCTCTATCCGTCCTTTATTATTCTGAAACGGGTCGGACAGAGAACCCGAAGCAACGGTCGTTGTTAAACCTGTTGGCACCGTCTGAATAGAAGTACATGAGGTACGCGCGGCTCGGGTTGTTCGTATCGAGGGAAGAGGACCAATAGAAGCCGTAGGAACCGACATCGTCGAGATCGGTATCGACCCGGCCGCCAGCGGCGGGAAGGAAGATGCTCTTGTTCGTGCAGCCCTCTTTCTTACTAGTGACAATACAGCCGGCCACACCGGTCCCGTTGTAGTTTGTGGTCCAGGTCCAAGTGCAGTTATTCTTATTCCTTAATTCAGCCCATTCGGCCTCAGTCGGCATACGCCAACTCTCGCCTAATTTCGCGTGGGCAACATCATCATTGGCCTCAAGGACGGTCTTGTTGTCGACAGTGCTTCCGTAACCACTCTTGTGATTGTACTTGGTGAGAGTGCTGGACGAACCGTTGCACCACTTGTAAGAAGACCAATTATAGCCTGTAATCGCAGGATTCGAACGGGAACGCCAACTGCTGCAAGGATTGTCCTGACTATTCCCCTCCGTATAATACGGCTCTGTCTCGCCCCAAGCGTAGTAGTCGCCGTATTTCTCGGGAGAACTGACGAACCCGGACTCACACAGGTTGCAGGCGGCCCACTTGACACTCAAGCCCAGGTCTACGGTGCCAGATGGAAGCACCGCGACAGAACAACTCCCGCACACTCCGCTGCCGTCCTTGGCCGTCGCTTTGATGGAAGCCGTTCCTTTGGAGACGGCCTTCACTTTGCCGCTTTGATCTACCGTGACCACGGAAGTGTTATCAGATGACCAGATGACAGACTTGTCGTTCGCATTATCAGGAGTAATGGATGCCACTGAAATCGTTGCCGTCTGCCCCTCGTTGAGCGTCAGCGTGGTCTTGTCCAACGTGATGCCCGTGACCCATTGGGCGACCCTTACCTTGCAGGTGTCCGTCTTGGACTGGTCAGTGGTCGTGACGATGATGCTCGTCGTGCCGTTGCCTTTTGCAGTTACCTTGCCATTCTGGTCCACCGTAGCGACGGACTCGTCGGAGGACTTCCAAGAGATGCTCTTGTCCGAGGCGTCTGAAGGAGAAATCGTGGGTGACAAAGTCAGGCTTGCTCCAATCGTATGGAATACATACTCAGTCTTGTCCAGCGTAACCTCCGTGACGGGATTCCACAGGGTTGTTCCGGCTTTGACGTCTCCTTCGAAAGTCTGCTCATCCAGTTTCAGATACGCCTTGTACCAATATTGTGTCACCGAAGAGAGGTTGGTGAGCGATGCGGAATAGGCATTTTCAGCAATAGTTCCACCCTTGGCGTAAGTATTGAGTGCCGATTCTGAAGTCCCCCAGTAGAAACCGTAGTCAATATCTTCATACTGGACATCCGTCAAATCCAACTTACCGTTCAAGGTCACGCTATAAGCCGTAACAGCACTGGCGTCCAGCGTACCGAACATGGAAGCAATGTCTTTTGTTGTGAAAGACATCATATCCCCGTAAGTGTCCTTGCCATCCTGCGTAACAAAACTACGGAAAGAATAAACGGTTTCAGGCTCCAAACCGGTAAGGATAACCGAATAATTATAATCCCTATCGTGGCCGGTCGCGTTGACCTTGGAAGCGGGTGCCAACTGCTCGGCATCTTTCATATACTGGAATCCCAAGGTCAGATTCGACGAAACCGCAGGACCCGGGTTCGCCTTGCCCTTCAGTACAACGCTCACGGCGGAAACCTTATAGAAACCCACCGTCACGGATGTTTCAGTACCTATCGGCTCGTTCCCAATCAGGTCTTGATCAACCTTGCCGTTGCAGGCACTGAAGAGGAGCAAGATAAAAGAGATTGCCGCTATTGCCCTGGAAGGATGAAATGTGTTATGGAAGGCTCTCATATCTGATGCGTTTTTCTTTCTATAAAAATCTAAGTGGCAAAGTTACAACAAATTGTCAATTATGCAATAGTTAAGAATTTTTATCTGAAGGTCAAATAGAAAACGCTTGCAATCCCACATGAACAAATTCTAATGTTTTGTCAGAGACGAAGCAGCAAGAAAAGGCATACAAATCGGTCGCCGACGGCGACCGAAATTACTTGAAAATTATTCCGCCATGAACGATGGTTTTTGCGTCTTCGTGGCGGATTAAATTAATGCTTATGACGAAAAACTGCCGACTTTTGGGCCAAAACGGTAAATTTTTCTTCGATTTGGCCCAGAGTTGGGCAATTTTGCCAATATTCGGAACAATTTAATATATCACTCGCAGGAAGAAAGTCCCTCCAGCAGTTCTCCTGTTTTTACCCAGTAAAAATACGCCTCGGGATTGCTGGACTTGAGACGGCGGAGGCGGGGATGCAACGGAGAATGAACAGGGATGTCTGTGGTTATGGAGTCCGGACCGGCATATTTCACAATGGCTGTCTGACCACACTGAAAACAAGTTGTCAAGTAGGCTGCTTTTGCAGCATCGGTGATAGCGGACTCAATCAGATAGGCTTTCTGGAACATAAAAGATTTGATGCGCGAGAGCCCCTGGCTGATTTCTGAAAAGTTTCCTTCACCGCCAAGACCACGGGTGCTGATACACGTGGCAGTTTGTCGGACATCTTCGTAATATTTGTCTATTTGCCCCTCAAGCCCCCTATAACCCAATTCTACGGAAGATACATTTTTGAAAGATTCGTAGGCAGGGTTAAAGTCCTGAATGTTGTCGAAGAGTCGGCCAATATCAAAAAGTTGTTTGATTATTTCCAAAGAGCAGTTGCGACCTCGTTTTTCGTAGGGGATGCCGATAGAGTTGGGGCCAAAGGCCGTGAGTTTGTCCCCGAGAATGTCTTCCTTTGTGGGGACTTGAACCATTACTGCTTCGCCCTCAGTTTTGAGGACAGAATGTTCAATGGGAACCATCTCTGTCTTGCTGTATGGAATGTTTTCGTACAAAACATCAAGACGGATGTAGCCTTCACTCTCGACTGAAGTGGGCTTGTAGGCGATTTCGTAGAATACCTTTGAATGACTGACAGGAATGTTTCTGCCGGGATGCTCTGTCCCAGTCGGAATGGCGCGAGTGAAACCATAGTTCTGCAATTTATCCAGATACTGATTAATATCCGTACCGGGAGGGCAGATAATATCAACATCTATAGAAATCCTGTGAAGCGTGTTCCGGAGTAGAAGAAGCAAGGCGCTACCTCCCTTGAAACAGAGCGGGCAACCTGACTTTACCAGCAACTCCAGCAGGGAGAGTGCCCGGATGGTTTTCTCCAGCAGACCCTTGTCCGGGTATTTTAATTCTTTGCTTACGGCTTCAATCCATTCGGCGGTAAGTGATTCAGTCGATATCATGTTCGGATTCCTCTAGCGCTTTTTTCATTTCTTCGCGGACGCTACGGCGTGCTGCATAGCGTAGAAGCCTTGATTTATTAATTCTATATTCTTCCTTGATATTATGCAATACGCGAATGTATTCCATTCCTTGAAGGTAATCAAAATCAGGGTCTTTGCTTATGTCTACAATCATCTTCTCCAGGGTGGGACAGGGTATGTCATTGATATGGATGACCGGCGACTCTGAGATGAAGGGTTTGATAATAATGGCCGCATCATTGTGTATGTCGACATAACGGTACATGAAATCCCGGTCAGGATGCAAGAATACGACATACCCCTTAGCGGATAATAAATCAAAGACCGAGTCCATGGCGTCTCGTTCTACTTCCAAGTAGTGAAGGCGATTACCTGCGATATGGTGCATAAACGGATTGATCCATTCACCCTCATATAGGCAATAGCGCGTGAAGGGCAACTCTTCTTTGAAGAATGCTGCGATTTTGCGGGAAAGGGTGTCCAAATTTGGAATGAATTCTTTTTTTTTGTCCGATACAAGATACTGCCCCCATTCTCCTTTGGCCAAAGCGCCGGCTTTAACCATCCGGCTCAAGGCGAGTGCTATGTATGCTGGCGAGAAGGGTGTCCTTCTCATCCACAACATAAGTTCGCTCTTCCGGAAAATCCCGCCTTCTGATTCGGCAAACTGAAGTATGAGCTCTGTTGCTTTCATGATGGCGCAAATATATATCATTTTCGGCAAAAATCAAAATAATTGCCGAAAAATATCATTTTGTTCAGTACATCCTTGGTACTATGAAAAGCAGAAACAAAGAAGTGAAATCTGTACGAATGCCCTAAAAAGAAGCAGCAATAAAGCGCATTCGAAAGCATTTATTTTTACACCTATTTTACACCAGTGTAGTATTTGGATTTATAATTACTTTATAATCAATGTTCTAACAATTGCTTTCGAGTCTCGCCTTCCGCACAAGAGGGTGACTAAAAAGTCGAAAGGCTGATAGTCACCCTCTTTTTATGTCTGTTGGTCAGGGTTTGAGCAGCCTGAAACTGCTTCAAAAAAATAGCT
>CACZWF010000065.1 GCA_902784785.1 uncultured Bacteroidia bacterium
CCCACCTCTTCCCATTCCGAACAGAGCAGTTAAGCTCGCCAGTGCCGATGGTACTGCCCCACCAGGTGGGAGAGTAGGTCGCTGCCGCATTCCTTAACATGGGGTTGACCAAAAGATTTGGCCAACCCTTTGTTTTTTATCCTCCTGTCCTTCGGACATCCCCCAGGGGAATGCCGCCTCCGCTTCGCTCTCGGCGGGCGACCTCGTGGCTCAATTTTCTGCGAAAATCTCGCACACTGCGTCGCGACGCCTGATGGCGTCTTTTTAGCTTGTACAAGCGAGGGTAAAAATCTTCCGAAAAGAAGTGCGAACGGACTTTTCCGTTTCACGGCAATGTCGGCTGCGCCTCGGAAAAGCAAGTGAATTTGCTTTTAGCTCGGCTTGCACGACATTTTTTATGAAGTGAGCGCCTTTTCGGGAGTACCCCCCCCGAGCGTGAGAACGATTAACAATTCGCGAAATTTGCCGTAAAGTGGAAGTCGTTGTATAACAGCGATTTATTGAAAATGCTCCCCTCGTTTTGAAAGGGAGCATTTTTGTAAGTGGTTAATATTCAAGCGATAACACTTTACGCTTGAGTGGGCGTCGAGGGAGTCTACAACTTGCGGGCACCGTCGGAGATGACGACATCGTAAACCTTGGGAGCGTGACCGAACTTCGCGGTGAACTGCTCGATGGCTGTCTTGACGAAACTGTCATACAACTCATCCTTGACCAGATTGATGGTGCAACCGCCGAAGCCGCCGCCCATCACGCGGGAACCGGTCACCTCGCATTTGCGCGCCAACTTGTTCAAGAAGTCAAGCTCCTCGCAGGAAACCTCATACAGACGGCTCAGGCCGAAATGCGTCTGGTACATCATCTCTCCGACCGTCTCATAGTCCCCTCTTTCCAGGGCGTCGCACACATCCAGTACGCGCTGCACCTCGCCGATGACATATTCTGCCCGCAGGAAGTCCTCCTCGGGAATCTCGGCCCGAACCTCATCCAGCCATACGCGCTTGGCATCGCTCAAGAAGTCCACCTCGGGGTGGTTCTTGCGGATGGCCGCAGCGGCGTTCTCGCAGGAAGCGCGACGTTTGTTATAAGCGGAAGAAGCCAATTCGTGTTTGACGCAAGAGTCAATCAACACCAATTTGTAGCCTTTGGGGTCGAAGGGGAAGTATTTGTATTCGAGAGTCTTGCAGTTCAGGCGGATGAGTGCGCCCTTTTTGCCGAAGCAGGAGGCGAACTGATCCATAATGCCGCATTTCACACCGCAGTAGTTGTGCTCGGTGGACTGCCCGATTTTAGCCAATTCGAAGCGGTCGATTTTCTCCTCGTTGAAGAGATAATTCACCGCATAGGCGAAAGTACTCTCCAACGCGGCGGAAGAAGAAAGGCCGGCACCAAGAGGAACATCCCCGGCGAAGACCGTGTCGAAACCTTTGACGACGAATCCCCGTTTGATGGTCTCGCGGCAGACACCGAAGATATAGCGCGCCCAACTCTGGGAAGGAGCGTCCTCTTCGTTCAGACCAAATTCGACATACTCATTGATGTCCACGGAAAAGGCGCGAACCTTGTCCGTCCCGTTGGGCTTGATTTCCGCGATGATGCCTTTGTCGATAGCGCCCGGGAATACATAACCACCATTGTAGTCAGTATGTTCTCCAATCAGGTTGATACGCCCCGCAGAGGCGAAAAAGTCTCCTTCGCAGCCGAACTGCTCCTGGAATTTCTTGGCTATTTTCTCTTTCATAATATTAATAGGTGTTATTTCTACCAAAGGTAAGGATTTTTCTTTGCAGCGACAAACTTTCGTAAAAAACTTGCGCAATTATCAGAACGCGAAGGAAATCACCGGCCCGACGAAAAATTTGGGAATGTCCGCACCTTGGGCCCGCCAGTATTCCGCCATCGCGCCACCGTTGTAGGAGAAGGTGACGCCCAGCGTGGGGTGAATGGCCATCCAGAACAGGCTGCGGAAATCGAAAGCCAGACTGGCTCCCACGGACCACAGCTCTCCGTCGGTGGCATCCCATTTCTGATTATATCCGTTCATGCGGGTGTAGTCGAAATGTGGGGTCAGCACCATCCGGCGAATGCTCACGAAATCGCCCCAACAAGGGTCTCCGATATAGAAAGGCATGGCATATTCCGCGCTGACACGCACGCTTTTCTCCGAAAACATGGAATAATAATTACTGAGAAATTCGCTGTCCTCAAAGCCGCGCGGCAAGGAGCTGGTCATCGTGGTATAAAAGAAAGTGTTCTTGTGGCGGAATTGCTGCTGGTATTTGGCCGTCAATTTGAGCCCGTGCGAAGAGAAAAAACCGGGCGTATAACCATAGAGGTAGGCATATCCGACAGGATTGCACAACGGGTACCAAAAGGGGAAGGCACCGCCCAGTTCCGCTCCGATTCCCCAGCGGGGATAAACGGCGCTTTCGGCCGTTCCCATCATCGCATAACCCCTCAAGAAGAGCGACAGCGTCTGATTGGCCCGGGGGCTGATGATGTCAAAATAATGGTCGTTTCTGCCCCAGAAAACGCTTGTTCCGTCCAATTCCGCCCAATAGATGTCGAGGTGGGGTGAGAACGCGTCGTTGGAAATACTGTAATTGAGGCGGGGGATAAAGCCGTATGACCATCCGCTGCGGGTGAAGCGAAGCGGAATATAAATACTCAACGATCCTTTCAGGTAAGGCAGTTTGCTGGCTCGGCTCCTGGAGGCATAATATCCCGTTTCTCCATTGGCGGTATAAACATCCTGTGTCGTCATCCGCGCCGCCCGGTCGTTGAAATCGATTTTACATTCGATGACGGGATACCAGCCGGAATAAGTGAATTGGAGGTGGCCGCTATGCCGCCAGGATTTATTTTTCTGGTCATAGGGGTCTATGTGGGCGCAGTATCCGCCGGTCAGCGTGGCGGTTCCCAGCTCGTTTTGAGAAAAACCCGACACACCCAAACCGACCAGGTCGTAACAGTGGTCGTAGCTCATCTCTTTGATGTTGTCCACATTGGCGTAGAAAGGCGCCCAGGAGTGGAAATGGAAGAGATTGCCGAACTTGCTGTAACGTTTGGACTCTGAAAGCACCTCGCTCGTACTTCCTTCGGGGACCTGGCCACCGTCCGCTTCTCCTGTACCCATTTCCGCTTGGGCCTGTTCCGCCTCCGCTTGGGCCATCTCCACCTCTACTTTGCCCGTTTCCGCTTGGGCCAACCTTGCCTCTTGTTGGGAGAGGGAATCCGCGATAGGGTAGTGGTAAATGTCGTCAAAGGAGACTTCCTTCCGAGTCAATTTGTCCATCGGTGTGGAAGCCAGCATCTGTCCGCGCAGGGTGTTGAGCGAATAATACACGCGGCCGTCGTAGGGGGATTCTTCAAAGCCTTCTCCGCCGTAACGCAAAGAGGTCATCTGCCACAGTCTTTTGGATACCGGGTCGAATTCATACCACTCGTCGCTGCCGTTGCGGTCGCTGGAAAAACGAAGCATTCCCTCGTCTCCGTCAAGATGGTGGATTTTGACGGGCTGGGGGGTCAGCAGGCAAATCCACCGGGCGGGCGCCGCCTCCATCGAGCCGGAGGCTTTCATGCCACAGCCGGCCTGGGGGGCTTTCGCTTCCCGCTCAACCTTGTAGATGCTGAATCCGAGCGGGGAGATGCCGCTGGCGAACAATTCCTCTTCCAACCAGGTGGCATCCACCACTTGCAGACTGTCGGGGGCCATCAATCGTTGGCAGATGCTACCGTCTTCCGTGGAAAGAATGACGATGGCCGTGCGTCCGTCCGTCAGATGCTCGGTGGCCGCCAAGTGCTGTCCGTCGTGGGACGGGCAAGGGTTGTAATAACGTGTCTTGCGCGTCAAGTCACAGGCCGGACCGAGTCTCAACTTTCCCTTCTTCCGAATGATATCCCGATAACGGATGATGCTGTAATTGGCCATCGTCCAACGTGCGTCCGTCACCGTCTCGCTCCACCAGATGCGATTCCCGTCGTGCGACGGGTGCAGACAGCTGGCCGATGAGGCGCTGAATCCGATGAAATGCTCACGACCTGTACTGTCGATGCGAATCAGGGTAGGTGTGCGGGATTTGTCGTGTTTGGTGACATAAATCCCGTCTTCGAGAATCAAAGGATGGTGGTAGTCCGTATCGAACCAATGCGGTCCGGTGAGGGTGTCGGTCGGTGTGTAGGGGCCTCGGGCAAGGGCGTTCTCCGCCCAAATCTCATAGGTCTTGCGGGCGATGTCCGGGAAAATTTTCCCCGGCGTCTTTCCCGTAATGTTGCGAATGGTTCTCCGTTTGTTGCTGATGAGCCCGAAAGGCCGTTTCCCGGCAAGTTCGATGAATTTGGCACTGACCATCGGTTCCCCATAGAAGGCGCGCATACCGCTATAATAGAGATATCCCAACGCATAATGGTCCGGAAAGTCGAAGCGTTCCGAGCCGGCCTTCCAAGACCCCAGTTTCCGCCATTTCCCCTGGTCGAAGGACATCATATAATAATTGAGGAAATCGGCGGTGCGGCCGCGTCCGCTGCGTGATAGGGCGGTTTCGGAGATGACGGCGTCACCTTCCAGCCAGGAGTTGTGGGCATAGATGCCGGCGCAGGCTCCCGGCCACATTTCTCCCAGAATATAACTCAACACCCGGTGCAGGCCCTTGTAGCCCATCTGCATCTGACAGATGTGCCGCTGCTCGTGGAGGGCGAGGTTGGTGATCCAGGGCATAGGCTCCGGGTCGTACGCCTGCGGATTGGTGTAAATTTCCAAGCGTTTGGGGGCCCATACCACGGTGGCGTTGGAGGTGGCCATTTGGTTGTGCAGGATGACGGCAGTTTTGCCTCCCCACTGCCAGCCCCCCGGCCGGACCCCGGCCGAACGACCCACGGCGGGGGCCGTCATTTCCATAATGCGGGCATATTCCCGCGCCAGCGAATCGATGCCTTCCGGAAAAATGAAACGGTAGGTGGGGGTCTCGATGCTGCGCCAGCGCAATCCGCCCGGGTCTTCCCCGTTGAGATAAAACTGCGCGCCGGCTTGCTGGCCCATCAAGACCAGCAGAAACGAAAGCAAAATACGAAATCTCTTCATCCTTTATTCAATTTCTCCGATGAGCGTCGCGGGCGTGGCTGCCTTGATTTTCACGCGGACATATTCGCCGGCTTTGTGCCCGTCCCCGGGGAAAACGCACATCATATAGTTGGACGCGCGTCCGCAAAGGCTTCCTTCACCCCGCTTGGCCGGTCCTTCAATCAGCACGGTCTGGACGGTCCCGACCAGGGCGGCATAGCGTTCTTCGCTCTTGCGCATTTGCAGGGCGATGATTTCATTGAGCCGACGGGTCTTGACCTCGGGGGGCACGTCGTCGGGGTAATGGCGGGCCGCCAGCGTTCCGGGCCGCTCCGAATATTGGAACATAAACGCGGAGTCGAACCCCACTTCTTCCATCAGACGCAAGGTGTCCTGGTGGTCTTCTTCCGTTTCAGAGCAGAATCCGGCGATGACATCCGTGGTCAGACCGCAATCAGGAAGTTTCTCGCGGATGGTCCGCACGCGTGCAAGGTACCAGGCTCGGTCGTATTTCCGGCGCATCTTTTCCAGCATCCGGTCGCTGCCGGACTGGACGGGCAGGTGGATGTGGTGGCAGATATTCTTATAAGCGGCCATCACGTCGAGCAATTTGTCGCTGATGTCCGAGGGGTAGGAAGTGGAGAAGCGTACGCGCAGCAGGGGATTGACGGCCGCTACTTGCTCCAGCAAGTCCGCAAAATCCACGACTGTCCCGTCACCCGCCGTCCAACGGTAGGAATCCACATTCTGTCCCAGGAGCGTTACCTCGCGATAACCGTTTTCAAACAGTTGGCAGGCTTCCCGGACGATGCTTCCGCAATCGCGGCTGCGCTCCACGCCCCGGGTGTAGGGGACGACGCAATAGGAACACACATTGTTGCAGCCTCGCATAATGGAGATAAAGGCATTCACCCCGTTTTTGTCCAGACGGACCGGCGCGATATCCGCGTAGGTCTCTTCTCGGGAGAGCAGGGTGTCGATGCCTTTGCCCTCTACTTCGCACAGTTGCAAGAGTTCGGGCAGGCGGCGGTAGCAATCGGGGCCCACGACCAAATCGACCGTACTGTTTTCCAACAGTTCCTCTTTGAGCCGTTCTGCCATACAACCCAGTATGCCCACAAGAACTCCCTTCCGTTTCCGCTTCTGAAAAGCGAATTGCTCAATCCGCCCTCGGATCCGCTGTTCCGCATTGTCCCGGATGGAACAGGTGTTGGCCAGGATGACATCCGCTTCCTCCATCTGTTCCGTGTAGCGATACCCCGCCTTTTGCAGAATCGAAAGAACGACTTCGCTGTCGTTGAAATTCATCTGGCAGCCGTAGGTTTCGATATAGACTTTGCGCGAATGAGGGTCGTCGATGCGGATAGGTTTGAGCAAATTCATAGTCTTTATTATATATCGTACAAAGATAATCTTTTTATCGCGGAAAACTCCCGTAAAATCCTTATTTTTGCGGAAGAATAGATTTGAAGTTGTTTGGCAGCATCTTCTTTTATGGTATTTAATTGAGATAAAATGGCCAATGCGTTGAAAAAGTTAGCGGGGGAGACTGCAGTATATGGGTTGAGTACCATTCTCGCCCGTATCGTCAATTTCCTCTTTGTCCCCATCTATACGCGGCTGCTTCTTCCCGAACAGTACGGGGTCGTGACGGAGTTGTCCGCCTATATCGCGATGTTGCAGGTGCTGTTGGTGATGGGTTTGGAAACGGGCTGTTTCCGTTATGCCAGCAAAGAGGGAGCGGACCCGGATAAAGTGTTTTCCAATGCTTTGGCCGGCGTGTTTGCGGTCAATTCCGCCTTTTTGGCGTTGCTGATTGTCTTTCTGGGCCCGCTGACCGGGGCCCTGGGCTATGCGGGATTTGAGAAATGCATTCTCTTTATGGGCCTGACGCTCTTTCTGGACAATGTGACGGCCATCCTGTTTGCCAAACTGCGTCACGAGCACAAATCCCTCAAGTTCGCCCTCATCAAGACGGCCAAGATTTTTATGGAACTGGGCGCCAACCTGTTCCTATTCCTGTCGCCTTGGAAGCCGCAGTGGATCTATTATTTTGTGTCCGAGCAGCCCAATTTCGACTATGTAATCTTTTCCATCTTTGTCAGCAGTGTCCTGTGCGCGTTGTTGATGTTGCCCACGCTGCTGCGTATGAACCTTCGTCTGGATGGCAAGCTGCTCAAGCAGATGCTGGCGTATTCCTTGCCGCTGATGATTGCCGCCCTTCCGGGGATTGTCAATGATTTTCTGGACCGGGTGCTCTTCCGTTTCTTCGACAATGGCTCGGAAGCCTGGCGCGCGTCCCTGGGACTTTTCCAGGCCAGCGTCAAACTCGCGGTCATCATGAATCTCTTTATCCAGATGTTCCGCTTCGCGGCCGAGCCCTTCTTCTTCCAGCGGGCGGGGGACAAGAACTCTCCGCAACTGTATGCCAAGGTGATGAACTGGTTCACGGCCTTCTGCGGGCTGGTATTCCTGGGGGTGGTGCTTTACCTGGATGTCATCGGGCTCATCCTCGGACGGGATTTCCGGGAAGCGTTGACCATCGTTCCCATTATGCTGATGGCCTATATGATTCTGGGAATGAATTTCAATGTCTCTATGTGGTACAAACTGGCCGACAAGACGAAAATGGCGATTTGGGTGACCACCTCCGGATTGGTCGTCACGATCCTTATCAATGTCATCTTTATGCCGATGTATTCCTACTATGCCGCGGCTTGGGGGCACCTGGCCAGTTACCTGGTGATGTTCCTCATCAGTGCCGTCCTGGGCGCCAAATATTACCCCATTCCTTATCAGTGGAAGCGGCTGGCGTCGGTGATTTGCGTCATGCTGGCGTTGTTCGCCCTTTCCCAACCCCTGGATGGCTTGTTCCCTGCTGTGTCTGCGGGCGAAGCGATTCTGAAAGAAGGTTCCTTCTGGCTGAAAATGCTGGTCCACACCGCGCTGATTGTTGTCTACGCCCTTGCCGCCTATAAACTCCTTGGCGGCCGCAAAGCCTTGCGGGAGGACTAGGCCCGAATGGCGCCCTATCCCTCGAATGCTGTAAAAATAGCGTTCTTATAGGAAAAAATTCCTATATCCCTTGCACATTCAAAAAATTGTAGTACCTTTGCAGTCCAATTCGGGGTATTAGCTCAGTTGGTAGAGCGTTTGAATGGCATTCAAAAGGTCAGGAGTTCGATTCTCCTATGCTCCACACGAAAAAAGCAGGCTTGAGGCCTGCTTTTTTCGTGTGGAGCATGTGCCGGGCGTGGCCCGGCACAGCCCTCTTATCCCCCTGTCGCTAGCGCGACATCCCCCAGGGGAATGCCGGAACCTGCTGCACTTCGCTTGCAGAACCCGGGCGCCTGCGCTGCATCGATGCTTCGCATCTCGCTGACGCTCCGGCGCGGCGGCTGATGCCGCCCTCGGCCCGGAGGGCCTCAAACACCGGCAAGTTGCCTACATAGTGCCTACATTTTGGCATTTTCGGAAAATCGAACTGTAGATGGCCCTGGCGCTGTCCCAGTGCGTTTTGGCCCGGAAAAAGGAAAAGGTCCGGCGTTGCTATCGCAGCGGATGCCGGGCCCAAGCATTTTTAAAGAACGGCCGTTGGCCGCATCTTCAATGGCAAAGCGGCCATCACCCAGTTACACGTTGACGGAATCCTTTCCTACGTGCGGGTGTGCGCCTGAGTCAAAGAGGAAATCAAAAAAGCTTCAACGGCCGGCCAACGGTATGGCGTGGCGCGTTCCGGGCTGGTTCCCGGGTAGTTCCCCCTACACAGTAAGACCCCTGTAACCCATAAGGGCTGCAGGGGCCTATTCATTTCGATAAACAGGGAATTTACCAGCTACTCCTCATCCGGCTGCTGGCCGTCGTGGGCCTTCCAGGCGCACTCCGTAATCTTCATATCCGTAAACACGGCCGTAAAAGAGGA